>NZ_JAPJEE010000008.1:0-209838 GCF_030731885.1 Shewanella sp. ULN5
GAAAACGCACAATCACTGGCGCACTAAAAAAATAAGCGTGCCACTTTTTGTCTACAAGAGTAAGTCTGGCCTCGGGTTCCATTATTAGACTCACATTGATATTTATATCGAAACTGAGTAATGGATAAACAAGCTTAGACATTGCGTCGGGGCTTTTTTTATTTCAATGGATTGCTAGTTGCCATGTGGTTAATTTAATGTGTGAGGCTGCCCCATCAGAGTGGGTGACACCGGAAATGTTTCTTGGTTTTAAATTTGTAAGGGGGATTTAGAAAGCTAATACCCGAGATAAAGCAGATAAGATAGAATTTAGCTTGTTGGTGCTAAGTGTTCGTGGTAATATCCGCGCGCTTTATTTGAGTCATTGTTGGTCGAGAACAATGACGCCCATTCTTTTATATTATTTAAGTGAGTATTAACATGTCTTACACTATCAAAGCCGAAATCCGCACTGAAATCGGGAAAGGTTCGAGCCGCCGCCTACGTCATGCAGATATGGTTCCTGCTGTAATCTACGGTCCAGGTAAAGAGCCTATCGCTATTAAGTTCTTACACAAAGACATCATCAACATTCAAGAAAACAAAGATTTCTATGAAGGTTTAACTATCGTTCTTGACGGTAAAGAAATCAAAGTAGTGCCTAAAGCTATGCAACGTCATGCTTTCAGACCGCTAATTGAGCATGTTGACTTCATTTTTGCATAATCGCATTGATGAAAAAAAAGCGCCTTAAGGCGCTTTTTTTGTGTCTGTTATTTATGATATTTGAAATGCTGTATTGCTTAGTCGATATCAAAACTGTAATAAATATCAAGTGATTGACTTAAACTGCCTGATACCGTTTCAAGGTACAGTTGTGAAAATAAATAGTATCTTACTGTCATTTCGTATCCAGGATTGAACACCCCAATACCGTATTTTATCATCAAGTTTTCACCAATATAGCCACTGATGGCAACGCGGCCATCATCATTGGCATCCAGTTGCACATTGGAAAAACCAAATTGCTCAATGACGCCACGGGCGGTTGAACCAATGTTTTGCATTGCGCCACCATCAACTTGTGAACCTAAACTTAACGCAGCTCCCAACATCAGTGAGTTGTTTTGTTGATCACTGGCATTACTGAACCCCTTACCAGTGAGAATGTATGACAAGATTTCAGCTTGTTCTTTCGCAGGGTTTGAGAACACTATAACTGAAGGGCGCATGGCTGTGCCTGTCACTCTTACGCCGGCGGTAATGTCGTCATCTTTAATTTCTCTGACCGCTTCAATATTTAAATTAGGTACTTCGATAGGACCTACAAACTGGACTTCACCGGCATTAATCTTCAAGGTTTGGCCCATGAATTTATAATTGCCATTGTTGACTTTGATGTCGCCAAATAATAATGGCGTTTTAAAGGCTTGTTGTTGTAGCCTTAAGTTCCCTGATAGCTTGCCTGTTAAGCCCATGCCGTCAATCGACAGCTGTTTACCTACATCAATGTTAATGTCCGCTACAATAGCGTATGGGCTTGTCTGTACTTCGAGTTCAGATATTGAATCGTTAAACACCACATCGTTCGATATTGCTACACCGCCTTCGGACAATTGCATGATTTTTATTTGACCTGAAGGCACGCTGACCGAACCTTTAACAGCCACTTGCTGATGGGTAAAGTTGATATTAAGGTCAGGGGACACATCTAAAATGGCAATCGGAGGTTGAATTACCCCTAATTTATTACCTTTAACATTGATGTCTCCGGAGAATTGTCCTTCTGGCCAATAAAGTTTACCGTTGACAATGGCTTGGCCGTCACCCATGTGCCATTGACCATCTAATTCAGCTTGCTTGCCGTTAAGCTGTAATCCCAGGAAGATTTTTTCAACCAATGTCGGATTCGAGGTTAATGCAAAAGCCCCATCTGCTAATTTGATATTACCCGTGATATTTGGCGTAATTAGGCTACCGGCAAGGTTAATACGGCTAAATAGATCTCCATTAAGGGTTTGGAGCCTCGGGAAAAATTCACCAAAGGGTTCCAGTTTTAACGAGTTAATATTGATAAAACCATCAAGGGTTCTGTCAGGTGTTACATTGATATTAATTTCTGTTTGTAAACTGGCAATACCATCTGAATCGGCTGTGATGGTTGTTCTTAGTTGTTTTTCATCCAATGAAGCTTTTAAAACCAACTCTTGGTAATCGATGTTGACCACATTATTGATATTACGGATCAGTTTGATGTTACCGGGCAAAAGAGTGAAATTAATTAATGCTGTGGGCTTAGTTTTAGGTTGCCAATTAATTTGAGTGGTGAGCGCGGCATGGCCATCCCAATTAATGTTTTTAGATAAAATTGGCGCTAAAAGCTGTCCAGGATTGCCACTAAAGTTAATGTCTACCTGCCCTTTAGAACCCAGTTCAACGTTGCTTGTAAGGCAAAGTTTATTATGGGGATGACTTATACAAAATGCATCAATTTTACCGCGGTTTTTAAGCTGATCCCAAGCGAACACTATGGGTTCATCTAATTGCCACTGACCAAATATATTACTGATATTAAGTTGCTGAAGTGTGGCATCAATGGTTTGCTTATCAATATTGGTTTGGCTTAATAATTCACTATTAATTGTCGTATCGCCAGTGGTTATCAAAGTGGTGTTTTGCTGGTTTTGATCGCCTTTGCCTTCGATATTCACACTGTTGAGCGTGTATCCTTTATAAACAATATTTTGATTATCTAAAGCAAATGAATATTGGTGCTGGCTCAAAGGAAGGTAATGCGCTTTGAGTGTTAAGTTATCTAACTTAGCGCCAGCAAAACTGGTATTTTGCATTTCAGCAGTTAAATCCACAATCGGGTTACTACTTTCACCCGATACTTCGATCTTAGCGTGGATATTTCCTCTACTACCAGAAAGCCATTGTCTTAAATCGGGGACATTCAGCTCTGCATCAATATCCCACACAGAATCCGCTCGTCCATTAATGAACAAGTCAGCACCTAGGGCGGTTGCTTTTAAGTTTTGCGCATTGACTGCAAAATCTTGATTTACAGCCACTTGACCTTCTAATGTAACAGGGTAGCCATTCATGCGACCTTTTAATGCCGCATCGCTAATATCGATTTGCCATTTATCTTTAGACACCTTGCCATTTGTAGCAAATTGACCGCTTATTTTACTGCGCAGAGTGGTGTATTGCTGCAACCATGCTACATTTTGCAGGCTTAGCTCCTGGGTAATGACTTCTGCCTGCCAGGCGATGTTATCAGCGAAATCAACCTCACCTTCAACGCTCAATTGACCCGCGTTAGAATTGATATTTAAGGGATAAAGTTTAAGGGTGTTTTGCTGGAATGCCAAGCTTGAATCTATGCTTAACTCAGGATGGAATGGGCTTATAAATTGGCCCTCCAATTTAGCTTGAATTGCATCAATTTTACCTTGTGCCTGCAAAGATTGAATGTTGGCAAGGTATTGTGGATCTTTGAAGGGCCATTGTAATTTGCTGTCAGATATTTCGCCCTTAAAAGGTAAACTTGCAAGGTTAAAGCCGACTTCCGCTTGCAGATTTAGTCTTGTCTCGCCGGATAATTTTGCATTTATGGCTAACTTTTTTAAATCATCTGTTAACTCTAGGGTGAGCTTCTGATTGGTAAAACCGGGTAATTCAGCTATTTGATCAATATTTGATTCGACTTTGACGTTCATTCGATAGTTGTCGACTAAATTAATGTCACCAATTAAGTCAATATCACCATAGGTATGTTTTAAATGTAATTGGCTAATGTCTACATTATAGCCAATGTAAGTACCCGCAATAATAATTTGTTCAAAAAAGTCTTTACGTTGGCCAATTTGCAGCGTGCTATCTAGCGAGTTGAGTTCTTTGATAAATAATCTAAAAGGTAAAAACACTTCTGGTAAGTCTGCTAATGGCCATGGTTTATTTGCCGACTCGGCAGCTGAGGTTTGTTCTTCAGCTTCCGTTGGAATGATGACAGCTAGTTCAAAACTACTGATATGTTCTACTTTTAAATCAGGTCCAGTCCAGAATGCTTTAGCCTTTAATTGGCTTGCATTAAAATGCATGTCGTTAACAGTGACATTAATTGCTGCTAAATCGGCATGATTTAATGAAATATCAAAAGGCAGAATAAGTAACTCTTGCTCAGATGAATTAGGCTCGGATAAATCAGAGTCGGATACATCCGATTTTACAGGGTCCTGTTTAGCAGAAGTATTTTCTGTCTTTGATAAATCATTGTCACTGATATTGCTTTTTGTTGATGAAATCACCGCTGGATCAATGAGTTGTGAATCAACAAGAGTGTTAGTTGCCGTATCGCTTAGCAACGCCGTTTGAATATCAACAGTGACTTTTGACGCGCTGAGGGTATCAACGCATAGTTGTTTTTGAATAAAGCAGCGAGGCAGCCATTCTATCGCGAGATCATTTATCTCAACACTGATGCCATCCATCTCCCAAAAGGCGTAGTTGAGTTTAAGATCATGGTTGATAGTGCCAGATTGGTAATCTAACTCAAGGTTCGGGATCAACTGGCTTGCGATCGTGATACCCACATTGCTACCGATAGAAGTGCCCAGTACCAAGGCAATAATAATCAATAGTAATAACGGGATGTAAATAATAATTCGGGTATAAAATTTAAAACTACGCCATAAATGTTTTAACAGGGCAATGAATAAAGTGTCTTTTACAATAGACTCATTCATTTCAGCCTTGTTCATTGCTACATCATCAGCTTGATATTTTTCCTTGTTTTCCATGGTTTCATTTGACGAGAGTTCACGTGCTGAGCTGTCATTTACCTCAGCTGTTTTGTTATTATGTTCTTTAACATTGCCCGGCATTTTTGATGAGCTCATTATAATTCACTTCCCATTGTTAAATGGAATCGGAATGAACGCTCAACTGTTTCGGTTTCTTTTAAGCCGAAGCCCAAGTCTAACTTGATTGAACCAATTGGCGATATCCAGTGCACACCGCCACCGACAGACATGACGGATTCAAATTGGTCGGTATCAAAAGCATTACCAGCATCAACAAACGTTGCCACTCGCCAGGTTGGGGTTAAATAATATTGATATTCTAAACTGCCCACGATCAAATAGCGTCCGCCAATCACTTGGCGAGAAAGACCGCCTTGCGCGTTTTCATAGTCGATATACGGTCCAAGCTCTTGATATCGATAACCACGAACCGATTGATCGCCTCCTGCAAAATATCTTAAGGATGGCGCAATAAAAGGAAGGTCTTCTTCATTCGCTAGGTTAGCGCCTAAATCAAGGCGCGCAACAAAACGGTGCTTATCGAAGAAAGTATCAATCCATTTTAGTTTAGCCTGCAAACGAGCTAATCGAATAGCTGAGCCCAAATTAGGGTCGGCATATTCAAGGCTGTATGTTTGACGAAACCCTGATTTAGGGTCGAGGGTGTTATCACCTCGAATAGTTTTAGATGCACCTATCCCAAGCAGGTAAAAATTTGGTTTGTAATCAATATCTTCTTGTGTGTAGAATTCTTTTATGGCTTCCACAGAATAACCAAACAGCCAGTTATTTTCAGTTCGCCTTTGCCTAATTACACCAATGAGATATTTTTCAGCTTCAAGTTGGCCAGTATTAACGAATTGTCGGTCCTCTGGGACATAGTCCTGAATCACGCCATATTCATCACGTAACACCCCAAGTTTTATTTTAAGTTGATCGTCTAAAGGATCGGTTAACGGAATAGTAAAAGTTGTTAACAGTCTTGGCGTGTTCGGTGACCATTCAGCTGTAGTTTCTTGACTGTGCCCGTAACGATTAACCTGCGGAGTTCGCCAAGTGACACGAATTCTTGGTTCGACCGCGCTTTCACTACTGTTTCCTATGTCGACACCCGCGCCTAATTCAATAGAAGAGCTTGGACGTGGCGTTAATTCGACTTTTATGGGAACGTTTCCATTATTGATTTTTTCTACTTCAGGTAATATTTTAATATTACTAAAATAACCAACATCAATAAGGTTTCGATTTAAGTGGGTGAGTTCTGATCTAGCGTATGGTGTATCCGACTCAAATGGGACGAGTTCCTGAATGATATTATCATTGAGGGTGTGGCCTTCAAATGTCACATCGCCGAACCGATAACGAGGGCCTGATTCAAAATGAAGGTTAATCTGTGCGGTATTTTTGTCACGATTGATGACGATTTCTGAACGGGTAAAACGTCCATCAAAATAACCTCGCGCCAGTGCAAGCGTCATTAGCTGTGATTTAACCGTTTCATATTGGCCATGGTGTAAGGGATCTCCCGGTTTGATGGTTAATCCATCTAACCAGCGTCTAAAGGAGATATCCTCTAGCATTTCACCATCAAAATTAATATCCACCCACTGCAATCTAACGGGTTCTTGTGGGTCAACCTTGATACTGAGTTTCCAAGGGCCTTTGTTTGTTTCAGTAACATTGACATCCAGTTTGGCTTGATAAAAGCCCATGGACTCTAATGCTTCATTAGTATTCTCTTCAACGGTAAATAAAAATGCCCTGCGCTGAATTTCATTTTTAGGTAAGGCGCCTAAATGGGAGCGAATATTCTTTTCTAGGGAGGATTCTACCCCTGAAATGGAAACCGTTAATAAATCGTTAGCCGCAGGTGCGCTATTACTGCGAAATACAGTAAGCGCTAAGATTAAAAAAAGGCTAATTCTAAAACAATTAATTAACAATATTTAGGTACTTACTGATTTATACACATCTTGTTTATATTGTCGCTAGAAAGCGTTAAAGTCGCAAGGCAAACAATAGGCTGAATTAACGCTAAGAGGAATAATAACAATGAAAAATAAACTATTTTGTCGTTTTAATGCTGGACTGGGCATCGCTTCATTACTAATGGGGCTCAGTTTTAACGTATATGCTAATGACGATAAGCCGTTTTCAATCGCTATTCATGGCGGAGCTGGCACGATTAACGAAGCCGATTTAAGCGAAGTTCAACAACAAGCTTATCGAGATAAATTACAACAAGCGATTAATGCCGGACATGAAATCTTAACCAAAGGCGGTGACAGTTTAGATGCCGTTCAAGCCGCCATTAATGTATTAGAAGATAGCCCACTATTTAACGCAGGGGTGGGCGCGGTTTATACCTTCGATGGAAAACATGAATTAGATGCATCCGTAATGGATGGACGCAACATGGCTGCAGGGGCGGTTGCGGGTGTCACTCATATCAAAAACCCTATTAATTTAGCTCGAGCCGTGATGGAGAAATCTCCCCATGTCATGCTTTATGGCCAGGGTGCTGAAGAGTTTGCCATTACTCAAGGCATGACGTTTGTATCAAATCAACACTTTGATACCACGCATAGATATAACCAACTTCTCGATGCCAAACAAAAAATTATTAAATCTGAAGCGAAAGATCATGATTACCAAGCCTCGGTTAATCAACTTGATGCCAACTATAAATTTGGAACTGTGGGCGCGGTTGCGCTTGATAAGCAAGGCAACCTTGCCGCTGGAACCTCGACAGGCGGCATGACGGCAAAACGATTTGGCCGAATTGGCGATGCCCCAGTGATTGGTGCGGGTAATTATGCCGAAAATGGCACTTGTGCTATCTCAGCAACTGGACATGGTGAATACTTTATTCGATACAATGTGGCAGCCGATATTTGCGCACGAGTAAAATACCAACAAAAATCGATTATTCAGGCTGCTGATGAGGTTATCAACCAAAGATTAGTCACCGCGGGCGGCACCGGCGGAGTCATTGCGATTGATGATAAAGGCAATATTGCCACTCCCTTTAATACTACGGGGATGTATAGGGCAACTAAAGTCGGTGACCAACCAACTAATGTTATGATTTGGCGTGATAAATAATTAAATAACTTAACCAGAGTTCAGCTAAATACATAAGTGTTGTGGTTAAGTTTTAGGGCTAATCGATTCATTCGATGATATTGATTTATTTTATTTTGCTGCTGTTTAATGATTTTTGACTAAACTTAACAATAAGCATGGTGTGATCACGTGCTCGTAAATAAGTTGGTTTTTGATGAGAGAGCTTACTAGTATTGAGTATTCTCAAAGAGCCTACAAAAACAGTCTCCCAACCCTATGCGCTAAACATGATTTTATTAGGGTTGGTTGGTAAAATCATTATGGGGAAATAAAATGGATTCTATTAAAATTATCGATTATATGGATAAACGCCCGGTGTTGCTTAAAGCCAATATGTCTATTGCAGTGGCGGTTGAAAAGTTACTGACCAGTAACCGTCCAGGCGCCCCTGTGATTGGCGAACAAGGCGAGTTAGTTGGCTTTTTATCACAACAGGATTGTTTGGCCGTGATGCTAAAAAGCAGTTATCACTGTGACTTAACCAGTACGGTTAAAGATTGTATGCGAACAGAGGTGTTAAGTGTTGGCCCGCAAGACAGTATGCTGCATTTGGCAGAACAAATGACAGGTGAGAAACCTAAGATTTATCCTGTTGTCGATCAAGGTAAGGTTGTTGGTGCAATTACACGCCAAGATGTCCTCAAAGCGATGAACACCTACATGCAACAATGTTATTTAACACCAGCGTAAAGTGATTATCGGCATAGGTGCCTAAAAAGCCACCATTCTGATACGCTTAAACATACCAATGTCTCCGCTTCCTTGCTAGGATCGACTATTTCAATATCGATGCTAGCCAAGGAAACAAATTTGAACGCGGATATTAAGCCACTCTCCAAAGCCTTCTTACAGCGTTGCGTGCAAACCGACGCGGCCTACATTCGTCGCCGATTGTTCCGTCTTAATAAGCAAAGCAACTCAGCACCCAAAAGTGAAGCCGCCAAACAAGCCGAAATAGCGGATCTTGAAGCGAGAGCAATCGCATCTGTTGAAAAAGTACAACAGCGTCTGAATAACCGCCCTAAAATACATTATTCCGATGACTTACCTGTTTCTCAAAAACGTGATGAAATTGCCAGTGCCATCGCAACGAATCAAGTCGTGATCGTGGCGGGTGAAACGGGGTCAGGTAAAACCACCCAGTTGCCTAAAATATGCCTAGACTTAGGGCTGGGTTGCCGAGGCATTATTGGTCATACTCAACCACGACGCCTTGCAGCTCGAAGCGTTGCCACCCGTATCGCAGATGAATTGAATAGTCCGCTAGGTGAGGTGGTTGGTTTTAAAGTGCGTTTTGCCGATGCCATAAGTGAAAATAGCTACGTTAAGCTAATGACCGACGGTATTTTACTGGCTGAGCTCACATCCGATAAGTATCTAAATCAATATGATGCAATCATTATTGATGAAGCACATGAGCGTAGTCTCAATATCGACTTCATTTTAGGATATTTAAAGCAAGTACTGAAAAAACGACCTGAACTTAAAGTGATTATTACTTCCGCCACGATAGATGTAGAGCGGTTCTCCAAGCACTTTGACAATGCGCCTGTAATTGAAGTGTCAGGTCGTACCTATCCCGTAGACACCCGATATCGTCCTTTGCTGCAAAATGATGATGCTGATCGTGATGTCACCGATGGTATTTTTGCCGCCGTTGATGAACTAATTGCCGAAGGTCCTGGTGATATCCTTATTTTTATGAACGGTGAACGAGAAATTCGAGATACCGCAGACATGCTGCGTAAACAGAAGTATCGCGATACAGAAATTCTGCCATTGTATGCAAGGCTGTCTTACGGTGAGCAATCTAAAGTATTTAGCAGCCATATCGGCCGTCGAATAGTATTGGCTACCAACGTGGCAGAAACCTCATTAACGGTTCCTGGGATTCGCTATGTGATTGATCCAGGTACCGCCAGGATAAGTCGCTACAGTTATCGGACCAAAGTACAACGTTTACCGATTGAACCAATTTCCCAAGCCAGTGCGAACCAGCGTCAAGGACGATGCGGTCGTGTAGGCCCAGGGATTTGTATCCGCTTGTATGATGAGTCAGATTTTATTCAGCGTCCAGAATTTACCGACCCTGAAATTTTACGCACCAATTTAGCCTCGGTTATTTTGCAAATGTTAGCTATTGGTTTAGGTGATATAGCGGGTTTTCCGTTTATTCAACCGCCAGAGCAAAAGCACATTCGCGACGGATTTTTGTTGTTAGAAGAGCTACAAGCAGTCAAAAAACAAAAGGGTGATTTAGTGCTCACCCAACTTGGGCGTAATTTAGCTAAAATCCCCCTTGATCCTCGATTAGCTCGTATGGTGTTTGAGGCTAATCAACAAGGCTGTTTGCATGAAGCTCTAGTGATCACTGCAGGGTTATCAATTCAAGACCCACGCGAGCGCCCAATAGAGAAAAAACAAGCTGCCGATGAGTGCCATAATCGGTTTGCTGATAAAGATTCTGATTTCAGTAGCTGGGTAAAATTATGGGATCACATTAAAGATCAGAAGCGCGAATTGTCAGCTAGCCAATTTAGAAAACAATGTCGCGATGAATACCTTGCTTATTTACGTGTTCGTGAATGGCAAGATCTATATACCCAGCTAAAACAGGCTGTTCACGAATTAAAATGGCGCTTGAATGATACGCCAGCAGGTTACGATAATTTACATAAAGCCTTGCTAGCGGGTTTACTCAGCCATATAGGCTTTAAAGATGCCAATAATGAATACTTAGGAGCGCGTAATCGCAAGTTTTTTGTTTTCCCTGGCTCACCGCTGGCTAAAAAAGGCCCTAAGTGGATTATGGCAGCAGAGTTAACTGAAACTTCACGCTTATTTGCCCGTTGTTGCGCCAAAATTCAACCCGAATGGTTAGAACCATTAGCAACCCATTTAATTAAGAAAAACCATGTTGAACCGCATTTTGAAGCCAAAGCGGGTAGCGTGGTGGCATTTGAAAACCAGGTGCTTTATGGCTTAACCATTGTTAATCGTCGTCGAGTGCAATATGGCCCAATTGAACCGATTGAAGCCCGTGAAATTTTTATTAGAAGCGCACTTGCTGAAGGTCAATTACAAACTAAAGAAGCTTTCTTTGTTAATAATCAAAAGTTATTAGAAGACATTGAAAACCTTGAGCATAAATCAAGACGTCGAGACATTCTCGTTGATGAAGATGTGCTGGTAGATTTTTATGAGCCACGGATACCTGAAGGTATTTATAATGCGCCGCTATTTTTTAAATGGTGGAAAAAAGCCCGTATAGATCAACCTGAGTTATTGGATTTTAATGAAGATCTATTGATGCAGCGCAGTGCTGATCATGTTTCTGCGTTAGATTTTCCAGAAGTATGGCATAAAGGCAATTTAGCACTAACTGTTAGTTACCATTTTGAACCGGCAAGTGCTGATGATGGGGTGTCTGTTCATATTCCTGTTGCATTGTTAAATCAGATAGATGAGCAAGATTTTGACTGGGTGGTCCCCGGTCTTAGAGAAGAGAAAGTGGTTGCATTAATTAAATCACTGCCTAAAGCTTTAAGACGTAATTTTGTCCCCGCACCGGATTATGCTAAAGCGTGTGTGCAAGCAATGACACCGTTCGAGTTACCCTTAATAGACAGTTTGTGTAAGCAATTACTTCGCATGAGCGGGACGCGTATCAGCCCTGATGATTTTGATTTTAGCCAATTAACCGCCCATTTATTGATTAACTTCAAAATTGAAGATGATAAAGGTCGATTAGTCGCACAAGGTCGACAAATTGAGCCGTTAAAAGAGCAGTTGCAAGGTGTGGTAGCGAAAGCTATTCGCCAAGTGGCTGACAAAGGCATTGAACAGGAAAGTTTAACCTCATGGTCGTTTGGCAATTTGCCTGAACAATATCAACAACGAAAAGGCAACTACGAAGTAAAAGCCTTTCCTGCGTTAATTGATAATAAAGTCGATGTGGCAATTAAGCTGTTTGATGATGAAATTGAAGCGGCTAAACAGCATCGCTTAGGGATCAGACGTTTATTACTCATCAATATTCCTTCACCGGTTAAGCATTTACAAAAATCCTTACCCAATAAAGCGAAACTGGCGATGTACTTTAATCCGTTTGGGCAGGTTCAATTGTTGATTGACGATATTATTCAAGCCTCAGTGCAACAATTGCTTGATCAAAAAAATCTGGATATTCGCAATGAACAGCAGTTTGAACAAGCAAAAGATTGGGTTAGACAAGAGTTAAATGTCACCGCGGAACATATTGCCTTGAAAGTTGAAAAGGTGCTGACAATTTACCAACAGATCAAAAAACGTTTGAAAGGAAAAATCAGTTTCGATATTGCATTTGCTATGAGTGACATACAAACCCAATTGGATAAATTGGTTTATAAAGGCTTTGTACAGGAATGTGGTTGGGATAAATTAGCGGATGTTGCTCGTTATTTATCAGCAATAGAAAATCGCTTAGACAAATTACCCGTTGATCCAAGTCGAGATAGATTACACATGCACAGTATTAGTAAGGTAGAAGGGATACTCGCTGCGCAACTGGCTAAAGTGCCTCGCTTGCAACCGGTGCCAGATGCGTTGATCGAGGCGAGGTGGATGATTGAGGAATATCGTGTGTCATGTTTTGCTCAAGTGTTAGGCACTGCATATCCTATTTCTGAAAAGCGTATTTTGAATCATATTAATCAAGTTTAAATCACTGTGATGATTAAAACTCAACCTCAATTTGTATTGTAAATTGAGGTTTTTTTATGGCAAGTTTTACCAACGCAAACGCTCAGACATAAGGCTTTGGCCATGATGCTCAATAATTTCACCTACAGATTGTTGATCAATCTGGTTAAGGGCTGATATTTCGCTAATCAGTCTGTCTTGGACATCTACAGGCATGCTCATATTATCCATAAACAAATGCATTGCTAAATTGTCTGCTTTAGCAAACAAATCAACTAATTTACTGGCTTCATACTCAACAAGTGTATTCATCGTAACTCCCTAAAACTGGTTGGGGTTATTTAAAATATAGCCTTAAAAAAACATTCTGTTATAACCATTGGAAGTAATGGAGTTTAAAAAATCATGTTGAGGGTATAAAAAGTGAATCAGAAAATGAAAGTCTTTCACGTATTTGATGGTATATTGCATTATTCAGCAATAAAAACATTCAATTCTGTAAGTTTTTTGTAATAAATGAGCTGTTAGGCTAGTAATGCGGATCCTTTGGTTGATATACTTGTCAGCAAGAAGAACGTGATTGGTACTCTTCTCTGTTAATAGGCAAATGTTACTGACAAAATAGTCAAAAAATAAACATACCTAGACCCTCAACGACCTGAAAAGATGATTGGAGTGATTATGGAAGTTCATGAATACGAAAACGCTTACTACCAAGTAAAAGACGACGTGTTAGAGTCATTACCTTCTGAAGAAGAGTAATAACTACTGAACTCGGAATACCAACCTATAGATTTAGGTTAACGCTCCAAGAGAAAATACAAGCACATTTGAAAATAGCAGCCTAGGCTGCTATTTTTTTATCTTTTTTAGGTTGGACATTTTACATCTTCAAGTGAGCATTTAAGATGAGGTTGATGCAGGGATGAAATCTTTAGTTGTGTCTATGCTTGGAGCTTAAAGAATGGCCTGCAACCAGCAGGCCCATTAATATGGGGGAAATGCTTAACCGCCAATACGGCCTTTTTCCGGTAGCACTTCAATTATCACCCATTTATTACCGCGTTTTTCGAGGAGTAAGGTCCGATCATCTACCCAAGGTTTACCGCCTTTAAGTCCTTCCATTTTGACAATAATGGTCACTTCGTCAGTAAACTTGCGGAAAAAGTCGATATCGATTTCATCAATAGTCATGGTGACGTTTGTCATTGATAACCCTAGTACATGACGTTGTACTGATGAAGCAATATGGTAGTGTTCTAACACCTCTCTCAATTCAGCGGTGACATAGGGCAGGGCTTTACTGACATCTCTGTCGGTATAAATCGCTTCGAAAAAGCTAAGCGTGACACTTTCAGGTGTTTGTGGCGCTTCCGTTTTTTCGACGATCTTCTCACAGCCCAATAATGCCAATAAACTGAAAATTAGAATGAATCTATACATAAAAATATCGATAACCTTATCAAAACAACCTCGGGCAAAAGAGAAATTAAACGCAAACCCATATCAAATAGTGGGTTTGGTATAAAACTTAGCCAAATGAATAACTAATAGTATCTATAATTAATTTAGCACTAGCAAGGGTAGTGTAAAAATTGCTATGGTGAAAGTGTACTAATAACTAAACCTAGCCACGGCATTTACCTTAATAGCCGCTAAAAGTGTGCGTCTTAAAGGTTATCCACAGAATCTGTGGACAAGTATGTTAACGAATTAGCGCAATACATCTAACGCATTGTTTTTTATCGCTTATATTTCTTGGTTAAAAATTACCTCTTTCAGTAAATCACCGTAATAAAAAGCACTGTAATAAAAAAGCACTGCAATTACAGCAGTGCTTTTATGTGTCTTTAATTTATCGACAAATTGCCGCTGAAACGGTTTATTTCGCTTCGTTTTGTGCAGCTTGGATGGCAGTTAATGCGATGGTGTAAACAATATCATCTACTAATGCACCACGAGATAAATCGTTTACTGGCTTACGCATCCCCTGAAGCATTGGACCAATACTGATCAAATCAGCACTACGCTGAACCGCTTTGTAAGTCGTATTACCTGTGTTTAAATCTGGGAATACGAATACGGTAGCTTTGCCTGCTACTGGGCTATTTGGTGCCTTAGACTGGGCCACATTTGGCATCACGGCTGCATCGTATTGTAGTGGGCCGTCAATGATTAAATCTGGACGTTTTTCTTTCGCAATACGTGTAGCTTCACGTACTTTATCCACATCAGAGCCTGTTCCTGAGGTTCCAGTAGAGTAACTGATCATTGCCACACGTGGCTCGATACCAAATGCGGCTGCGGATTCTGCTGACTGAATTGCGATGTCGGCTAATTGCTCTGGATTTGGATCCGGATTAATAGCACAGTCGCCATAAACAAGTACTTGATCAGGCATCAACATGAAGAAGATTGACGACACTAGGCTTGAACCTGGCGCCGTTTTAATTAACTGTAACGGTGGGCGGATAGTATTAGCCGTGGTGTTAATTGCACCTGATACAATACCATCTACTTCATCTTCTGCTAACATCATGGTGCCTAAAACCATGTTGTCTTCTAATTGCTCTTTGGCAACGACTTCGGTTAATCCTTTATGGCGACGTAGCCCAAGCATTGGCTCTACATATTTGTCGCGTGCCGTTTCTGGGTCGATAATTTCAACACCTTCACCTAATACGACATCTTGAACCGAAGCGATACGCAAAATTTCTTCTCTGTTGCCTAGTAATACACAGCGGGCAATGCCACGCTCTGCACAAATCGCAGCTGCTTTGATTGTACGAGGTTCTTCACCTTCAGGTAGAACAATGGTCTTACGTGCTGCGCGAGCAAGTTCTGTTAGCTTGTAACGGAATGCTGGTGGCGATAAGCGATGCTCGCGGGTTGAATCTTGAGTCACACTTTCAATCCAGCTTTGATCTATATGGCTGGCAACGTACTCTTGTACTTTTTCCACACGCACAGAATCGTCCACAGGGACTTCATGATCAAATCGCTGAATATTGAGCGAGGTTTGCCATGTATTACTGTCAATTAAGAAAACAGGTAAGCCAGTATCGAATGCTTGCTCACAAAGCTTCATGATTTCAGGTTCAGGTTCATAACCACCTGTGAGTAGTAATGCGCCAATTTTTACGCCGTTCATTGCCGCTAAACACGCCGATACAATGACATCAGAGCGATCACCTGAGGTCACCAACAATGAGTTGGTTTTAATATGATTAACCATATTAGGGATCGAACGGGCGCAAAATGTTACCCGACGCATACGGCGGGTATGCATTTCACCAGCATTGATGATTTTGGCATTTAAATGCTTAGCTAAATCCGATGCTCGTGGTGAAATTAAATCTAAGTTGTATGGCACACTGCCGAGAATACGTAATGGGCTTTTTCCTGGTAGTTGGAACATACCTGCAGTATCGCCAATTTTGATGTCATTATGATCAAATACTTCAGATAAGTCGGGACGAGCACGACCTTCTTCATCCGTTGGTGCACCAATTTTGTTGATAACTGCGCCAATAACACGTTTATTTTTAACACCACCCCAAGAGTTGTAAGCAATCTCTAAACGGTTCATTAAGCCATTTGGGGTGTCATTGCCAGGCGTTGCAATAAATACCACATCAGCATCAAGTGCTTTGGCTATTTCGTAGTTAATGTCATCTGCAAATGGATGACTGCGAGTAGGTACTAAGCCTTCAATTACAATCGTTTCAGTATTTGTGGCACATTCTGCGGCTCTGGCAATAATTTGTTCCATTAACACATCTGTTTGCTCAGAACGGATTAAGGCTTCAGCATGATCCATGTTAAATGGCTCAAGAGGGTTAACCGTAGGCGACTTGCTTAAGATAGTTGTTGAACGTTCAGGGCCTTTATCGCCCGAGCGGATTTGAGCAATCGGTTTGAAAAACTGCACTTTAACGCCTTTACGCTCAAGAGCACGTACCATACCTAAACTGATCGATGTTAAACCCACGCCTATTCCGATTGGAACCAGCATAATATTTCGAGACATAAAAACCTCTAATAATGTAATGTTTACTTAACCTTAACTCGGGTTAAGAGATAAATGGCGTTCAGACAGCCTAAGTTCAATTGTTATCGAGCCAACTTGAACGTTGTGCTGATAACAGGTAAATGCATGCGTCTGTGGTTAGTCTTTAGTCAGACTTCTTCTGTCACGCAGTGAGTGATGCAAATACCTGTTTGGCATATATTTAAAATCTGACTTGCCGTTACTTCGCAGAAATCAACTTAACCGCATCTTCAGCAATAACCCACTCTTCATTAGTTGGGATCACCATCGCGATAGGGCTATTATCCGCAGTTATGATGCCATCATGGCCAAAACGTGCAGCCTTGTTTTTAGTTTCATCAACAGTGAAGTTAAATATAGCTAATAAATCCAATACTTTTGCACGAATAATGTCAGAGTTTTCACCAATTCCTCCAGTGAAAATAATCGCATCTAAACGTCCTAGTGGCACGGTATAAGCCGCAATGTATTTGGCTAAACGGTAACAGAATATCTCTAATGCCAATGTGGCACCTTTGTGGCCATCTTGATAGCCTTCTTCAATACCACGGCAATCATTGGTTAATTCAGATATCCCTAAAAGACCACTTTGCTTATTCAATAAATTGTTAACTTCGGTAAGGGTATAACCTAGTTGGTCGACTAAATGGAAAATAATAGACGGGTCTAGGTCGCCACAACGTGTGCCCATGACCAAACCTTCAAGTGGAGTTAACCCCATTGATGTATCAACACTTTTACCACCTTTGATGGCTGTAACAGAAGCGCCATTACCTAAGTGAGCTACGATAACATTGGTTTCTGAAATCGGTTTGTTAAGCACTTTCGCCGCTTCACGACTAACATATAAATGGCTGGTACCATGCATGCCATAACGACGAATACCATGTTCACGGTAAAGTTTATATGGCAGGGCATAAACGAAAGCTTTTTCAGGCATAGTTTGGTGGAAAGCAGTATCAAATACAGCGACTTGTGGTAATGCTGGGAATGATGCCATCGCCGCACGAATACCAATCAAATGAGCAGGGTTATGTAATGGTGCAAGTGAGGCACAGTCTTCAATGCCCTGAATAACATCTGGAGTGATAATGACTGAACGGGTAAATTTCTCGCCGCCATGTACAATACGATGACCAATAGCTTTAATTTGTGCGGCTAACTCAGGTTGGCCAGCTAGAATCGTCTTAACAATATATTCAACAGCTTCACGATGCGCGGTAAATGCGCCTAATTTAGCTTCGTTTTTGCCGCCTTGAGCTTTCCATTTTATACGCGAGTCTTCAAGACCAAAGCATTCTGCTAAACCAGAAATGTGTTCTTCACCGGATTTTGCACCAATAACGGCAAATTTAAGCGATGAACTGCCACAGTTTAAAACTAATACTAAATTATCTGACACTTGGTTATCTGACATAATTAGACCTTAATAAGCTTAATCAACAATTTTATAGAATGCACCGCCTAAGCGATGTTTGGCAGTGCATTGGTATCGTGTTAGCCAATATCATTTTGGCTGTTTATTTGGGACAAACTTACTCAATATGCTATTGTTTAAGCATGTTCCACCATGTTAGGTAATTCTCATTGGTACTCAATGTTGTCACGCTAATTCGCGACGGTAAAAAATACATGTCAACTTGGCCTATGGTGCGCCAGTTAGGCTTTTATTTTCCTGAATACCGAGTGGTAAAAGCGACCCAAACTGCCTTTTGGGCAATGCCAGTTATTGCGCTGTTTGTCGCATTTAGCCAAATTTATGTATTAGGTTGGGCACATTTGCCTCAAACCTTAGCGATGACCTTACTTATCATCAGCTTGCCCATTCAGGGACTATTATGGTTAGGGTGGCGTGCTCGTCATCCATTACCCTTAACCTTATTTGATTGGAGTAACCAGTTGAGTCAAAAACTCAATCAAATGGGGGTTACTTGCCAACCTTTAGGTGCCAAAGCGTGTTACTTAGATTTGGCTGTACTGCTTAATATTGCCTTTAAACGCTTAGATCAACATTATTGGGACGAGCTATAACAACATAGCGAAACCTAAAGGCTAATGTATTCAAGGGTAGTTAAAAATAGGCAGCTATGCCACGTTCAGTAAAGACTTGTTGAATGGATAACATGGTTTCTTTACTGGGTGGCGACACGTTTGCTAAAGGAGATGTTTCGCCAAAAACCTGCCATTTATGTTCACCAAGTTGGTGATACGGTAATAATTCAACTTTTTCTACGTTTGACATTGGTTTAATAAACTCTGCTAATTTGATGGCCGATGCCACATCATCAGTAAAGCCATTGACGACGACATAACGTATCCAAGTTTTTTTGTTACGCTCTGCTAAGTATTGCGCAAACTGTAACGTACGTTGGTTACTGACTTTAGTAAGCGTTATGTGGGTTGGATCGTCCATTTGTTTGATGTCTAGTAGTACAAGATCGGTATTATCAAGCAACTCATCAATAATAGGCTCGTACTTTCTCACAAAGCCGTTAGTGTCTAAACAAGTGTGGATGTCGTGTTGTTTACAGGCTTTAAAAAGCGCCGCAACAAATTCAGCTTGTAAGATAGCTTCACCACCACTAGCAGTAACACCCCCGCCACTGGATTCTAAAAATGGGCGATAGGTCATGATTTGCGACATTAACTCATCAACTGAGACCTCTTTACCACCTTCTAAATCCCACGTGTCGCGATTATGACAATATTGACACCGCATTAAACAGCCTTGCATAAAGGCAATATAACGAATGCCGGGACCATCTACAGTGCCAAAAGATTCAATTGAGTGAATACGACCCATTGTCATAACAAACCCTTTAAATGATGAATATCTATAAATTGAGCAAAGAAAAAAGCTGTATCGAATATTCGATACAGCTAATTTTAGCAGAGTTTATAAACCTTTAGTGAAGGTTCTGGTGATAACATCTTGTTGCTGTTCAGGGGTAAGCGCATTAAAGCGGACTGCGTAACCCGATACGCGAATCGTTAATTGTGGATACTTGTCTGGATTAACGATGGCGTCCTCAAGCATTTCACGGTTCATTACGTTCACGTTTAAGTGTTGGCCACCTTCTTGACGATCATTGTGGGTGAAGTATCCATCCATCAATGCAGCAAGGTTATTGCGGCGTGCAGTGTCTTCTTTACCTAATGCATTTGGCACAATAGAGAAAGTATACGAAATACCATCTTGTGCATGTTCAAATGGTAATTTACCTACAGAGGTTAATGAAGCTATTGCGCCATTTTCATCTCGACCGTGCATTGGGTTAGCGCCAGGAGCAAATGGTGCACCAGTACGACGACCATCTGGTGTGTTACCGGTTTTCTTACCGTAAACTACGTTAGAGGTAATGGTTAAAATAGACTGTGTTGGAATGGCATTGCGATACATTTTTCTGTCGCGAATTTTAGCCATAAAACGCTCAACTAAATCACAGGCAATATCATCAACGCGTGCATCATTATTACCAAACTTTGGATAGTCGCCTTCAATTTCAAAATCGACAGCGATACCATTTTCGTCGCGAATCGGCGTGACTTTGGCATATTTAATGGCTGAAAGTGAATCCGCAGCAATCGATAAACCGGCAATGCCGCAAGCCATAGTACGGCGAACATCACGGTCATGTAACGCCATTAATGCCGCTTCGTAAGAATACTTGTCATGCATGAAATGAATGGTGTTTAACGCAGTGACATATTGGGTAGCTAACCAATCCATTTGCGAATCTAAACGTGACATAACATCATCAAAATCAAGCACTGAATCTGTGATTGCTGCCGTTTTGGGTGCAATTTGTGTTTTCAGTTTTTCGTCAACGCCACCATTGATTGCGTATAACATGGTTTTCGCTAAGTTAGCGCGAGCGCCGAAAAACTGCATGTGTTTACCTACAATCATAGGGCTAACACAACAGGCAATAGCATAATCGTCAGATTGGAAATCTGGACGCATTAAGTCGTCATTTTCGTACTGAATCGAGCTGGTATCAATTGATACTTTGGCACAGTAACTTTTAAAGCCTTGTGGTAATTGAGTTGACCAAAGCACAGTAATGTTTGGCTCAGGGCTTGGGCCCATGTTGTATAGCGTATGCAAGAAGCGGAAGCTTGATTTAGTTACAAGCGTACGACCATCAACACCCATACCAGCAATAGATTCTGTTGCCCAAATTGGGTCGCCAGAGAATAGTTCATCGTATTCAGGAGTACGTAAGAAACGAACCATACGTAACTTCATCACAAAATGGTCAACCATTTCTTGTGCTTGTTGCTCAGTAATCACACCATTATTGATATCACGTTCAATATAGATATCTAAGAACGTTGATGTACGGCCTAATGACATTGCTGCGCCATTTTGACTTTTTACTGCAGCAAGATAACCAAAATAAGTCCATTGAATGGCTTCTTTAGCTGAGGTGGCTGGTTTTGAAATATCACAGCCATATTTAGCCGCCATCACTTTCATTTGAGCAAGTGCACGATGCTGCTCTGCAATCTCTTCACGAAGTTGGATAACGTTATTAAGATCTTCACCCGCTTCCATCTGCGCTTGCAATGATGTGAACTGGGCAAGCTTGTCTTGCATTAAATAATCGATACCGTATAAAGCAATACGACGGTAATCACCAATAATGCGGCCACGGCCATAAGCATCAGGTAAGCCAGTTAAGACGCCTGATTTACGACACGCCATAATCTCAGGAGTATAAACATCAAATACACCCTGGTTATGGGTTTTACGTAACTCTGAATAGATGTAGTTAATGTCGCTGTCTAATTCACGGTCGTAAGCTTTGCATGAACCTTCCACCATACGAATGCCGCCATTCGGTAGCATGGCACGTTTAAGTGGAGCATCAGTTTGTAAGCCAACAATGGTTTCAAGCGACTGATTGATATAGCCTGCATCGTGGGACGTGATGGTTGATACCATTTTGGTATCGAAGTCGATAGGGGCGTGGGTGGTGTTTTCCTGTTTGATGCCTTCCATCACTTTATCCCAAAGAGATAAAGTGGCGTCGGTAGCATCTGCTAGAAATGATTCATCACCCGTGTAAGGTGTGTAGTTCTTTTGAATAAAATCGCGCACATTGACTTCAGTTTTCCAGTCACCAGCGACAAAGTTATTCCACGCATTTGCAAATACCGTTGTTAGATCAGTCATGTTTATTACCTTTAAACTTAATGGATCGGTATGTCAGTCTGCTTGGCATTACTGCGGCTTTAACATCAGTCACACTAGCTTAGCTAACAGGCTGTAAAATTCTTTTCAGGTTATTGGTGCAATTGATTACAAGACAACCTGATTAATCTTGTCTTCTTTATAACGTCAAATCCATCAAACATGCTTGCACTGGATTATTATTTATCGACATAGACGTTAAAAGGATATTTACAAAAAAGCCCTATTCAATATTGGTAAGACCAATTTACCCTTGTATGATATCACAGCATTTTGACATTGCCATTAATTGACCGAAATTTTATAAAGGATTTGCTCAAAACTGTTAGCCAGCTAACAGTTTTGACACTATAATTCGCGCCCTTAGCAGGAATTAATTAACCTCTTGCTTATTGAATGTGCACTTATCTCTGCCATGAAGTTCATTTAAGCCGTTTTATCGTACATTGTTTGTTATCAAAAAGTTAATTTTAAATTGGTCTTACCAAATTACCCTGTGGTTTTTTGATATTAAAATTCGGTAAAAATAAGTATGTATGGCTTATTGATGGTAGTTCCGTTGTGCGAGTGAATAATGTTGTCATCGAGAGTGATTAATGAAAACTGAAAATAGCCAATCCCCTTTAGCGGCCAATCAACAAGTCGCCATGAAAGCCGAAACATCACTGTCGATCGCTGACGACTATGGCATGAAAAAAGTCCAAAAAGCATCATGGCAATCGTTTACTTTGGCAATATTTTCAGGGATGTTTATCGCCATTGCTTTTGTATTTTATATCTCTGTTACCACCGGAAGTGATGCAGGTTGGGGGATGACGCGTTTTATTGGTGGCATTGCTTTTAGTCTAGGCTTAATGTTGGTCATTGCTGCAGGTGGTGAGTTATTCACCAGCACAGTGTTAACCAGTGTGACCTGGGTGAACAAGCGAATCACCATGAAGCAACAACTACAATGCTGGGTACGCGTTTATGTAGGTAACATGGTTGGCGCACTGCTGATGGTATTGCTTATTATGCTTGGGCGATTATTTGAATTGGCTGATGGGCAATGGGGATTAACGGCGTTAAATATAGCGCAGCACAAGTTACATCACACTTGGTTGCAAGCATTTGTATTAGGTATTTTATGTAATGTGTTGGTGTGTTTAGGCATTTGGATGACATTTGCCACTAAAGACTTATTAACTAAATGCTTTCTAGTAATATTACCTGTTGCCATGTTTGTCGCTGCAGGTTTTGAGCACTGTATTGCCAACCTATTTATGTTGCCTTTTGGTATTGCGGTACAAAACTTTGCCCCAGACAGCTTTTTTATGGCGTTAGAGATCAGTCGAGACCAATTTAGCGATGTTAACTTAACTAACGCTATTTTTAATAACTTAATTCCGGTGACATTAGGCAATATTATTGGCGGGGCCGTTGTAATAGGTTTAGGTTACTGGCTGGTTGAAAACGGCAGTTTTTCAACGTTTAACACAACTAGCATCATAAAACCTACGGTAAAAACAGAAGCCGATTAGTGGTTTAGTTATTGCCCTCATATCGAGTCTAATACAATAACAGGCTAGCAAATACCATTCAGGTTCAGCTAGCCTTCTTTTTTGTGAGAAGAATATTATGTTTGTTTAACTTTTTTTCATTTAAAAAATACAGCCAAGTCTTTTTACGGTTATGCCATTTTATTACCCTTTGAGTCATTTGTACTGATTTAGACGAGGGTAAACCTAAAGCAGAGCAACCTGAAAGCTGACAGGGGCAAAAGCAATTTTTTGCGCTTCAAATTTAGCGTCAAATGCGGATATTTTTTTAGGGGACTGATAAAAAGGCATGTAATAAATAAACTCATTGAAGGGATGTTACGTTTACTTAATTTTATCTGTTTTGTAAAAGATGTGTTTTGAGCTAGTTCGTGTTTATGGCGATGAGTGATGTTAGATAACGCTATATCATTAAACAACGTCTTTGCTAGAGGGGATAACTACAAGTATCGTTTAACTAACGGCATTAACTTTGAGTTGAATCCAGCATTTGCGAATATCAGAACATGGTGAAATGAAAATAAGCCAATACAAATGACCCAAATAAAAAGCCCGACATAAGTCGGGCCATTTGAATAATTGTTGGCTATAACGAGCTACTTATTATAGCAACCACACTATTATTGTACGTTTTCACTTTCACCAAATTCACCAGCAAATAACACTGATGATAAGTATCGCTCAGCTGCTGATGGTAAAACTACCACAATAGTTTTGCCGGCAAACTCAGGTAGCGCTGCAATACGGTTGGCCGCTACTACCGCAGCACCAGAAGAGATACCCACTAAGATACCTTCTTCTTTCATTAAGCGACGTGACATTTCAATCGCATCTTCATTGCTTACCGCTTCAACGCGGTCTACTAATGAAAGATCTAGGTTTCCTGGAATAAAACCAGCACCGATACCTTGAATTTTATGTGGACCAGGTTGAATTGGTTGACCAGCCTTGGCTTGAGCAATAACAGGTGAGTCAACTGGCTCAACAGCAACAGAAATAACTTCTTTACCCTGTGCCTTTAGGAAGCGGCTAGTACCTGTAATCGTGCCACCTGTACCAACACCTGCAACAAAAACATCAACTTGACCATCAGTGTCATTCCAAATTTCAGGACCGGTTGTTTTTTCATGGATCTCTGGGTTAGCAGGATTACTAAATTGGCCAAGTACTAAGTATTTTGACGGATCTGATTGACGAATTTCTTCGGCCTTATCAATCGCGCCTTTCATACCTTTAGCACCATCGGTTAGCACTAAATTTGCACCCAATGCTTTTAGTAGTTTACGACGCTCAAGGCTCATCGTGTTCGGCATTGTTAGGGTTAACTTATAACCACGAGCCGCTGCAACATAAGCAAGCGCAATACCAGTGTTACCCGATGTTGGTTCTACTAACTCTACGTCTTTTGTTAATGTGCCTTTCTTTTCCGCATCCCAAATCATGTTAGCGCCAATACGACACTTAACACTGAAGCTAGGGTTACGAGCTTCAATTTTAGCTAACACGTTACCGTTACTTACACGATTTAAACGAACAAGTGGGGTATTACCTAAAGTATAAGAATTATCTTCGAAAATTTTGCTCATGGATTGTTTGCTCCTATTTTTGCATTATCTAATCATAAACATCCATTGGGAATTTAGAAGTGAATATTTGTTATTCTATATTCCTTTTGGTTATAAAAGGTGTTGCTTTTATTCTAAATTGCTATTCTTTGGTTGTTTTACAAACAGGTCGTGTCATTTGCTTTAGGGTATGGTCTGACCTTTCGGCTATTTAGCATTTATTTGTAAGAGTATTATCGAGTTAATACTAAAATATCCTTAATTGGCTAAATTAAGGTTTTTTCGATACCGTTTGCTTTTTTTATATCTTGTATTTCATCTCATTTAAGGTGCAAAGATAGCTGATTAACGGCTGATAGTTCAACATTTAGCTCAAACACATTAACAATGGTAAATATCATGATAAAAGTGGTTATTTCTGGCAGTGGTCTTTTTGTTCCTCCTTATTCTGTTTCTAATCAAGAGTTAGTCGAAAGCTATAACAGCTTCGTTGATTTATATAATCAACAGCATGCGGCATTAATCGACTCAGGTGAAAAGGCTGCTTTAGTGTATTCGACCAGTGAATTTATTGAGAAAGCGTCTGGGATTAAAAGCCGATATGTCATGGTAAAAGAGGGCATATTAGACCCTAACATTATGATGCCATTAATTTCGGATCAACCTTCAGAAGAGTTATCGTTACAAGCCTCTATGGGCATCGCTGCGGCAAAAGATGCACTGGCACAAGCCCAAGTCAATGCTGAAGACATTGACTTAATCATTGTAGCCTGTGCCTATACGCAACGTGCTTACCCTGCAATTGCTATTGAAATTCAACAAGCGTTAGGCACTAAAGGCTTTGCTTACGATATGTTAGTAGCATGTTCATCGGCGACATTCGCGATCGTCAGTGCAATGAATGCAATTAAAGGTGGCACTGCCAATCGAGTGCTAGTCATTAATCCTGAATTGACTTCACCTCAAAGCAACTTCAAAGACAGAGATAGTCACTTTATTTTCGGTGATGTGGCCACTGCAGTTGTTGTTGAAAGGCAGGATCTAGCCCAAACAGAACATGCCTTTAATATTTTATCTACCAGCTGCATGACTGATTACTCAAACAATATCCGCAGTAATTTTGGTTTTGTTAACCGTTGTGATCCAGAAAACAGTGCAACTGCCGATAAACTGTTTCATCAGCAAGGCCGTAAAGTGTTTAAAGAGTTACTGCCAATGATTTATCAGCATTTAGATAATCAATTTGCCGATGAGCAGATAAAGCCTGAAGAATTTAAACGCCTATGGTTGCATCAAGCAAATATTAATATGAATATGTTTGTAGTTAAGAAGTTATTAGGTGATGATGTTGAGCCACAGACAGCACCCATTGTACTGGATGAATTTGCCAATACGGCTTCAGCTGGGTCAGTTATTGCATTTAATAAATACAGCGATGATTTTGAAACTGGTGATTTAGGGCTACTGTGTTCTTTTGGTGCTGGTTATTCTATTGGCAGTATCGTACTAGAGAAATGTTAAATTGTAGGTGATTAAATTGAGAATATTGATAGTTGAAGACAGTGACGCGGTATCTAAAGTTCTTAAGCATTTAATTGCACAAGAGCTTGATTGTGATGTGGATATTGCTCCTGATTTGGCAACTGCGATAACGTTACTCGATGTTAATCAATATTTTGTGGTGGTGGCCGATTTAAATTTACCCGATGCTCCAAATGGTGAAATTGTCCGTTTAGTGCTTAATTCATATCACACAACATGTATTGTGTTAACGGGCAATCTAGATTCTCAGCAACGTAAAGAACTCCTCAAATTAGGCATCGCGGATTATGTGCTTAAAGAGAATCGATACAGCTATCAATATGTGGTTAAACTGATTTCTCGTCTAAAGCGAAATCAGCAAGTTAAAGTGTTGGTGGCCGATGACTCAGTTGTAAGTCGAAAGTTTGTGCGAGTTTTACTTGAACAACATTTGTTTAAGGTTATTGAAGCCAATGATGGCGCTCAAGCATTAACGGTATTGAAAGAACAGCCGGATATTCAATTATTAATCACCGATTATAATATGCCCAATGTTGATGGTTTTGAACTGATTTTACGGGTAAGAGAGCAATTTAGCCGTGAGAACCTCGCCATTATTGGTTTGTCGAATGACAACGATGAAAGTCTATCAGCGCGCTTTATTAAAAATGGTGCCAATGATTTTTTACAAAAGCCCTTTGTGCATGAAGAGTTCCACTGTCGGGTGCTCAATACTCTAGACTCACTTGACATGATCCGCAGTCTCTGGGAAACCGCTAATCGCGATTACCTCACTCAGGCATTTACTAGACGATATTTTTTCAAAAAACATCAAAATGAACAACAAGATAACAATGTGTTTTCTGTGGCACTTATTGATATCGACTTTTTCAAAAAAGTGAATGACACCCATGGCCATGATGTTGGTGATCAAGTACTTATTGAGTTTGCTAAGCGTTTAGAAATGGCATTTGGGCAACATTTTACCGTAGCAAGATTTGGCGGAGAAGAGTTTGTTGTGGCATTTAAAGGGTTAGATGCTGAGAAAACCCATACCCTGATGGATAAATTTAGACAGCAATGCGCGAATAAAGTTATTGATACCTCTATTGGGCCAATCACAATGACGTTCAGTTGTGGTGTGGCGACACTTCGCAGTGAAACCATTGACAGTGTTCTGCACCGTGCTGATGAATATTTATATTTAGCCAAGGGTGCAGGTAGAAACAGGGTTGTTTCTACCTGCTAATAATACTATTTGTATCAGTGTTGTTTTAGCATATTACACATCACTACTTTGGCTTGTTCTATAGATATTGAACCTAAATAGATGCCAGTTTTTCCAGTGACTACCATGGTGGATCTTGGGAAAAAGCAAAAGTGTGCTATTAATGAATCAATGGAAAAATCGGAATGACAAGTGTGTTCAACGGGTAACATTATTTGATGTGCCCGTTTACTTAACGTTAGCCTGTCATGAACCGTTTCAGCATCTGTATTTACATAAGGGCTTATTGCAGCGTTAATCTCATTTTGAGTAATAAACCCAATGCATTTCTTGCCTTTTAATACTGCAATCCTGTCTACTTCCTCAAGCATAGTCACAAAATCTTCAATTCTATCGTCAGGTTTGACGTGTAAAAGCGTTGGCATTAGCAAGTCCATTATTGAGGATATGTGAGTCTTCGTGGATATCAACGCGTTAAGTTGAAATTTTTCAACCGTTTTAGCGATATTGGCTACGGTGTGTTGATGGTCAGCTAATGATAATGGCTTACTAAAAAAATAGCCTTGAATATAGTCAACTTGTAACTCAAGCAGTATTGCAAATTCTTCTTTGGTCTCGACACCCTCAACGATAATTTTCCCCTGCATTGCATGAATAAATTGGGCAAACATTTTAATCATCAACTGCCTTTGTTTATCTTTAACAATACCTGTGGTGATCTCTTTATCGATTTTAATTAAACCAGCCGGTAGTTTAGTTAAACTGCCAAAAGAGGTATATCCTGAACCAAAATCATCAATGGCTAACACAATATTATTTTCATTGATGCGGTGAATGGCTTTTAAAATTTGTGGATTATCGGTAAATATAGCGGACTCGGTTAATTCAATGGTGATTCGGCTAGCTTCAATGTTACATTGATTAATCAGCTCGAGTGTCTCATCTAAAGTTGAGCGGTTTTTTGGACTATAGACCATAGAACGATTAATCGATAAACCTAAATTTTCGTTTTTTAGCACAGCGGATAACACCGGTAATTCAGCAATAGCTATAGAAGATATTTTCTGATCAATATCATGAATTAAATCAATTTCTTCAGCAATTTCGATAACTTCTTGAGTGCTGTATTCGAAAGAACAGTGTAATGTAAAGCGGGCTAAAGCTTCGACTTTTTCTATTTTAAAAGTGCGTACATTGATTATGGGTTGATATACAACATTGATATTATCTAACTCTAAGCACTCAAGAAGAGCCACTTCAAGTTTTGCTTTTCTACTATTAATTTGATTGACCCGTTTATCAAAGTACTTAATTTTATGGGTTTTGAATTCAATTGCATCGGTATTTATTGAGGCTAGCGCCTGGACGGCATGAGAAAGTAGTTTGGTATTATCTTCAGCATCGACATGATAAATTGATACACCTATATGGCATTGAACTTGTGTATGCTCACTTTGTTGATCATTTTTTAATAAGAGACTGAAAATATTAGTTAAATCTTTTTGAATATCTTTAACTATCTTTGATGAAACAAATAGACCGCAAATTTGATCATCATTTAGTATCCCTAGTTTTATAATGCTTTTAAACATCTTCAATTTAGGTATTGACTGGCCTATTAACCAGCGTGAAAACACTGAATTTACTGTTGAGCTTGATAAAGTGTTAATAACGAAAACAACCAAACTCTCTTGATCTGTTATTTGCTTTTTTACCTGATCTATTTTGGCAAAAAAATCAATTTTGTTATACCAATCCCAATACATTTTTGCATGGGTAAACTGGGTCATTTCTGAGAGTGTAAAGTCGAGTTTTTTGAGCTGATAAATAAAAAGTGATTTATGTGAATCTTGGTTTGGATAATAGAAAATTTGTGCCTTAAAAGGGAGTTGCTGTTGTTGTTTGTTGTTAATCAGCATTTCACCTGTCCACGACCCATTATTTTCACAATCAAATAAATGCTCTTGCAGATCAGATGAACTTGTTGGTAAAAACGAAAACAAATTTTGCCCCAGTACTTCGTATTCTTCAAAGCCTAAACAAGGTTTCAGCAGTGAGTTAACAATAAGAATTCGATTTTGAGCGCCGCAAACAATCAATAAACTTCGAGCTTTGAAAAATAGCTCTTTAATGATTTTGATTTCTTCTTCTTGATTTGGCAGGATTAATTTAAAGAAAATTTCGCCATTTACTTTTTTTAGATCGCCCTGTTCAATAATGATTTCGGCCAAAACCTTCATTTTTGCAATATTAAAAACCAAATGGCAATGGACAGGTTGTTTGGTGTTTATCGCTTTTTCTATGTTTATTTTTAAAAAGTTGGCTTGGTTGGTGTCCAGTAATTCAACCAACTGTTTAAATTGAATACCTTCACTTTTGTGTGTACCTAGAATGATATTGATGAAGGGGTCACAGAAAAAACGTTTTTTTTCAATATCCCAAACCCAATCGAAAGATTTATTTAAAAGAGGCTCTGTAAATTCAGTCATGATTTTCCCTTGCATACTTGTAGATACCATTACTGTGTTAAAACAGGCAAGTGTTACACCGACAGAGGGAATTTAGTCTGTATCGAGAGGATGGATAAAACGCCGAGTCTATAATGGGTAGCATTTAATTTTTAATCATCCCTGACAACAAGCAAAATCCCTTAACTGCTTAAACATCCTTAATTTACAAAAGTTATAAATCAAATTGATCTTCCCCCTCAGTGTAGAACATTAAGTGTACAACGCTAAAAATAAACCCACTTTTTTGTTAAAAAAGTGGGTTTATTTTGATAATTATTACTTTATAGGTATGCCGCGTTTGGCTCAGTTAACCATCAATGAATATGCCTTATAGTAACCATGCATAGCTGACTTTCATAAAGTAAGTTTTTTCATTTTGAGTCAAATTGTCAATATCATCATTGGCTTTAAATGCATCAGAATAACCTAGATAAAACACACTTTGTGGATTTAGCTTGTAACCATAAAGTATCTCATTACCGAGATCTTGATATTTAGCTTTCGGTTGCTGGTAGATATATAGGCTAGGGTCGCGCTCAATGTCGGTATACACACTGGAAAGACGGATAAAACTATTTAAGGTTATCTGCCAATTAAGTCTTAAATCACTTAAATTTGCGGTAAATAGTCGGCCATCATCCACGTCAAGTGTCTGATAACGATGAGAAAGGTTTAATACAATAGACTCAGTAACTTTCCATTCAATGCCCGGATTTAACATGGTTAAGGTGCCTAAGCGGTCATTCACAAAATCGATGTTGTCACCGTAATTGACATCAAGTTCTAGCCTAAGGGCTTTCATCGGCACAAAGTTGGTATAAAACCAGCCCATGGTTTCGTCAAACATTTGGGTATTATTTTGAATATTGATGTTGGATGGATTATGACGCCTGCCTACACGCTCTCTTTGAGCAATACCTGAAGCAATATAACTTTGATATCCACCTTCTAATTCAATGTAGATCTCAGTTTCTTGTTCAAGCTTTTCATCTTGTTGGGTATGGGTAATATCCCAATCACCCGCAACGGTGATTTTGCTAAAAAACTGATCTGTTGGGTACCAACGATAGCCACCACCGGCGACAAATTTCGCCGCATCAATTTTTTCAATAAAACCTAAGTCGGCCCTAAAGTCATCGCCAATTGATTCATATTGGCTACTGGCAAACCAGTTTCGGCGATCATGTTTGTAGGTAAATTTGAACATGTTATCGCTAAAAGCGTCAGACTTATTGGTACGAAGCACGCGTTCATTATAATCACATGAGGAAAGGTCGCATTCTATCGGCGCAATAGCGCAATCATCTCCGTTACAAAATTGATTGAATAAATCATTCGGGTATTGGGTATCGGAATAAGCATATTGGGCGGTAAAGGTATCTTGCTGTGACGGCTGATACTTTAAGTCGGTGCTATACACATAGTTATGATAGTCATCCGCTTTTTTTAATGTCATCACAGCACCAATAGAAAACTGTTTGCTTGGATCGAAGCGATATCTTGCTGCCACGTTGTGACTTTCTTGAGCGAGTGTCGCGATGTCTGAGCTTAGATTGCCCGGCACAAGAAACTGAGTTTGAATATCATTTGTGGCTAAAACTCCCACGGTATGATCATCTGTTTTACTGGTGATCTTAACGCCATAATCAGGAGAGCTAATATTTCGAGTGTGTAGTAACTCCATTTGGCTATCAAAGTAATCTTTGTTATCTAAGAAAAATGCCCGTTTTTCTGGGAAAAACAACGCAAAAGTATTGTTAACATCTAGTTGTCCCGCATCAGACTCAACTTGAGAAAAATCTGGATTAATGGTGGCATTCAATAGGGTAGTAGGAGTCATTCCCCAGCGTAAGTCTAGGCCGACTTCTGTGTTAGTTTCATCTTCCCATGGGCCTTTTGGAGATAATGGACGTTGATTACTTTGGTTGGCTACAAATGATGGCGTAATTTGAATGTCTTTACCCTGTTTAGCACCTTCAAGCCCTTGCATTACCCCCAATTGACATAACTGACAGGATACATTGCGATCTATTTTGTGTGTTGAAAATCGACGACTTTGATTGCGCGGGTAAAATCGAATAAATTCAATCCCCCAGTTTTGCACTGTATGTGAATCGTCAAAGTTAAACAGACGCAGTGGCAATTGCACCTCTACCTGATAACCTGTTGCAGTTATTTTACCTTTACTGTACCAAATACCATCCCAGGCATCGCTTTCCAAACCAGTGAGCTCATTTTCAATTGAATCACTTTGTACGCCATAGGGGTTAATAAAAAATTGATAGGCTAAGCGGGCATTGTTGAAGGTATCTAATTTAATACCCACCATGTCATCACCCCACGAATTATCGCGATCTCGAAGATTGGCACGAATATTTTTAGGTTGCGGGTCATATGCGGTGAAAGCGATAAATAAACTGGTTTCGCTAGCAAACACTTTTGCAGTTGTGCGAACGGGCGCGGCAATATTTTCTCCCGGTGAGGTTTCAAATTTAAGTTCTACTTCACTGGCGTGTTGCCATTGCGGCTCAGAAAATTCACCATCAATTTCTATTTCACTGCTAAGGGTAGGAATGGTTACTTGAAACTGTTCGCTGCTACCTGCAAAAATATTAAAAGTCGATATGCTGGCGATGAATAAAAGGGTTTTAGAATATTTGTTCACGTTGATATTCGGATCTTTATTGTTGTTTTGTGCATTGTCGCAAACAAATGCATTAATTCCGAACTTTAATGCAATAAAAAGATTATCAAAATGTTACTGGTTGGTGTGATGAATGATAATGAGAGAGCGAATGATAAGTTCATGGTCGTTCGAACCTGTGAATGACATTACGTGCAATAGCACAGCAATTTTCCACACATTCTATTCCAATACACTTTTTATTTCGATACACACTTTCTATTCCAATACACAGGCAATGCATAACGCGCCTATTAAGCTCCATTGTTTGGCGCGCTATGTCATATCGACTAGTCCGCAACGATACGGGTATTTTTATACGCTTCTCGGTAGCGGTCTACCCACATGGCGGTCGCTCCACAAATTGCTACGGGCATGACGATAAAATTCACGATAGGAATCATTGAGAATAATGTGACAGAGGCTCCAAAACTGAAACTGGTTCCTTTGGTATTTCTAAGGGCAAACTTCATGTCATCGAAGGGCACTTTATGATTATCAAATGGATAATCGCAATATTGAATAGCCATCATCCAGGCTGTGAATGAAAACCATAGAATAGGCGCGGCAGTTTGACCAATAACAGGCACCCAAAATAGAATCAAAAATATCAGTGCACGTGGTAAATAATATTTAAGTTTTATCCATTCACGGCCAAGAATGCGGGGCAGATCTTTAATTAAATCGACCGTGCCACCTGTGTTGAGGTTTTTACCTGTTAAATGTTGTTCCACCTTTTCGGCTAGCAATCCATTAAAAGGCGCTGCAAGCCAGTTCATAACAGAACTAAAAATAAACGACATGACAACTAGCATGGTTAATACTGCCAGCGGCCATAGAAAGAAATTTAACCAGGTCAGATATTCAGGTATTTCGCCATTCATCCAGGTAAACAATTCATCTAATTTACTCACGGCAAAATACATCACCCCAGCGAACAAAATCAGGTTTATCATTAATGGAATAAAAACGAAGGCACGCAACCCTGGTTGCTTAATAAGTTGAAAGCCTTCCAAAAAGTAGTTTACGCCACTTTTACGTATAGAAGGGATATTCACAGCCATTGAGAGGCTCCTTTATGATTCGAATGTCACTTAATAATGTTGAGTTTGACGTTGCAACTAGTAGAAAACAAGCAATAAACTGTATCTAAGTGCGAATAATCGTTACAAAATGCGCGTCAATTGCTAAAGTGAACAGCGTTTCATTCATTTTAACCAAACCATACCGGCAACAATGCGATTAAAACAAATAAAACTTGCTGGATTTAAGTCGTTTGTAGACCCTACAAAAATCCCTTTCGACCATGCGTTAACCGCCATTATAGGTCCAAACGGCTGTGGAAAATCCAATGTGATTGATGCAGTTCGTTGGGTGCTGGGGGAAAGTAGCGCTAAAAACCTCCGCGGCGACTCGATGACGGATGTTATTTTTAATGGCTCAACAGCCAGAAAGCCTATCTCAGTTGCTGGGGTCGAGCTGATATTTGAAAACCTTCAAGGTCGTTTGTCTGGTCAGTATGCCAGTTATCAAGAAATATCGGTCAAGCGTCAAGTTAATCGCGACAGTGAATCATTTTATTTTCTCAATGGTCAAAAGTGCCGCCGAAAAGATATTACCGACTTATTCATGGGGACCGGTTTGGGGCCTCGTAGCTATGCCATTATTGAACAAGGGACTATTTCGCGTTTAATTGAGTCCAAACCGCAAGAGCTACGAGTATTTATCGAAGAAGCTGCTGGCATATCGCGCTATAAAGAACGTCGCCGTGAAACTGAAAACCGCATTCGCCATACCCGTGAGAACTTAGAACGTCTTAACGATATCCGTCAAGAATTAGGCGGACAAATTGAGCGTTTAGCCAAGCAAGCTGAAGAGGCGAAACAATATCGTGCGTTAAAATCACAGGAACGTGAGCTGCATACGCAACAGCTTGTTGGTCGTTATCAAGACTTATTACGCCAATCTGACGAGATGCATTCACAATTGATTGGCCTTGAACGCCAGCAAAGTGAGTTTGCTGCGGATCAGCATTCATCTGAAAATGTCGTATTGCAATTACAACAGCAATTAAACGAGTTAATAGACAGTGAACAAAAACTGGTTGAACAATATTATCTAGCTGGTAATGAAATTGCTAAGTTTGAACAGCAATTAAAACATCAACAATTACAAGATTCTCAACGAGAACAAGAGCAGCTAGCCATACAACAGCGTATTGATGAGGCTAAATTAAAGTATCAGCAATATGAACAAACGTTAAACCAAGCATTACAGCAGCAGTCTAGCCTTGCACCTCAGCAAGATGAAGTCAGAATGCAGTTTGAAATCCTTGATGAACAAGTGCATCAAGTGGATGAGAATAGCGATCATCTCAGACAGTTATATAACGATGCTGCTGGCAAGTTCAATCAGGTAAAAACAGAACTTGCAGTGTATCAATCACGTTATGAGCATCAACAACAGTTATTGCACAAGCATGAACAAACGATTCCGGTATTACAACAAAAGCTGCAACAGTTACAACAACATGATATTGAAAAGGACATTCAGTTACATCAAAGCACACTGACCAATATTACGACTCAAATTAGCGACAAAGAAACGCTAAAACAGCAATTAGATGTTGAGTTGGCTAAAAAACAACATCATTTAACTCAAGCTCAAGGTGCTTATCACCATATTAAAGATGCGCTTGCCAGTGCCAAAGCAAGACTGCAGCTGATAAATGAGTGGTTAGTTAATGAGGTTGGTAAGGACAATACACAGCAATTATGGCAAGTCATTAATGTGACCCCAGGCTATGAAAAAGCCGTAGATGTGTTATTGCAATCAATCAGTAAAGCGCTCATTTTAGATGACAAGCACTCTGATAATGTCATCAATAATGGTTTTGTAAGGTCATCGGTATTGTTTGAGCATGAAGCTTTATCAAGCCCAGTCAATATAGCGCCTTGGTTAACCGAGGTTAGTTTTGTTGAGACGCTGGCACAAGCCAAAGACAAAATTTCTAGCTTGTCTGCATCAGCCATTATTGCCTCAAAAGACGGCTATTTGCTTGGGCATGGGTTTGTTTTAGCGCAATCTAGCCATCAATCGGTGATCAGTTTAACCACTGAACAACAAACATTAATTGAAAGCGTGGCTGCACTTGAAATTCAAACAGCTGCGGCATTACACCATCAAACTGAACAAACAACCCAGTTAGCAGCGATAAATGTTCAATTAGGTCAACATCAGCAAACGTTACAACAATCACTGGTAACAAAAACCCAATTACAGGCAAAATATGATGCAGCGGTTGAACAAAAACACAGTCGTGAACAGCATCAAACACAATTAACTCAAGAGTTAACTTTAGCCAAGCAACATCAGCAAGCGCAATTACTTGAAGTGGAAGCCTTGTCAGTTCAAATGGAAGCGCTTGATAACCAAAATCAATTATGTCAACAGCAACAGCAACAAGCTCAGCAGGCTTTTGAGCAGGCAAGCGTTCAACTACGTGATTTAAAAACGCAGCGAGCAGAACGTGAAAGGCAAGGTGCCCATTTCAACCAATCCTTGCAGCAAATTAATACCCAAATTGCTGTAACTAAGCAACAATTGGCACAGCAAGTTGAAAAAATACAAGAGCTGACGGAGCGATATGATGCGATTGGACAGCATGGTCATTTAGAAAAGGACCCGTTAGCGAAAGCAGAGCGTGATAATCTTAAGCAGAAATTAGCAATACAGCTTGATATTCAACAACAAAACCAACTCAAGTTGAATGCTAATCGCCAACAACAAGCTAATTTACAACAAAGCTTAGACACTTCACTAATGATGCAAAAACAACAGCTTGTCACATTACAAGACTTGACTCAAAAGATAAGCACGTTAAAGTTACGTCGTGAAGGAATAAAAGGCCAAACGGATGTACAATTGCAGTTGTTGCAAGATGAACAAATTCAGTTACAAAGTGCAATTAATAGTATTCCCGACGGTTTTGACATAAAGTCATGCTCCATTGCGTTAGATAAAGTACGTAATCAAATTAATGGTTTAGGGGCGATAAACCTTGCCGCTATTGAAGAGTATGATACGCAAAATGAACGAAAACAGTATTTAGATAGTCAGGATAACGATTTAAATCAAGGGCTAACAACTTTAGAAGACGCGATTAGAAAGATAGATAAAGAAACGCGATCGCGTTTTAAAGCGACCTTTGAAGCGGTAAATAATGATTTAATGCAACTGTTTCCTAAAGTGTTTGGTGGTGGAAAAGCCTACTTAGCATTAACAGATGATGATTTGCTTGATACGGGGGTGACCATCATGGCCCAACCTCCTGGAAAAAAGAATAGTACCATTCACTTACTTAGTGGTGGAGAAAAAGCGTTAACCGCTTTATCATTAGTATTTGCAATATTTAGATTAAACCCAGCACCTTTTTGTATGTTGGATGAGGTTGATGCCCCTTTGGACGACGCTAACGTAGAACGATTCTGTCGTTTATTACAAGAGATGTCGCAAAGTGTGCAGTTTGTGTATATCAGCCACAACAAGATCACCATGGAAATGGCAGATCAACTTATTGGCGTCACTATGCATGAACCGGGTGTTTCGCGTATAGTTGCTGTAGATATTGAAGCCGCGGTAGCGCTTGCTGACGCAGTATAAATAGGAATCAAGTAGACAATGGAAGATTTACAATTAGTGTTGTTAGTTTTAGGTGCAATCGCAATTATTGCGGTTCTTGTGCACGGTTTTTGGTCGATAAGGAAACAACAACCTAAGTCAATGAAACAAAGCCCTATGGCAAACTTTTACAAAGAGCAAGCAGAACGTCGCGATTCTGAAGGTTTCGATAATGACGGTATTGGCCCTGTTCGAGTATTAAAGTCTACGGATGTTGAGCCTGTGGTTACCAAGCCGATCCTTAAAACCGCAGGGTTATTTAAACCACAGCACGCAAAAACGGCTGAGCCCTTGGTGGCTGCAGAGGCAATCAGCAAGGCTAAGTCTGAACCTGTAATGCCGTCAATAGACGATGAGCTTGAACAAGAGCCTCAAATTACGCTGACGACAAGCCAAGATATAAAATCTGTGCAAATGGAACCAATTGATAAACCAAAGCATTATTCAAACCCTGACGTTGTGCAAGATGAACCTGAAGCTGAAGAAGTTGTCGAAGAGCCTCAAGTGCTTGCCGATCCTACCGATGTATTGGTTTTGCATGTTGTCGCTAAAACAGGGCAGCAATTACAAGGTGCTGAGCTGCTATCCGCTTTATTATCATTAAACTTTAAGTTTGGTGATATGGAAATATTCCATCGCCATATTGATAATGCTGGAACAGGCAAGGTGTTATTTTCATTGGCGAATATGGTAAAACCTGGCACATTTGACCCAGATAACATGGAGCAGTTTGTTACTGACGGTGTGGTGTTATTTATGACACTTCCTTGTTATGGTGACCCTAAAATGAATTTTACGATAATGTTAAATTCCGCTTTACAGCTGGTGGATGATTTAGGCGCAGAGTTATTAGATGGCAAGCGTCAGCCATGGGATGATACGGCAAAAGAAGATTACAAGCGTAGAATCGCTGCGGCTTAAACCCCATTTATCCCTTTTTATTAGCATAATAAGGCCGCCGATGCGGCCTTAATTTTTTGTATTACGGATCAAATTTATGCAAGCAATTCAAATTGAAATGGCCGAGTTATCTGAAGCACTAAACCAACATAATATTCATTATTATGTTGACGACTCTCCTACCATCCCCGATGCTGAATATGATCGCTTAATGCAGCGTTTACTCATACTTGAACGTGAAAACCCCCAATTTATCTCACCCTCCTCACCCTCTCAGCGAGTGGGTGGCTTAGCTTTAGCTAAATTTGATCAAATAACTCATTTAAAACCCATGTTAAGTTTGGATAATGCTTTTGAACAGGCTGATTTTGAAAGCTTTAATAAGCGGATAACTGACAAAGTGGGCGTTGTGGAATATGTTTGTGAGCCGAAACTAGATGGCTTAGCGGTATCGATTACTTATCGTAATGGCGTGCTTGAGCGCGCGGCAACTCGTGGTGATGGTGCAGTAGGTGAAGATATCACTGAAAATGTGCGCACGATTAAATCAATCCCATTAAAGCTTCGCGGTGAAGGTTACCCTGAGCTCGTAGAAGTGCGCGGCGAAGTCTTTATGCCTAAAGCGGCATTTGAGGCATTAAATCAGCGTCAAATAGCGAAGGGCGACAAGGTATTTGTTAATCCACGTAATGCGGCTGCGGGCAGTTTACGTCAATTAGACAGTAAGATCACCGCATCACGAGCCTTAGGGTTTTATGCTTATGCGCTAGGGGTGGTTGAAGGTGAGGCTGAGGCGATGAAAGCCAGCCATTATGGACAGTTGCAGCAGCTAAAAGTATGGGGCTTGCCGGTTAGTGCTGAAGTGAAGGTTTGTGATGAGTTAGCCAAAGTTTATGCTTATTACCAAGATATTTTAAATCGTCGAAGCACGCTTGAATATGAAATTGATGGTGTAGTGATTAAAGTTAATGCCATCAAGCAACAAGTTAATTTAGGTTTTGTCGCTAAAGCGCCGCGTTGGGCAATTGCTTATAAGTTTCCTGCACAGGAAGAAATGACCTTACTGGAAACGGTTGATTTTCAGGTCGGACGCACAGGTGCAATTACCCCAGTTGCCAGATTACAGCCAGTATTTGTGGGCGGGGTGACAGTGTCTAATGCCACTTTACACAATGCCGATGAAATTGCCCGCTTAGGGGTAAAAGTAGGCGATACCGTGATCATTCGACGCGCAGGTGATGTGATCCCGCAAATTGTGGCCGTAGTACTAGAAAAGCGTCCAGATGACGCTTGCGACATCACTTTTCCACAGCATTGTCCTGTATGTCAAAGTGATGTAGAGCGTATTGAAGGTGAAGCGGTAGCCCGTTGTACAGGTGGTTTGTTTTGTGAAGCTCAGCGTAAAGAAGCCATAAAACATTTTGCTTCACGCAAAGCACTTAATATAGATGGTATGGGCGATAAAGTTGTTGAGCAACTGATTGATAAAGAGTTGGTCAAAAGTCCTGCAGACTTATTTGGTTTGAGCGCCTCAGCAATCACTATGCTGGACCGTATGGCAATGAAGTCTGCAACCAAGTTAGTTGCCGCGATTAACGATGCGAAATCAACAACCTTAGCGCGTTTTTTATATAGCCTAGGCATTCGAGAAGTCGGCGAAGCCACTGCGGCTAATTTGGCTGCATATTTTAAAACCCTTGAGGCAGTCAGAAGTGCATCACTTGAGCAGTTGTTGGCGGTGGATGATGTGGGCAATATTGTTGCTCAGCACATTAATCACTTTTTTGCTCAACCGCATAATCTTGAGGTGGTTGATAAATTAATTGAAAGTGGCATTCATTGGCCGTCAATCGAACAAGTTGATGACAGTGAATTAAGTTTAAAAGGCCAAACCTGGGTATTAACGGGTACATTAAATGTGTTAAACCGCAATGATGCTAAAGCGCAATTACAAGCTTTAGGTGCAAAAGTGGCTGGTAGTGTGTCTAAAAATACTGATTGTTTAGTGGCAGGTGAAGCCGCGGGTTCAAAATTAGCCAAAGCACAAGAATTGGGTGTTAAAGTGATCGACGAACAAGCTTTAATGGCAATTTTACAATCTTAATACACGGATTGAGGTGAAGCATTGATGAGTGTTATTGCAATAAGGCTAAATGTGTATCATGAATTTTAGCAATATTACTTGGCTTGATGATAAAGGACATATTAAGCCCCCGTATTTTTTGTATATTGTGTTGGTATTTCTAGCCAGAGGTTGGTGTGTTTTTATCGCATCCTTGACTCAGTTTAATGACAGGTCGGGCTTAGTCAGATTGTTTTATCCACACAAACAAGATTTTATTTTAGCCTTGTTTGCTGGTGTTGGTGCCGTGCTGCTTTACGGACTAGTGATAGCTGAGAGAAAACGTCAGTGGCAATGGCTTATTCCATGGTTTAAGCGTGGTAAAGCAATATTATGGCTATTGCTGTTAATCGACGCTGCCATGCTCATCCAACGTTTAATCCACGATGATTTTTTATTTAAAATAAGCTATGCATTAGATGCATTATTTTTATTTTGGATCAGTATTTATGTTTTGAAGTCGAAACGTTTACATTATTACTTCAACGATTGGCAAGTTGTCGATGAGCCAGAAAAATAAAAACGACGAATTTAGTTCATTTATTCTATAGTGTAAGTAGTTCAACTTTTAAGTTGATTTAGACGTAGGCGTCCAAAACAATTATTCAGTATGGAAGACATATTCATTGGCTAAACAAGAGTTAACCCAAATACCCCTGTCTAATATTGTGTTAGGGCTTACCATTAAGCTGCCTTTGCCATGGACCAAAAACCCGTTTTTTATTAATAAAATTAAACTTGAGCAAGCCTCGCAAATTGCAATCATCAATGAGCTTGATATTGATTTTGTCTATGTTATTTCTGGCCACGAATTATTACCTTTAACCGAGGAAACGACCGAAAGCCTAGAAGATGTTACAGAGGAAGTGGTTGAAACGGATCACAAGGGCTTAGCGAAAAAATCGATGCGCTTAGGCCAAAAACGTTTTATTAAAGCCATAAATGATAGCCGTAATATTTTCAGTAAAGTCGTTAGTGATCCCGAAGGAATGTACCGCGAGTCTGCAGCATTAGTTGAAGATTTAATTGAGCATTTATTTGAGTCTGATACCGTCAATTTATCGTTAGTCGATCACGGTGAGAAAGATACGAGTATTACAGCACATGGTATTTCAATCGCGGTACTGTCTATGGTAATAGGCCATGCAAATGGTTTAGATAAGTCGAAGCTTCGAGACATTGCCCTTGGTGGTATATTGCATGATATCGGTAAATTAAAAGTGCCAGATGATATTCGTCGTAAGCATGGCGAATTAACTCAACCTGAAATGAATTTCATGAAAATGCACCCCAATTTAGGTTTTGATTTAGTCAATCGTAGTAACCTTTTCCCGAGTGCGGTGCTTGATGTAATCCTGCATCATCATGAATATATTGACGGTACAGGCTATCCAGATCATCTCACCAAAGACGAGATATTAGAAACCACCCAAATAGTAGCGTTAGTGAATGATTATCAAATGCTGTTGCATCAATATCATTCGCCGCAATTGGCATTGGGGATATTATTTAAACAGCGCGTAGGTAAACACGCTGATAATTTAATTTCTCTACTGGTCAAGGTATTGGGGATATATCCTCCGGGCACCTTAGTAAAATTATCTGATGATCAAGTTGCCAAAGTCATGATGACCACGGGGGAAGTTAAAAAACCACACGTTTGGGCATGTAATGACAAAGGCGGCAGCGCCAGCTTACGTTTTTTAATCGACGGTGAAGTCGAAATTGTTGAAGTGATCAAAAAAGACACTTTGAGCGATGGCGCCATCAAAACATTGCAAGCCGATAACGTTATTAATTTTTACTTTAATCATTTTTCCTATCAAGGCGCTCTATGACATCCGTTACCATTATTGGCTGTGGCTGGTTTGGCTTTCCATTAGCAGAATCACTGATTAAACAAGGGTATTTTGTAAAAGCCAACAAGCGACAACAACAAGATTTAGAGCCATTATCTCAAGTGGGTATAGATGCATATCAATTGGATTTGGCTTCCGAATACTCCATAAATTCAGCAAAAAAACTATTGGATAGTGATATGCTGATTATCAATATCCCACCAGGTCTACGTCGCGGTGAAACCAGCTATTTAGCGAATCTTGAAGCATTAAGCTCAACGATTGGAGACAAACAGTACCAACGGGTTATTTTTGTCAGCACAACAGGGGTTTATCCCAACGAAGATAAAGTGATGACAGAAGACGACGCTCAACCACACAGCGAAGTTAGCCAAATCTTGCTGCAAGCAGAATCCATATTTGCGCGAATGAAGCATAGTTGTATTGTGCGTTTTGCCGGTTTGATTGGTCCTAAAAGGCATCCTGGGCGTTTTTTTGCGGGTAAAACGGATGTAAGCGGCGGCAACCTTGCGGTTAATCTTGTCCACCTTGATGATTGTATTGCTGCGGTAAGTTTAATTCTTCACTCGCCTAAAGTTGCCAATGTATATAATCTTTGTGCACCAGAACATCCTACCAAAGCCACCTTTTACTCCCATGCAGCAGAGCATCTTGGTGAAAAAGTCCCTGAGTTTAATCAGCAAATATCACCAAGTAAGATAATTGATGGCAATCTGATTTGTCAGCAATTAGGTTTTAGCTATCGTCATCCCAATCCAATTAAAATGCTTGATGCTTGCTAAGCCGCCATAGGGTATAATTTTCGTTTGATCTCGTTAATTTAGATAATCAAGGTGATACCACCCATGGTAGATTTTCCATTATTACCCGGCGATGAGTTCGTTGAACTATATAAAGTTCTGAAAGTACAAGGTTTAGTTAATGGTGGTGGCGATGCAAAGCATGTTATCACTGAAGGTCAAGTGACCGTAAATGGTGATGTTGATACCCGTAAACGTAAAAAGTGTGTCGTGGGTGATGTGATTTCATTCAACGGCCAAACGATTAAAATTGTGGCTGCAGTTTAAGGAAAATCCCATGCAATTCCCTGATGATGATAACGGACAAATGCTTGCGGCAATGGCCGAAGCCGGTATTGATTTGACACGTGAGTTAGAAGTCGATTTTTTTCTAGTCTTTGAAGACAAACGTGATGCAGAATCTGCCATAGAAGTGTTAACCCAACAAGATCAGCAAGGTGAGTTAGAGCTTCACTTTGATGAAGAAACAAACCAATGGGAAGTCATTGTGAGTATTCAAATGGTACCTGAGTATGACGCTCTAAGTGCTAAAGAAACTCAGCTGAATGATTTTGCTAAAGAATTTGATGGTATTTCTGATGGTTGGGGCGTGATGCAGCATCAAGATGGCGATGGTGATTTTGCCGATGACCATGTGCATGATGAGCATTGTCACCATTAAGCTATTGCTAAGTTTGTGATAACTCAATTTTGTAGAATACTGTTATTTTGCTCAATTAAAGTAAAAACCACCTTTTAGGTGGTTTTTTTGTTTGTTAATACTTAGGATGTTCGCCATTCACTGAGCAAATAAATGGATTATTATGGCAAGGCATATCAGTTTTGGTACCCCAGTTAATGATGCTGAACGCTGGGCATTTGCATTACTCGCAGAAGAATTACCTGAAGATTACTTACTGCTGACCAATGTTGAAATTCCTACGCCAACGGGTCAAGCAATGGAAGTGGATGCTTTGGTGGTAGGCGAGTGGGGCGTTTATGTGGTTGATGTTAAAGGTTACATTGGCCGTTTAAATGCCGGTTTACATGCGTGGTCACTAGATGGGCGTGATGTCGATAACAGTTTATCAAAAGCCAATTATGTTGCCCGAGTACTTGCTGGCAGATTAAAACACAAAATTCCTGTAGGAGTTTATGCCCCTTGGTGTCAGGGAATGGTGTTTGTAACTGGTCGAAAAGGCGAGGAGATCTTAGTTGAAAAAGATCACGGTAAGCTCAGCATTTATACCCCAGCCAAAATTATTGCCGCGCTAACAAAAGAATGGGGATTAACCGCGCCACATAAACATGCCGTAACCAAAGCACAAAAAGAAATGGTACTTGATACTATTGGACAAGTGGCCGTTGTAGAGCAGCGTAATAATAAGATTCAAGATTTTATTAAAATTAAGTGCTTGTTTTTACAACAAGGTTTAGAGGTGTGGCAATCTGAATATAACCCTGGAGGCTGGACGGCACCTTGGTTGTTGAAAGTGTTGGTGATGAACCAATTTGAAAATCAACAGGAAGCCGAAGCTCACGAACAAAAACTCCGTAATGAGTTTAAGCGAATGCAGTCGTTATCCGGTTGCAGTTGTGTGCCATTCTGTGCGCCACTCATTAATGATGGCGAACAATTAGTGCTGCCAATTCGAATGCCGCGTGGTATTCCGTTAAATATATTTGAAGTCGAGCAACAAAGTACCTATCAGCTGCTAGAAATTCTTAGACGAAGTCTAAGTGGCATTCAACAAATTCATCGTCGTGGATTTACGATTGGTGGCTGGGAAAGTCATTGTGTGTTTATTTCAGATGATGCCGACGTCGAGTTTATTGACATCAAGGATAATCTGAAGACCTCTGAAGACATTGCCCAATACGCTAACACTTTTTTGATTTTGGCAGAGCGCACCAGACAACCTAGAATTTATCATTGGTATCGTGATGCCGCCAAAGGTAAAACCATTGATTTAGATGAGATCCGTTGTGATTTGTCGGCATTAATCGATTTAGGCGTGTGTGACACTGTGCCTGATGATATTGCCATTGAACGCGGCACTGTTATTGATCATCACTATAGATTAACCCAATTTATTGAATCGACTGAACGAAGCCAATTGTGGCAAGCAATGCACATTCAAGGTAATTACCCCTGTGTGGTGAGTATTTACAGTGATGTTGAAACCCAGTGGTCTTCGCTAAGTAATATATACCGTAGTTTGTCGAAAATTTATCATCCCCATATTGAGAAAGTATTGAGCTTTGGTCAGTTGCCTCAATCAAATGAGCTTTTTATTGCAAGGGCGTGGGCACAAGGTGTATCGCTTGATGAAGTTAAACAGATTCAGGTGGGGCAGCCTTTCAATTGGTTTTTACAGTTGTTATCAGCGCTTCAATATTTGCACAGCTTAGATATTTATCATGGTGCAATTTGCCCTAAAAACATTATTTGCTCACAAGAAAAAGCCACATTGGTTAATTTTGGTGTGGGCCTAGATGTTGCGGCCACACACTATGCATCCCAATATGCCGACCCAACGTTATGGGCTGTAGAAGGTGACGCAGAAAAAGATTTATATGGTCTGGTAGCAAGCTTTATCGACTCTTTAGTCCCTAACCATTTAAAAGGGGGGAGCGGCGCAGACGGTATTGTTAATGCATTGATGCAGTATGATAAATCATGGTTTGGTGATGCTTTATTTGACGCATGCTTACGGATATTGCGCTTTGAGTTTCGTATCGCGCCTAATCAAACCTATGCCGAACAATTGGGCTTAACTGACACCGAGATATCTCAAGCAGGGCTGTGAGTATTTTGATCGCTACTCAAGTACTGATTTATCAATGTTAGTGTCTAGTGTCTAGTGCCTAGGGGCTGTATAGAAAACAAACTGTCGTCAGAGTATGAATGCCCCATTGAATTGGGGCCTTGTATTTTACTGTAATGATATTTTGTAATTCTGTTTTAAAGCAGGTTTAATACCTCTCTTTGCCTGTACTGGTTTTGACCCATGTTTGAATTAACTTTACAAATTGGCCTGATTTTATTTGCCGTTGCGCTGCTTGCAGGTTTTATAGACTCTATCGCCGGCGGTGGTGGCTTAATCACCATTCCAGCATTGATGTGGGCGGGTTTACCGCCAGCTGCGGCATTAGGAACCAATAAGTTACAAGCTTGTGGTGGCAGTTTTTTTGCGAGTTTATATTTTATTCGCAAAGGCATGGTTGATTTAAAAGCAATCAGGCTGTCGTTAATTTGTGCTTTTATTGGCGCAGCTATTGGTACCATACTGGTGCAAATGATTGATGTTGAGCTTCTTCAGTTTGTGTTGCCTTTTCTCATCTTAGCCATTGGCTGTTACTTCCTTTTTTCTAAAAAAATTGCCGAAGATGATCGCCAACAAGTATTAACACCCACCTTGTTTGCGTTTACAGCAGCTTTGGGTGTGGGATTTTATGATGGTTTTTTTGGACCCGGTACAGGCAGCTTTTTTGCCTTAGCCTTTGTCTCATTAGCGGGATTTGGATTAGCCAAAGCGACCGCTCATGCTAAGGTGCTTAATTTTGCTACCAATATCGCGTCATTAATCTTCTTTATCATTGGTGGTCAAGTTGCTGTGGTGCTCGGGTTGGTTATGCTAGTGGGCCAAGCGATTGGCGCAACATTGGGCTCTCGGTTAGTGATGACTAAAGGCATCAAAATTATTAAGCCTTTAGTGGTTATTATGTCATTTGCCATGAGTATTAAATTGCTCTGGTCGCAATACATGTAATCGTTGTCCCATTTTATTGAGTGCTCACTGCTGCAAAGTGGTGTAGATCTTAATTAGATTAGATTGAAGGTTTTTTATGCGTATCATCCATACTTCAGACTGGCATCTTGGTCAGCATTTCTTTGGTAAAAGTCGCGCCGCTGAGCATCAAGCATTTATGACTTGGTTACTGGAGCAAATTGAACTACATCAGGTTGATGCGCTTATTATTGCCGGTGATATTTTCGATACTGGCACACCTCCTAGTTATGCCCGAACCCTTTATAATCAATTTATTGTGCAAATGCAGCAATCTGGTTGCCAGCTTATTATTTTAGGTGGTAACCATGATTCAGTGTCTATGCTAGGTGAATCAAAGGAGCTATTAGCCTGTCTTAATACCCTTGTGATCCCTGGTGCATTATCAACACCCGCAGAACATGCCTTTGAGATAACCAATCGTCAGGGGGAGCCTGGTGCTATTATTTGTGGCTTACCCTTTTTGCGCTCTAGAGAGTTAACCCAAAGTCAGGTTGGCGAAAGCGCTAAAGACAAACAAGTCAAATTAGGCAATGCTATCGCTGACTATTATCAGGCCAGTTTCGATCAGGCCACACAATTAAACATTCAACATCAATCAGTAACGGGCAAAACATTACCCATTATTGCCACTGGCCATTTAACCACGGTTGGTGCGAGTACCTCTGAATCTGTGCGTGATATTTATATTGGCAGTTTAGATGCCTTTAATGCCAATTTATTTCCGCCAGCGGATTACATCGCGCTAGGGCATATTCATCGGTCACAAAAAGTGGCAAAAACTGAGCATATTCGCTATTCGGGGTCACCAATTGCATTGAGTTTTGATGAACTGTCTAACGATAATCAAGCCAATAAAAGTGTGGTGTTAGTGCAATGGCAGCAAGATAACCACATGCAGGTTAACACCCTTGATATTCCAATGTTTCAACCGATGCAAATGCTCAAAGGAAACCTGACACAAATAGCAGATCAGGTCGCGCAGTTTGCGGATCATTGCGAGTCTACTCTCTCGCCTTCATTTAATGACACTTGGGTAAGTATTGAGGTGACAGAGCAAGATTATCTCTCAGACTTACAATCCAGAATAGTAGAGCTTACGCAGCATAAAGCTATTGAAGTGCTACGACTTAAACGTGCGCGTGGGCTCCGCCAGAAGGCGATACAAAGTCGCCACAACGAAACCTTGTCTGAGTTATCGGTTAAAGAGGTTTTTCAGCGCAGGTTAATGCAAGAACAGTTTGACGATGAAACATTTAAACAGCGGCTGATAAGCAAGTTTGATCAATTACAGCAAGACGTTGAATTAGCGCAGCAAGCGGAGAATAAATAATGAAAATACTGTCTCTGCGTTTTAAAAATATTAACTCGCTTAAAGATGAATGGAAAATCGATTTTACTGCCAGTCCATTTGCTGAAAATGGTTTGTTTGCCATTATTGGTCCAACGGGGTCAGGCAAAACCACTATCTTAGATGCTATTTGTTTAGCGCTTTATCATAGAACACCGCGTTTAGCAGTGATATCAAAATCCACAAATGAGCTAATGACCCGAGGCACGAGTGAGTGCTTGGCTGAAGTGGAATTTGAAGTCAAAGGGGTTGGTTATCGTGCATTTTGGAGCCAAAGACGTGCCCGTGATAATGCTGATGGCAACTTACAGGATGCGCAAGTCGAGTTAGCACAAATAGCTGACGGAAAAATTATTGCCAGCCAAATAAAATTAAAATCAGACGCTATTGAAAAAATAACCGGATTAGATTTTGCGCGTTTTACCAAGTCTATGATGTTATCGCAGGGCGAGTTTGCCGCATTTCTCAACGCCGATGCTAATGTCAGGGCTGAGCTACTTGAAGAATTAACGGGTACCGAAATTTATGGTTTGATATCCGAGCGGGTACATCAGGAGTTTAGTCAATCCAAGCAGCAATTACAGTTACTCGAAAGCCAAATTAATCATGTTCAGGTATTAACTGCAGAGCAAGTGACAGAAAATGAAACACAGCAGCAAACATTAACCCGCGACTTGAAACAACTGCAGCAGCAAGTTGAGCATAAAAAGCAGTTTTTGCAGTGGCACAAGCAACTGACTCATTCCTCTGAACACCATTTAGCCTGCCAGCAGGCATTTGAACAGGCAAAGCAAGCGATTGTTGATCAACAAAGTGGATTGCAAAAATTAGCAGATAGCGAACCTGCGCAGCAGCTAAAGCCGATATTTGAACAACAAGCTTATTTAGCTAAAAAGTTGGCTGATTTATCCATGCAAATTGAAGGCATTGGGCAGCAGTTACAACAAGCAAACATCAAGGTCAGCCTAAATGAACAGGCTTATACTGCTCAACAATTATCAGTCGATGCGGCTAAAACCTCACATAAACAATTGTTGCGGCTAATTGACCAGCAAATTATACCTTTAGATCATGAAATTAAAGTGCTAACACAGCAGTTTGAACGTGAGCAGCAATCCTTTGCCAAACAGCAATTAGAGCAACAGGGATTGAGTAAGCGGCTAATCGATAATCAGGATGCCATCGCGAATATTAACCAAAATCAGCATCATTTATCGACGTTAGTGGGTCAGTTTCCCCAAGGGCAGGTAATTGCCCAGCATATTGCGGCATGGAAATCTCAACATCAACAATGGTTGTCTCAGGCTAAAACCCAGCAGGAATATCGCGCTGAGATAGAGGTGCAAACCTACACGTCGGACATGCTTCAACAGCAAATTGATGATGTACAAAAAAGCATTACTGCTAATCGCGATCAAGTGGCGCTTTTGAATGGTGAGCAACAAAACCTACAAACCAATATCAGTCAATTATTGGCGGGTAGAACCGAAAGTGACTTGCATAATGAATATCAACAGCTATTAGAGCAACAAAGTTTACGTGAAAAACTAGCACAATTTAGCAAAGATTCTATCCAAGGACGTCAAGTCTGTGCTGATGCAGAGCAGGCTATCCAGCAACGTCAACTTGAAATAGCAGGCAAAGAAAATGCACTGACCCAAACTCGGGGACTGTGGAGCGATAAAAATGTGCAATTGAAAGATGTGCAGCAATTACTTAAGCAAGAGCATCGTATTGCAGATCTCACTCGTGAACGGGCAAAACTGGTAGAGGGAGAGCCATGTGCATTATGTGGTTCTACCGAGCACCCTTTGGTTTCTTCCTATCAAAAACTGGACTTATCGCAAACGGAGCAAAGAGAAGCGGTGTTGCTCGATGAGCTTGAACGACTAAAAACACAAGGCGAGCAGCAAAAGCAAGACTTGGCTGAGTTGACTTATATTCAACAGAATCAACAAAGCGCTATCGAAGAATTGCAAACCAAATTGTTGCAATACCGTCAGCAAACAATTGATTGCTGCCAGGCTTTGGATGTGAGTTTTGATTTAGATGAAATACAATCTCAACAAGCCATTGCTGATTATATTGCCACTGTGGATGAACATAAAAAGCAGCTGTCTGATGTGATGTTGAAGTTGAAAGTACTTAACGACTCAGTCAGCCAAGTGATTGAGCAAAGGACTCAATTGGAACAGCGACAAAACGCCGACAATAGTAAACTGCAGTTGGCGCAGCTTGAGCTGAAAACGGCGCTGCAGCAGATTGATAAGCACAATCATCAAATTAACTTAATTGAGTCAAATTTAAGCGCCATCAAACAGCAATTAATTAATCATATCCAAAAGTGTGACTTACCCCTCCCCGAATGGGCTGATATAGCTTCATGGCTATACGCACTTGAGGCAGATATTCAGCAATGGTTAGATGCTCGTCAAACACAGGAACGTAACCGTCAGCAATTGGCATTATTGGAGCAGGAGTTGCAGCAATACCAGTATCAAGCAACTCAAATCACTGAACAAATCAGTCTGACTCAAACAGGGCTGACTAAAACGCAACAGGATTTGCAATTAAAGCAGCAACAAAGAGCGGATTTATTTGCTGATAAACAAGTCGATGAAGTGAAGCATCAAAGCGAGCATGAGTTGGGGCTACAAGAAAGTGATTTACAGACCAAACTCGCTCGACTGCAAGAAAGTAAGGCTCAAATACAAACCTTAACAACCCAAAAACTGGGATTGAGCCAACAACTTGAATTAGAGCATCAAGACCATCAACAGGTGGTTGAACGTTGGCATCAAGCATTAACAGTCAGTCCATTTGAAAATGAACATGAATTTCAACGTGCATTGTTGACGCCTGAAGAGCATCAAAGATTAACAGCATTAAAACGCCAGCTTGATAATCAATTACAAGAGTCGCAAGTGCTATTTGCTCAAGCCGCTAAAAATATTAACGAATTACAACAGCAAGGCGTGTTGCATGCGTTTGATGCGATGCATTTAGATGATGTTACCTTAGAACAGCAAACGCTACTTGAGCGTCAGCAGTTTCAGCAGCAAATATTATGGCAATGTCAGCACGCTTTAAAGCAAGATCTTGAGTTAAAGCAGCAACAACAGAACTTATTGGAGCAATTTAGCCTAGCTAAGCAAGATTATGATGATATTGCTTATTTACAGGGATTAATTGGCTCGCAAAAGGGGGATAAATTCCGTCGTTTTGCTCAGGGATTAACACTTGATCATTTAGTCGAGTTAGCTAATCGACAATTGGATAGACTGCATGGCCGTTACCAGTTGGAACGCAAAGATACTGAAGCCCTTGAGTTACAAGTGCTAGATACATGGCAAGGTGATGCTATTCGTGACACTCGTACCTTATCCGGTGGTGAAAGTTTTCTGGTGAGTTTAGCGCTGGCATTGGCGTTATCCGATCTTGTCAGTCATAAAACCAGCATTGACTCACTTTTTCTTGATGAAGGTTTCGGAACATTAGATAGCCAAACATTGGATACGGCGCTTGATGCTCTGGATAATTTAAATGCATCAGGAAAAATGATTGGGGTAATTAGCCATATTGAAGCGATGAAAGAACGCATCGCTGTACAAATAAAAGTCAATAAAATAAATGGTCTTGGTGTAAGTAAACTACAAAATCAGTTTGCTATGAGTTGAGTAAAATTAGAGTGTGATCTGGCTCAATCTCCTGCTAATAGTGGCATCCAGCCTAAAAATTAATGTAAAAACACCACATTTTATATTTGTAATATGACAATAATTTGATATAACAGAGCACATGAAATTTTATCATTGTGGAACAAGGTATCTGTCGATACATTTTAATGATAAATACTTTATTGATTAATTTTTCATTAACACATTGATAACACGCAATAAGATTTGCAATAAAAGTCAGAAAATTAATAACAATAAATAATAACAAAACACTTTTAGGTGGATTACAGATTGCTAACGAGTAAAATTATGGGCTTTGAAAAGCCATCTGCAAGTTTATCTAACTTGCCCAATTTGCATAAAAAAGTCTTACTGGCGAGTGTTTTTGTTATTGGTGCAGCCATATTGTGGCCGACTCAACAAGAGTTTTCATCAAAACGCATCCCAGTTGCACTCGATATTGACTCATTAATTCCCAATATCAGCGCTCCAGCTAAGATAAATACCAGCATTAATGAACCGACTCCTATTCTTGAACATGTTATTGCTCGAGGTGATACCTTAAGTAAATTGTTTGAAATGGCGGGTATCGATCAGAAAACCATGTATAAAGTGCTTGAAGCTGATTTAGAAGTATTAGCATTAGACACGTTAATGCCTGGTAACCGCATTCAATTTTGGGATGATGGCCAGGGCCAACTAACCAAAATGGAATTATATTTTACCCCAGCACACCAAGTGGTTTTTACCCGATTTGAAGACGGTTCTTTTGAAGTTGAAGATATTAATATAGAAGGTATGTGGCAAAATCGTGTGGTTGGCGGTGAGATTAATGGTTCATTCTATTTATCTGCAAAAGCTGCGGGCTTAAGTGCTGCAGAAATTGCTAAAATTGAAAATCTATTAAAGAGTAAATTAAATTTTGCTCGTGAATTACGCGCTGGTGATCGTTTCTCTGTTTTGATGAATGATCAATTTATTGCTGGTGAATCAACTGGTACTACGAATGTTGAAGGCATTCAAATTCACACTGGTCGTAGAGACATTACAGCATTCCAACATCTTGATGGTAACTACTACGATGAAAAAGGCCAAAGCTTAGCGCCAGCATTTCAGCGTGTGCCGTTATATAAAAATTATCGTATGAGTTCGCGTTTTAATCCAAAACGTAAGCATCCTATAACTGGTCGAGTGCGTCCTCACAACGGTACCGATTTCGCCACTCCAGTAGGGACTAATGTTGTCGCCCCAGGTGAAGGTGTCGTGACTTTAGTGGCAAACCACGCGTTTGCTGGTAAGTACATTGTCATTGAACATGACAACAAAGTGCGTACTCGTTATTTACACTTATCCAAGTTTAAAGTGAAAAAAGGCCAACGTGTTAAGCGTGGCCAAGTTATCGCATTATCGGGTAATACAGGCGCATCTACGGGCCCTCATTTACATTATGAGTTCCATGTTAATGGACGTCCGGTTGATCCAATGAAAGCCAATATTGCAGAAGCAAAAACCTTACCCAAAAAAGAATTATCTGAATTTGAATCTATCGTAAGAAGTCGAAAAATGATGATGGAACTTGGTTAGTTTATTATTTAACTGACTTATTCCAATAAACTGCAGCTAATAGCTGCAGTTTTTTTTGCTTAAAATAAGTCCGTTATCTTACTCATTAACATCATCAAATTCAGCTGATATGCTAGCTTCTAGCAGTTGTTTAAGCTGGTGCTAGGCTTTAAAATATCAACCGATTATCACTTAATTGCAGCTTACAGGTTAGCTGCAGCCAATGGAAAACTTACATGATCCGCTTTTTAAATGTAAAGCGAACCTTTAAACCGTTCGCTTTTACTTTCTGTAGCTATTTAATTTGTTTCAATGCGGTAGCACAAGCGCTAACAGAACAACAAAACGTTGAGCACCAATTTACTCCGATGCAGGTTCGAGTACCTGTGGGCGATAAGTATGATTGGCTACAGTTAAACAGCAATGAATTGCTTAAAGGCAAAATTAAACATCTGTATGGCAATAAGCTAGAGTTTAAGAGTGATCAACTTGGTACGCTTATTGTCGACTGGGAAGATGTGATTGTGTTGCAAAGTCGCGGGGCAGTGAGCATTGGCTTTTCCGATTTATCTACTCGTAGTGGGCGTTTGTTGATCCAAGATGGTCATGGCTATCTTGATGGCGTGGTATTTAATCTTAATGATATCATTACTATTATTGCCGGTGAGCCGCATGAAGCCAATTATTGGTCGAGTACTATGTCTTTAGGGGCTAATCTGCGCTCTGGCAATAATGACCAAATTGATTACTCAGCTAAAGCTAGAATGATCCGTAGAACCACTGAATCACGTTTTAGGACCGATTATCTGGGTAATTACAGTAAATCCGGCGACGAGAAAACCACTAATAATCACCGTGTAAACAGCTTTTTCGATTGGTTTTTATCTAATCAGTTCTTCTTACGACCAGTATTTGTTGAATACTATACCGATCCCTTTATGAATATTTCATCTAGAATCACCCTAGGTTCGGGTGTCGGTTATAGTATTATTGATACGGCCAAAACCGAGTGGAGTATCAGTGGTGGTCCCGCTTATACCATGACGAATTTTAAAGAGGTTGAGTTAGGCGAGGATGATAATGAAAGTAGTGGCACTTTGTTTGTCGACACTACTTTTAGTACTGAGCTGACCGACTCGATTGATTTCAATGCTGATTATCGCATGCAATTGGGTAATCAAAATTCTGGCGGTTATACTCATCATGCCGTTACCGGAATTGTCGTAGAGTTAACCGATATGTTTGATCTAGACCTGTCATTAGTATGGGACAGAAGCAGTAACCCTCGAGCTGAGACTGATGGCCAGGTTCCGGAGAGAGATGATTTTCAGCTTATTATTGGCTTTGGGGTCGATATTTAATCTCAACACTGGTTATAGTCTCTGTAAACTAGATTGAAATCACAACCCGTAGGCACTGAGTGAGAAACTTGCACCTTGCAAAGATGTTTGGTGTCTTTATCTTAACGAGCTAATCAGAGAGCGATGGGTTTATGCACTTTGTAAGCGCATTATGACCTTCGTTAACCTGAACTCTGGATAAGAGATTGGCTAAGTTTATGAAATTAAATAACATATATCTAAGCCATGTATTCTAGAGAGATATTTTTTCTTAGAACAAGGCAAATTTGTGCGTCAATAGCTGGCCTATTGCAAATAAATTTAGCACAGTTATCAGTAAAAAATAGCCTCTAGAAAGCAAGTTGTTATCCAGAGTTCTGGTTAGTTAATAAGGCGATTGGCCAACTTCGTCAGCAACTAACCAGACTCGCATGTCAAATTCAAGTTGGTGGTAATCTGCCAGCATAAAAGTACATAACTGATAAAAAGCTTTGTTATGCTCTTTTTCACGTAAGTGTGCCAGTTCATGCACGACTACCATTTGTAGTAATTCAATAGGCGTGTGCTTTAGGCGAGATGAGATTCGAATTTCATTTTTGGCTTTTACTTTGTTCCCCTGACGTCTATTTACATAGGAATGTAAGCCAAGGGCATGGTGACTTAAGTTAATTTTGTCATCAAAGATGACCTTAGCTAAGGGATCGGATTGACGCATATGTGCATTTTTAATTGCTATCGCCATATCATAAAGTGCTTTGTCTGTGCGAATGTCATGGATTCTAGGGTAGCGCTGTAAAAAATGCTCAGCAAGCTTGTTGTTGTCCACTAATGATTGAATTTGATTAACAATTTCAGGTCTATAGCCCGATAAATAACGCATTGGACTGCGTTCACTTTGCTGCTTTTTAATATCATCACTGGTGATTAGCTGACTCATGTCCATTTTAGGCTTAAGAGATTGGCTAGGTGATTTCAACGGCATTTTGGGTGGGGCTTTAGCGGTTTTTTTAGTGATAGGCATAATCTAAGGCTTCAAACAAATTTTGCGCTAATAACAATGTTTAGCTGTTAATAGCGCACACATCTTCAGTGGTCGATAAGCAGATTGCTGCTTAGTTAGACTTTACCGAAAATTAAACGGTTATGATGTACATAGGCTACCTCAAACGCATTTTGTTGTACCCGTTTTAAGTCTAATGAATCAAAATCTGCTTGCGGTGGATTACGCTTAAGTTGCTCTTTAATCGTGACAGGCGAAATCATCACCACAGGTAATTCAGTTAATTGAATAGCGGCTTCTAATTTAAAGCTAGTAGCACTGCCCGCTAATTTACCTTTTTGTTCACGCTCAATAATGGCAATTTGATCAATTTTGTAATCTTCCATTAGCTTATGAAACGCAAAATGAAAATCACGAATTGACTCCGTTGAGGCTGAATCTGAAACCGCAAAAGACACCTTACGACAACTTGGTACGTTGAAGGTTTCGCCTTCATAACTTAATAAACTGATGATGGCTTCGCCACCTTTTAACTCTACACCACAAACTTTCATGTTAATCCTTACTCTTACACACTATTCAAATGATGACGGGGTTTAACCGTCTCAATCACTTAACTATTAATCTTCACTATCTTTGTTATCTTGTTCAATAATCGGCAGTGGTTTGGCTTTACGGCGCATAGGGGCATCACCCACATCAACACCGGTAATAAATCTTTTATCGCGCTTCGGAGCAGCCTTAGGCTTTTGCTTCGCTTTAGCTGCGGTGGCGGATTTAGCCTTAGGCTTAGCGTTAACGGCTTTAGTACTTGCTTGCTTAGTTAGCCCTGAAAACTTAGCCGGTAAGCCGTCGATGGCGCTAAACTCAAAGTTTTTACGTAAAAATGACTGTACTTGTAAAAAACTTTGCCAATCTTTAGGGCCTACAAGAGAAACTGCGACGCCTTTTGCGCCAGCACGGCCAGTGCGGCCAATGCGGTGCACATATTCTTCGGCAAATTTTGGCATGTCAAAGTTAACCACTAATGACACGTTAATTAAATCTAAACCACGAGATGCGACATCGGTCGTAACCAGAATTTGCTGCTGACCTCTACTGAACTGATCCATAATTTGGTTACGTGCCGATTGCTTTAATTCACCGCTTAAAGCCGATGTTGAAAAACCTTGTTCAGCAAGTAAAGAAGCTAAGCGCTCGGTATCCGCTCTGGTTGCAGTGAACACAATTGTTTGCTTGTTTTCAGGCTGCTTCAATAGGTGGCTTAGTAAAGCCTGTTTGTGATCTAAGTGATCAGCAAACAGCATTTTTTGCTCAATGTCTTTATGTTCGGCATAACTTGCGCCAATGGCAACATGACTTGGGTTATTCAAAAGCGTTGTGGCAATGTCATTGATACTTTGATGATCTAACGTGGCTGAAAACATTAATGTCTGACGACGTTTATGGTCAGCAGCATCATTGATGGCTTTCAATTGCGGCGCAAAACCTAGGTCTAGCATGCGATCAGCTTCATCAAGGATCAGTAATTCTAAGCCATTTAAAAATAAATGCCGTTGTTGTAGATGGTCAGCAATTCGTCCCGGTGTGGCCACAATAAAATGCGGTTCACGTGCTAGGCCTTTAGCTTGGTCATTAAAATTTTCACCGCCGAGTACACTCATGGCTTTGTACTGAGTGTTAGCCACCAGTAACCTAAGCTGGCCATATACTTGCTGTGCAAGTTCACGCGTAGGCAACAAAATGAGTACCCGAGGGTCTTTTTTCGACAGCGCTCTGGTCGAAATGATCCGCTGCATTGCTGGCAATAAAAATGCTAAGGTTTTCCCCGAGCCAGTTTTCGATGACGCCATCAAATCTTTACCCGCAAGGGCAATAGGTAAGGCTTGTTCTTGGATCTCTGTGGGGGTAGTGATACCCATGTGCTTCAAACTGTCTAACAAGCGTTTATCAAGCGAAAAATCAGAAAACTGCAAAGGTGGATCCCCTAAAAAATAATAGCCCGACATTATAGCTGTATATACTGGCTATAGCCAATAACAGCTTGCTTGTTTATGCTATGAATTGATTTGAAAAGCAGAGTTCTAGTCAATTGGGAGTGGAATGACTTTTTATGGCGAGGATTGCCGGTGATAACAAAAAACGGCGCTGGGCGTTTATTTAAGATTTAATTCACTTTTAAGATTGATATTAAGGTTATCTCTCATTTGCGCGAATTGTTTCAAACATGGTTTAAGTTAGCGTTTTTCCATGCGTTTTAACATAAGCGCTGATAATTGTCAGGTCGATTGAGTGAACCATAATCAATCGTTTGAGCATTATTATACAAGATGTTGGAATTCAGATGTTTGATAATAAAATCCTACATTTAAGCTAACGTCATCCCAAAGGAATTTAAATACATGGTAGCGATTCATCATTCACCCAAAACAAAGCCAAGAGTAGGGCTTGCCTTAGGAAGTGGTGCTGCGAAAGGCTGGGCACATATTGGCGTGCTAGAAGGGCTGGCTGAACTGGGCGTTTATCCTGACAAAGTTGCTGGTTGTTCTGTTGGCGCACTTGTTGGTGCTGCATATGCTAATGATAACCTAGCGGAATTAAAAAATTGGGTATGTGGCTTTTCAAGTTGGGACATTATTAGTTTAATGGATATCAGTTGGCGAAAAGGCGGTTTAATTAGCGGCGAGAAAGTGTTTGATGTGATGTCTGCACGCATTGGTGCTATCGATATCGAAAGTTTAGCCAAACCTTTTGCTGCAGTTGCCACCGATTTGTATACTGGCCAAGAAATTTGGTTTAGGCAAGGTCCATTAAGGCATGCAGTTCGGGCCTCCTGTTCAATGCCAGGATTTTTACCTCCAGTTCAGCAAGCTGGCAGATGGTTGGTGGATGGCGCTGTGGTAAACCCTGTGCCGGTGTCTTTGTGCAGGGCACTTGACGTTGATATTGTGATTGCGGTCGATTTGAACGGTTATCGGCGCACCCAGCTACAGATATTGCCGCAGCAAATTAATAGTGAAAAATCGCCAGTGGTTGAAAAATCAGTGGCTCAAACTGAACAACAAGAATCTGGATTTATGGATTTGCTGGGGAAGGGCAAAGATTATATAGCCAGTCTAACCGACAAGTTTGCAATGGGCAGTAAGTCTCACCCCGGGATGTTGGCAGTGATGTCTCAATCTATGGATATTTTAGAGCAAAGACATAAACGGGCGCGGCTGATGGGTGACCCGCCAGATATTTGTATTATTCCAGACGTGACAGATATAGGTACGATGGAATTTCACCGCGCCGAAGAAGCCATTGCAGCGGGCAGAAAAGCAGTTGAAGATATCGCGCATTTAATCAATGCATCGATTAAAAATTAATTTATCATCCGTGTAATAGTCAGTTTTACTTCAGCGGTCAAGTGGCAAAACTATGATCGCTGGAGTGAGTCGCACAAATTTATCTTGCTTTCCTTTAGCGTAAATAATGATGATCCAGATCAATGCGCCTGATGATTAGTTAGCGCTTAATACACAACATATAGTGTTATGTGTGTTTTTTATGTCGATATGTAGTTTACGCGGCGCTAAAGGAGAATAAATCATGTTGGTTGTTATTAAACGGGACGGTTGCCGTACAGTATTTGATGCAAGTCGAATTGAAGCAGCTGTTATCGCAGCAATGGACTCTGCAGGGCAATCAGACAGCGATTATGCACATACTTTAGCCGCGGTAGTCGAAAAGCAGTTTATAGGACAGGCGGAAGTGGATATTCATCAACTGCAAGATGCGGTTGAAAATATCTTAATGTCTGGCCCGTTTAAATCTGTTGCCCGTCATTATATTGAATATCGTCATGACCGTGATGTCAGTCGCGAAACCAAAAGTAAGCTAAATCGCGAGATACGAGGTTTAGTTGAACAAAGCGATAGCAGCCTACTGAATGAAAATGCCAATAAAGACGCTAAGGTTATTCCGACGCAGCGTGATTTACTTGCAGGCATTGTGGCAAAACATTATGCCAAAACACATCTATTGCCAAAAGATGTGGTCATTGCCCATGAACGCGGTGAGTTACATTACCATGACTTAGACTACGCGCCATTTTTCCCGATGTTTAATTGCATGCTCATTGATCTAGCGGGCATGCTGACTGAAGGCTTTAAAATGGGTAATGCTGAAATCGAAACCCCAAAATCGATTTCAACGGCGACAGCCGTAACTGCTCAAATTATTGCCCAGGTAGCTAGCCATATTTACGGCGGCACGACCATTAATCGCATTGATGAAGTCTTAGCTCCTTTTGTTCAGAAAAGTTATCAAAAACATCTACTAATAGGTAAAAAATGGTGTATTGATGACGCCGAAGCCTTTGCTTCTGCACAAACTGAAAAAGAATGTCATGATGCATTTCAATCGCTTGAATATGAAGTCAACACCTTGCACACGGCTAATGGTCAAACGCCTTTTGTTACTTTTGGCTTTGGTCTCGGGGTCAGTTGGGAGTCGCGCTTAATTCAGCAATCTATCTTAACTGTGCGGATGGCCGGCTTAGGTAAAAATCGTAAAACGGCGGTATTTCCCAAATTAGTTTTTGCCATTAAAAATGGCGTAAACCATAAAGCTGCTGATGTAAATTATGATATTAAACGCCAAGCGCTAGCCTGTGCCAGTATGCGCATGTACCCTGACATTTTGAATTATGAACAAGTTGAAAAAGTGACGGGTTCCTTTAAAACCCCTATGGGGTGTCGTTCCTTTTTAGGCACATTTGAACAAGATGGTGAACTTGTACATGAAGGACGCAACAATTTAGGTGTGGTAAGTGTAAACCTGCCGCGCATCGCAATAGAAGCCAAAGGCGATGAAAGCCAGTTTTATGCTCTGCTGGAAAAACGATTAGTGGTTGCTAAAAGCGCTTTAGATACACGTATTGCCCGCTTAGTAGGGGTGAAAGCCCGTGTTGCACCGATTTTGTATATGGAAGGCGCTTGTGGTGTTCGCTTAAAGGCGGATGATGATATCAGTGAAATCTTCAAACACGGCCGCTCATCTATTTCATTAGGCTATATTGGCTTGCACGAAACCATTAATGCGCTTTATGGCACTGAAACTCATGTATTCGATGATGAACTTTTACGTGAAAAAGCGATCGCGATTGTGGCGTTTTTAAAACAAAAAACCGAACTATGGAAGCAAGAGTCTGGCTACGGCTTTAGTCTGTACAGTACCCCGAGTGAAAACCTATGTAGCCGTTTCTGTAATTTAGATGCTAAAGAGTTCGGGCTGATAAAAGGGGTAACCGATAAAGGCTACTACACCAATAGTTTCCATTTAGATGTTGAAAAGAAAGTGAATCCGTTTGATAAAATTGATTTTGAACAACCTTATCCTGAAATAACCAATGGCGGGTTTATCTGCTACGGTGAATATCCAAATATGCAACATAACATTGATGCTCTTGAAGATGTTTGGGACTACAGTTATAGCCGTGTGCCTTATTACGGCACTAACACCCCTATTGATGAATGTTATGATTGCGGATTTTTAGGGGAATTTAATTGTACCAGTAAAGGCTTTGTTTGCCCCAAATGTGGTAACCACGAGCCAAGCCGAGTTTCCGTAACTCGCCGTGTGTGTGGATATCTTGGCAGTCCAGATGCGAGACCGTTTAACTATGGTAAGCAGGAAGAGGTTAAACGTCGGGTGAAACACATCTAATGTTTTATAGCGCTTATCACAGTATTGATGTTGTTAACGGCGAGGGCACACGATGTACCTTGTTCGTTAGCGGCTGCAATCATGCTTGCAAGGGCTGTTATAACCAGTCTACCTGGCGTGTAGATGCGGGTTATCAATTTACCCAGCAGTTAGAAGACAAGATTATTGCTGATTTAAATGATACTCGCATTCGTCGCCGAGGTTTATCGCTAAGTGGTGGCGATCCTCTCCATCCTGCCAATGTTTCAGCCGTGCTGCAATTGATTCATCGAGTCAAAAAAGAGTGTATCGGAAAAGACATTTGGTTATGGACAGGTTATCAAATGGACGAGTTATCTGTAGAACAAGCTGCGATAGTGGCCTTGGTTGATGTCTTGATTGATGGCAAGTTTGAACAGGCTTTGGCTGATCCGTCATTGAAGTGGCGGGGCAGCGCAAATCAAATTATTCATACTTTTCCAAAATCTTCAGCATCCCATTGATGTAAATTAAACAGTCTAGGCATTGACAATGTTGGCTCCATTATTCATTTAAATATTATTTAATACTCATAATATGAGTATATTACACACACTATAGTTTTTAGTGTTATCTTCATAAATCAGCCCAACGGCTATTCCAAACACCATAACGCCATTCACTGATTTTGCATCTAATGGTTTGCATGTTGCTGATGCTTGTTATCTCGCATTAACGACATTCACTCTTTTCTTTTAACTGACTACGATAGACTTTGGTTCTGCGGCGGTTTTTTATTTGCTCGATGAGTAAACTCAAAAATGGTGAGTCGGTTAGTTTAGGCTTTAGCCCTTGACTCATGCGTCTTAGTTGCCGTTTGATAATGGCCATCGTCGCCAGTGCTGTTAAGGTTTTGTTTGACCAATTAATCGCCGGAGTGTTAAGCCTAAATTCTGGTGTTTTATACCACACATTAATGATATCTGGTTTGTCCGAAGCGATAAATGATGTCTTCGATTTCCTCATCAATCATCGCTTTTGGGATAGAAAATAAATTTGAGTGCTTACCAAGATTGAGCGCAATAGCTGAAGGTGCGAGGTTTTTACCTCCCATAGCTTTGAAGACTTGTCGTCCAGGATGATTGAGCTGCATCCAAACTTTCGTGTTATTGCTTTTGGCTATTTTTGCCCATTTTTTAAAAGGCGCTAACGGGGTGGTTTGTTCTAGTGCGACACCACCGGGTCCGGTCATCGCCCATTTATCAATCATCACATTACCTGTAATGATAAGACCCACACCACCATCAGCCCACTGTTGGTAAAGTTTGAAGAGCTTTTCGTCGGGTAATTGTTGGGCATTAGCGAGGTTTTCTTCCATTGCCGCTTTTACAAATCGATTTTTAATTTTCGTGTTAGGACTGACCTGAAACTCGCTAAAAAGAGATTGCGGCATGTTGGGGGGGGCTTATTTATAGTGGAATAAAATCAGCATATCGCTAAAGGCAACCTCAATACCAGCTGAAGTGGTATTTATTCTATTGCTATTATGCACAAACCTTTGATTGATGTTCGCAAATTAGCTCACTTTGGGTATATAATTCCCACCTTAAATTGCGATCTGGTTTCATATTGAATAGTGTCTATTTAATCCGCATGGCAATTGTCTGATTAGTTTAAAGGTAAAGTAATGAATTTAAAGCAAGAACTGCAAACACTGAATGATAAGCTTGATAAATTTCGTCGCAAATTAGCGGCGGCTGAGCAGCGTGGCGACGCGGTTGTCATTCTGCAGTTCAAAAAAGAAATCACCGCAATGACTAAACGTATTGCTAACGTTAAAGGTCAACAAACTCGTGAGCTAAATAAAGCGGGTGGGGAAGTTAAAAACTTACCTTTCAAGCGTGAGCTGACTAAAGCCGAACAGGCTGATATGGGTAAGTTGAAAAAGTCAGTTAAAGGATTAGTTGTTGTGCACCCAATGACCGCATTAGGTCGCGAAATGGGTATTCAAACTGTAACGGGTTTTGCTCCGAGTAAGTTTTAATACCAATTCAAATTTTTAGTGTAGTTGGTTACTTTCGAGTAACCGACGACCATTCTAAGGCAATTTAGTCTCTGGAAATACGGTCTCATATTATAGAGCTCAGGGAATGAGTATTGTCGTAAGGTCTATTTCATGTCGATAAAATATATCGCCACTTCTCAATTACCTACCCCTTGGGGTGTTTTTGCTATGCACGGTTTTGAAGATACAGAAACCGGCAAAGAGCATGTAGCATTAACGTTTGGCGAATTAAATGCAGACGATGCTATTTTAGGTCGTATCCACTCAGAATGTTTAACCGGTGATGCTTTATTCAGTTTACGCTGTGATTGTGGTTTTCAATTGCAGACGGCCATGCAAAATATTGCCGAATTAGGGCAAGGGTTTATCTTATACTTACGTCAAGAAGGTCGTGGTATTGGATTACTCAATAAAATTCGAGCTTATGAGTTGCAAGATGCTGGTGCTAATACGGTTGAGGCTAACGAACGCTTAGGTTTTAAAGCTGATATGCGCCAATACGATATGATTAAGCCCATGCTCGAACAAATTAACGTCACTCGTGTTCGTTTGATGACCAATAACCCTCGAAAAGTGAAAGCCATGCAACAAGAGGGAATTGAGGTTGTTGATAGAGTTCCATTGCAAGTGGGTAAAAATCGTTACAATGAAGCTTACTTGAAAACCAAGTCAACAGAGCTTGGCCATATGATGTCTGAGTACCATTTTAATGACGAGCAAAGCTAACGTTTTTATAAACGCCATAGCTCGACATTTTCAAGTGGCCTTACCTAAAGCCATAGCCTTTGCTATGGCTTTTTGCTGCAGCTTACCTGCCTTTTCTGAAGTGAGTAAACTCGCGCCTGATGCATCTCACTATGCCTTTGCCAATTATCTTGGCAGCGGCATCTATCGCACATCTGGTCAAAGTGCCGCTGTGGTGAATGTGCCATTAGCATTTACGCTTGATGAAGCCGATGATCATTTAGTGAAATTACGCCTGCCGGTCTCATTAGGTTTTTTTGACTACACATTTAATGATTTACCTGGTGGTGATTTACCCGACAATGTCGGTACTATGACTATCACTCCAGGGATAGAATATCATTGGTTTGTTGATGAAAAGCTGACCATAGAAAGCTACATAGATTTAGGTTACGGCTATAATTTTTCGAACGAAAGTAATGTGGGTATTTTTTCTACAGGTGTATCTTCGATTTATAAAATTGATAATCAAACCTATAGCCCAATTTGGGTTAATAGAATCTACTATGCAGGTTATCGTAGTAGCCTGAATAATCGTGCTGAGAGTTATTCAGTTTTGAAAAGTGGATTCGACTTTGGCTTGGGCACTAAGTGGCAATGGCAAGATAAAGAAGTCGAGCCCAGATTATTTGTTGGAGCACATTGGTATTTTGATAAAATAAAATTCGTTAATCCGACGGGAAAAGATGTGCTGACAAGCCACTCTTATGAAGTAGGGGCAACGTTTAAGTTTTCTAGACCTATAGGTTATGATGTTTTTGGTTGGGATGGATTGAAATTTGATCGTTTGGGGTTAAGTTACCAGGCAGGAGGTGGCTTACAAGTTTGGCGACTTATTTTCGAATTTCCGTTGTAATGGGTTCCTTTATAAACAGAGTTTCTACTAAACAATTTATTTTTGCTCAGTGAATTAATCTTAATGTCTGTTTATAGTAAAGTTTGGCACTTTTTCGGATAAACGGATTAGGGCGAGCACATTTCGGTGTCAAAACTTGCTAGCCTTTTAATCAAATTAACATCCTGGCGCTTCACTCACATCAGACCAAAGTGGCAAAACACACGTTTTTCTGCAAAAGAAGTCCTTTGGCCCCCGCATTGCCCTAGACTAAAAATGCTGAAAAGTGCATGTTTTCGATGGGGTTCGATCTCGGATTACACTTTATATGCAGTCTGCTTCACCCATTTTCGCCTAATACAAAAACATCCTAACGCTTCCGATTGGCCGTATCTGGCCCAACGAAAGCTAGCGTATCATCCATGCTAAGTCCACGGTAATGGGGCTTAACTTTTTCCCCATATCTGCGAATTGATAGGACTTGTGTCTGATGATGTGTTTGCATCAATAGCCTTCATGCTTGTAGTGAGGGGGCGCTTTTTTGTTGCAGTCGAAGATTGTGTTCTCGATTTTTTTGCCTGCTCATCACGGTCTGGCCTGATTGGTAAAGGCAGTTTATTGCTCTTTAAATATAAGTATTCGACTTTGTCTCTGGCCCATTGTGTTTTGCGTAAAAACGTTAGGCTTGATTTAATACTTGGGTTGTCTTTAAAACACCGGATATTAATTCTTAGGGCTAAATCTTCCCAGCCATATTTATCCACTAAATAGGTAATAATAGTTTCCAATTTAATGCCATGAAGTGGATTGTTTTGCTGGGTCATAATAATTGTGTAGCCGTATGAAATAATAGTCTGTTGTAATTATACCTAAAAAGGTGGGGTAAAGTGAGCGTGTATTACTACTTTAAGCGCTTTTGTTGATTGCTGGCGGATAAGTGGTAAAAGTCATCAATTAATATCCGTAATAATTTGGATTTAGCCATGCCAGCATTTTTGGATAACTCATCTAATTGACTGATACTTTTTTCCGTAAGGGTAAAAGTCGCATGACGATATATTTTGACGCTTTTTTTATCGAGCCCTTTCAAAAAGGCCTGCGTTGATTGTTGCGCAGGGGAGTCGTCACCCACCACAGTTTTTTTGCCAAAAGCATAGTTATTGGCATCTTCAATAAAGTCATCAACCGAAACTGATTCTCTATGCAGCTTCGGTTTTTTACGTTTAAGGTCAGTTAAACTCATAACTATTTTCTGGTGGTATTGCGAATAATTCATCAGCAATCGCTCTAATTTCAAGAGCTGCTTTGCCATCAGGTTCGATTTCTAAAACCGAAGATCCACTTTCTTCACTGTCATCATAAATGTTACGACAGAAGGTAACAGAGTTAAGCGCGCGAAGGTTGAAAGATTCAACGACTTCTTTAGCTTCTAAAATACGCTTGAATTGGGAGGGTAAAGCAGGGCACTGCGTAATCACAATGGTGGCAACCATTTTGGGATTGACCATTTTACAAGTACTGAGCATATCTTCCATATGCGGTAATGTTTTTAGGTCGCGACGCTTCGGTCTTAATGGAATGACAACATAGGTGGCAACCGACATTGCTGCTCGCATTGCTAGGTTGTCTTGGCCGCCACAATCAACAATGACGTAATCAAACCTTTCATCTAGGCTCAGTAAATCATTACGAATTTTGCCATATAGCTGAATACAGTTGATGGGAGCTAGATTTGGGTCATTGTTTCGTGCCTGGATCCAGTCTGATGTTGTGCGCTGTGGATCACAATCAACCATCAACACATTAGCATTGAATTTTTGAGTAATATAAACGGCAAGGTTTTGCGCTAAGCAACTTTTTCCGCTGCCGCCTTTTTCACCGCCTACGAGCAGTATCATACTCTTCTCCCTTTACTGTTCAAATTCAATACGCCAAAGCGATAAGTTTAACTGGTTAAAATGAGTATAGGCCATATTTTGATTCTGGCTAATTACAGACGCCACTTTGGTTCAACAAAGTGTTTATTCTCCGTAAATCATTACAGTAATTGCAATGCAATATGGTAGCTTTGGTCATTACTTTTAGTGCAACGGCAAACTTGTCCTTTAATTGTATTTTGTTTATCGGTCCCCTCATTAAACGTCATAGCTACTAATTCACCTACTTCAAAAGCCTTACAGTAATCAAATAATACACCTTTACGCGCTAGGTCTATGCACACTGCTGCGTCATCATGGCTTTCACCCGTTTTACTGATCCAGTGTAACTTGACTCTTTCTGCTTCCATGTCGACACGCAGTGATGTGCGCTTTTCTTCAAAACCTGTTGGCTCTTGGTCCATTTTAACTCTCCATATGGGACACGATACTTTAGTTTTAGCATATTGGCTTTTTTAAGCAATACCAAATGCTTATTTAAAGCAAAAACGCCAAACAAAATGTTTGGCGTTTGTAGTTAGCTTATTTTTAAGATTAGCTGTCGTAGTCTTGGTTTTTTGGATATGGCATTTTTAATTGCCCCCATCTAATAACGATTACCGTAGTAGCAAGTACGATGGTAGAAAATGAAATGGCTAAAATACGCCAATCGTCCATACCTTTCATATCTAAAATGAGATATCGAGCTAATGCCACAATCGCGATATAGAGTGGCATGCGGATGGGTAATTTACCTGATTCTATGTAATTAACTACCATCGCCAAAACTTCGAGGTAAATGAATAGTAATAACAGATCTGCAAGTTCGACGGTTCTAATGGCGAACATATGTAAAATTTCTTCGCCAATAGCAAAAATAGTCGCTAAAGCGATGATGAAAAGGACTAAGTATTCAATCGACTTTAATGATTGAATACTGGCATGTTTAACTCTATGCATAATGGCTCTAATATTTGTGAGTAAGTCAACATTATTAAGGAAAGTGAGCAATTTGCCCAGCGATCTAAATCACAGACATAAAAAAACCGCTAAATAAGTTAGCGGTTTTTATTTAGTTAATAATACGAAGCGATTAACGCTTTAAGCCTTCATTTAATAAAGGGCGCATGATTTTAACTAATTGAGATGTCACTTTTGGCGTTCCAGCAACAATGTTACCTGAGACTAGGTAATTATGACCGCCAGTAAAATCAGTAACTGTACCGCCAGCTTCACGACAAATTAAGTCGCCAGCAGCTATGTCCCAAGGCTTTAAACCGATTTCGAAGAAACCATCTAAGCGGCCAGCAGCTACGTAGGCTAAATCTAATGCTGCAGAACCGGCGCGACGTAAATCAGCACATTGTGGGAAAACTTCAGCTAAGATTTTCATGTAAGTTTCAGTGTGCTGACGAGCTTTAAATGGAAATCCAGTACCAATCATGGTGCTGTCTAATTCATTTACGCTAGTCACGCGCATGCGGAAATCGTTAACTTTTGCGCCTTTACCGCGGACAGCTGAAAATAGCTCTTCACGGACAGGATCGTAAATTACAGCGATTTCAGTCACACCTTTATGTTGTAAGGCAATTGAAACCGCGAAATGAGGAATACCACGTACGAAGTTGTTAGTACCATCCAAAGGATCGACTATCCATACATAATCTTTATTCTGTCCACGGTTTTCACCGTCTTCTTCACCCACGATCGTGTGATCTGGGTATGACTTACGAATTTGATATGTGATAGTTGCTTCTGCTTCCTTGTCTACACTAGTAACAAAGTCATTAATTCCTTTGGTACTTACCTCAACACGGTCGAGTTCAGTATAGGCGCGCATAATTGTTTGGCCAGCAGCGCGCGCAGCGCGTGTGGCAATAGTCATCATCGGATGCATAGCAATCCCCTGGATTTTAAAGAACGAGTAAAATAGCGGCCGCATTATACCCTATTCAATAGTTATATCAAATGCAGATTTTCATATAACGGTATAAACGGCGCTTGTGTTAACATGCATTCAATATTTTTTGAACGAAAGTAATGTCATGCTAAGTAATATTCGTGTTGTGCTTGTTGGCACGTCTCACCCTGGAAATATCGGCTCAACTGCACGCGCGATGAAAACCATGGGCTTGTCTAATTTATACCTCGCAGAACCAAGAGTTGAACCCGATGGGCAATCAATTGCATTGGCTGCAGGTGCATCTGATATTTTAAAAAATCTTACTACGGTTAATTCATTAGAAGAAGCGATTGCTGATTGTAGTTTAGTGATCGCAACGAGTGCACGTAGTCGTACATTAGATTGGCCGATGCTTGACCCTCGCCAGGCGGGTGAAAAGTTATCTCTTGAAAGTATCAAAGGGCCAGTTGCAATTGTTTTTGGCCGTGAGAATCATGGTTTAAGTAATGAAGAACTGCAAAAGTGTACTTATCATGTGGCCATTCCTGCTAATCCAGAATATAGCTCACTTAATTTAGCTCAAGCAGTGCAAATTATTTGTTATGAAACTCGGGTGGCGCATTTAGCCTTGGGTGAGCAACCTGCTCCTGAGGAAGAGTATCCTCTAGCAGAAGATTTAGAGCGTTTCTTTGTGCATTTAGAATCGACGTTATCTGAAACAGGTTTTGTGATTAAAAACCACCCCGGTAACGTCATGATAAAATTACGCCGCTTGTTCAGCCGTGCGCGCGTTGAAGCACAAGAGATGAATATATTACGCGGTATATTAACCTCGATAGACAAAAAAATAGACAAAAAATAGTGGTGAGTAGGGAGTTCACATGGGCGTGAGATCGAGATTAAAAGAAGACATTGAATCTATCTATCACCGTGATCCTGCGGCAAATAGTACAATTGAAATTTTACTTAATTATCCTGGTATGCATGCCATTTGGTTGCATCGTATCAGCCATAAATTTTGGCGAGGAAATTGGCGTTTAACTGCTCGATGTTTGTCTACATTCTCCCGCTGGTTAACGGGTGTTGAAATTCATCCGGGAGCCACTATTGGCAGGCGTTTCTTTATCGACCATGGTATGGGTGTGGTAATTGGTGAGACAGCTGAAATTGGCGATGATTGCACCTTATATCATTCAGTTACTTTAGGTGGTACGACTTGGCAAGCTGGCAAACGGCATCCTACGTTAGGTAACAATGTGGTGATTGGTGCAGGCGCCAAAATACTTGGGCCTATTACCATGCATGATGGTGCTCGTGTTGGCTCAAACTCGGTGGTGGTTAAAGATGTTGAGGCCGACCACACAGTTGTTGGTATTCCTGGTCGAGTCGTGGCTACGCCAAGCAAGCAATCCAAAGAGAAAGTTGAGCGTCGCACCGAAATGGCCAAAAAGTATGGCTTTGATGCTTATGCCGTTTCACCTGATAATCCCGATCCGGTAGCAAATGCTATTGGGCAGATGCTTGATCATATGCATTTAATGGACTCAAAGGTGCAAGAGTTATGTCAAGCCATTCAAACAATGGGAGGCGAGGTCTGTACAGATAAATTACCTGAGTTAAATGTAGATGATTTTAATGAAGCAGAACAAGCCGCGGCAAAAAAGCGTCAACTCGAAATCACTGAGTTTGATCCCAGCATTTAAGCGCTTAGCTTTTGTTAGCTGGCTTTCTCAATATTCAGGTTTCAGTGTTTAGATCAATACCTAAATACTATTCAGATCATAAATTCATGCTAAATAGGGGAATTATTCCCTTATTTACATTGAATTTTAAGCCATAAAAAGGTTAAATACGTCAGCTAAATTTATGCTGTTTTAGACGTTCTTTATACCAATACTTGACTTATTTAGTAGGATTAATACTTGACTAAAACACTCGGGTATGTTGAAATTGCTCCATACTTTTGAGGAGCAGTAACAGGTTATGAAACTTACATCAAAAGGCCGCTATGCAGTTACAGCAATGTTAGATGTTGCTATACATTCTGCCTCAGGGCCAGTGCCTTTAGCTGATATATCAGAAAGACAGGGCATATCGCTGTCTTACCTTGAACAACTCTTCGCAAAATTACGCAAACATGGTTTGGTGTCCAGTGTACGAGGACCCGGTGGCGGATATCGTTTAGGTTTAGAGGCCAATGACATTTCAGTTGGCATGGTTGTCCATGCAGTTGATGAGTCAGTTGATGCCACTCGTTGCCAGGGACAAGGTAACTGCCAAAGTGGTACGCGTTGTTTAACCCATTCGTTATGGGGCGATTTAAGTAAACAAATTTCAGAGTTTTTAAATGGTATTTCACTTGCTGGTTTGATGAACAAAAGGGATGTGCAATTTATCTCTATAAAGCAAGATGAAATGCAGAAGGAACATCGTGTTAGTTTATAAGCTTAGGTTTTTAAATTAAATGATGTTGATTTAAATATAATTATTATTTGTACGTTGTATGTAGCCTCAACTGAGACTGCTAAGTACGGAGTGTGTTATGAAGCTTCCTATCTATCTAGATTATGCCGCAACAACCCCTGTAGATCCGCGTGTCGCAGAGAAAATGGTTCAACATATGACTATGGACGGAGTGTTTGGAAATCCAGCATCTCGTTCACATCGTTATGGTTGGCAAGCTGAAGAGGCAATTGATATTGCCCGTAATCAAGTTGCTGACTTGATTAACGCTGATCACCGTGAAATTGTTTTTACTTCAGGTGCAACTGAATCATCTAACCTTGCTATTAAAGGTATTGCTCATTTCTACCACAAGAAAGGCAAGCACATCATTACCAGCAAAACTGAACATAAAGCCACGTTAGACACGTGTCGTCAGTTAGAGCGTGAAGGTTATGAAGTGACTTATTTAGAACCGGATGCCAATGGTATTATCCCTGTTTCTCGCCTTGAAGCAGCAATGCGCGACGATACGATCCTTGTCAGCATTATGCATGTGAATAACGAAATTGGCGTAGTGCAAGATATCAACAGCATCGGCGAGTTATGCCGCGCTAAAGGTATTTTCTTCCATATGGATGCTGCACAAAGTGCAGGTAAATTGCCATTAGACGTACAAGAAACCAAAGTCGATTTGATTTCTATTTCTGCTCATAAAATGTATGGGCCTAAAGGTATTGGTGCTTTATATGTGCGTCGTAAACCACGTATCCGTCTTGAATCTCAAATGCACGGTGGTGGTCATGAACGTGGCATGCGCAGTGGTACTTTAGCGACTCATCAGATTGTTGGCTTGGGTGAAGCCGCGGCTATCGCTAAGCAAGATATGCAGCAAGATGGATCACGTATTCGTCGTTTACGCGACAAACTTTGGGCCGGTATCAATCACATTGAAGAAACCTATATCAATGGTGATGCTGAACAAGGTTATTGTGGCATTTTTAACGTGAGTTTCAACTTTGTTGAAGGCGAGTCGTTAATGATGGCATTGAAAGATTTAGCCGTATCATCAGGTTCAGCTTGTACCTCTGCCAGTTTAGAGCCTAGCTATGTGCTTCGTGCATTAGGTTTAAACGATGAAATGGCACACAGTTCAATTCGTTTTTCAATTGGTCGTTTTACTACCGATGAAGAAATTGAGCATGCAATTAAAGTAATCACTGAATCAATCGACAAATTACGTGAGATGTCACCACTTTGGGAAATGTTCAAAGATGGTATCGACTTGAACCAAGTTCAATGGGCACATCATTAATGGGCATAGCCCATTAACACCTATTTGTTAACAGACAGAGATTTTGGAGCAGTATCATGGCTTATAGCGAAAAAGTAATCGATCATTATGAAAATCCACGTAACGTGGGATCTTTCGATAAGAATGACCCGTCAGTAGTGACGGGTATGGTTGGGGCACCAGCATGTGGCGACGTAATGAAGCTGCAACTTAAAATTGGTGCTAACGGCATTATTGAAGATGCGAAATTCAAAACCTATGGTTGTGGTAGTGCGATTGCATCTAGCTCATTGGTTACTGAGTGGGTTAAAGGTAAAACAGTTGAAGAAGCTGCTAGCATTAAAAACGCTGACATTGCTGAAGAACTTGCATTACCACCGGTAAAAATTCATTGCTCTATTTTAGCTGAAGATGCTATCAAAGCGGCAATTGAAGAGTACAAGTCCAAACAATCTAAGTAATCCCTGGAGTTAAAGATGGCAATTTCAATGACCCCAGCAGCGGCTGACAGAGTAAGATCTTTTCTTGCAAATCGTGGAAAAGGTCTTGGTTTACGCCTTGGGTTGAGAACATCTGGCTGTTCAGGAATGGCTTACGTGCTTGAGTTTGTAGATGACTTGAATGACGATGATGAGCTATACACCATTGATGGTGTGAATATCATCATTGATGCTAAAAGTTTTATTTACTTACAAGGTATCGAGTTAGATTTTATTAAAGAAGGCCTAAATGAAGGTTTTCAGTTTAATAACCCTAACGCCAAAGGTGAATGTGGTTGCGGTGAAAGCTTCACCGTGTAACTCACCCATCACTGTGTTTTAAACATGTAAGTATGAATGTTATTGAATGAATTACTTCGAATTGTTTGACCTCGTTCCAGCCTTCGATATTGACACCGCCAACCTTGCAGAACGCTATCGCGATCTGCAACGGGCGGTGCACCCCGATAAATTTGCTCATGCTTCAGAGCAGCAAAAATTATTATCTGTTCAACGTACAGCCCAAGTTAACGACGGCTATCAAACCCTCAAAAGTCCATTACGACGCGCGGAGCACATGCTTTCATTGCGCGGCATCGATCTTAGTCATGAAACCACCACCATTAAAGATAGCGGTTTTTTGATGCAGCAAATGGAATGGCGGGAAATGTTAGAAGACATTAATGATGCCGCCGAACCTCAAGATGCTGTCGATGCACTGTATGATTCCTTTGCTAGTTATGAAAAATCATTATTTACCCTTTTGAGTCAATTGCTCATTACAGCTGCTGAAGATGATAATAAGCAAGCGGCAGATCAAATTCGTAAGTTAAAGTTTATGGCAAAATTAAACGAAGAACTTGCTCGTATCGAAGATGCACTACTTGACTAATTTAAGGTAGAATTCAGCCTTAGAATTAAGTCTTGATTAATCTACTTCGTCTCCGTATTTTTTGATAAGCCTAAAGGCTTATTTACAACAAAGTTGGAACACTATGGCACTGTTGCAAATTGCAGAACCTGGCCAAAGCGCCGCACCTCATCAGCACCGTTTAGCGGTGGGTATTGATTTAGGGACCACAAATTCACTTGTCGCAGCGGTAAGAAGTGGCCAGGCAACAACATTAGCGGATGAGAATGGTCAACACTCTCTACCTTCAGTGGTGCACTATGCCAAAGAATCGATTTTTGTGGGTGACAGTGCTCAAGCTCAATCTGCAACTGACCCGAAAAATACCATCGTATCGGTAAAGCGATTCATGGGCCGCAGTTTAAGCGATATTCAAGCCCGCGATACTCAGTTAGCCTACCAATTGGAAGCAAGCGAAAATGGTTTACCCGTTTTTGTGACCCAGCAAGGCAAAGTTAACCCTGTTCAAGTTTCTGCCGAAATTTTAAAACCTCTGGTGGCTCGCGCAGAAAAAACCTTAGGTGGTGAGTTACAGGGAGTGGTGATTACCGTTCCTGCCTATTTTGACGATGCACAACGTCAAGGGACCAAAGATGCTGCAGAGTTGTTAGGTGTCAAAGTATTGCGTTTGCTTAACGAGCCAACCGCTGCTGCAATCGCCTATGGACTTGATACCAAACAAGAAGGCGTCATCGCTATCTATGATTTAGGTGGCGGCACATTTGATATTTCGGTACTGCGACTCAATCGTGGTGTCTTTGAAGTACTGGCTACGGGCGGCGATTCTGCTTTAGGTGGCGATGATTTTGACCAGTTATTAGTGGAACATTTTAAGCAAGCTTGGCAATTAATCAATTTATCAGCTCAAGAAGCGCGTAGATTACAAATTGAAGCGCGTCGCGTAAAAGAATTACTGACCAGTCACAGCGCTGTTACTGCCAGCTTAGACTATCAAGGCAAGCTGCTTAGCTGCGATGTGACAAAGCCTGATTTTGATACGCTCATTTCAGCTTTAGTGAAAAAAACCATCAGCAGTTGTCGTCGTACATTACGTGATGCGGGGGTGACCACTGATGAAGTCATTGAAACCGTTATGGTTGGTGGTTCAACGCGTGTGCCTATGGTACGAGAGCAAGTTGAAGCCTTCTTTAAAAAGGCCCCATTAACGTCAATCGACCCAGATCGTGTCGTCGCCATTGGCGCAGCAATCCAAGCGGATATTCTAGTGGGGAATAAACCTGAGTCTGATTTGTTATTATTGGATGTTATCCCGTTATCATTAGGGATTGAGACCATGGGCGGCTTAGTAGAGAAAGTGGTTACCCGCAACACCACTATTCCTGTAGCACGAGCACAAGAATTTACCACCTTTAAAGACGGTCAAACCGCGATGGCTTTTCATGTCGTCCAAGGTGAGCGTGAATTAGTTGATGATTGTCGTTCTCTCGCCCGTTTTACCCTGCAGGGGATCCCGGCATTAGCCGCCGGTGCAGCGCACATTAGAGTGACATTTCAAGTGGATGCGGATGGCTTGCTGAGCGTGACCGCCATGGAAAAGTCAACCGAGGTGCAAACCAGTATTCAAGTTAAGCCATCTTTCGGCTTGTCAGATACTGAAATTGCGACCATGTTAAAAGACTCAATGAAGCATGCAAAAGAAGATATCACTCGCCGAATGCTAGCGGAACAGAAAGTTGAAGCTGCAAGAGTGATTGAGTCTTTAACCGCGGCTTTACAAAAAGATAGCGGATTACTTGCAGCAAATGAACATGCTCAGTTACAAACGGCTATTGCAAAATTAGCCGCAACCGCCGAGAAAGATGATGTTGATGCAATTGAAAAAGCGATCAACGATTTAGATGCCCAAACCCAAGATTTTGCGGCAAGACGTATGGATAACTCAATTAAGGCGGCATTAAAGGGCCGTTCTGTTGACAATATATAGGTGACAACATGCCACAGTTAGTATTTTTACCCCACGCTGAATTATGTCCTGATGGGGCGGTGCTGGAAGCTGAAGTTGGTGAGACCATTTTGAATGTTGCTTTACGTAACGGCATTCATATTGAGCATGCTTGTGAAAAGTCTTGTGCATGTACAACATGTCATGTTGTGGTACGCGAAGGCTTTAATCAGCTTGAAGAAAGCGATGAGCTTGAAGACGATATGCTAGATAAAGCATGGGGGCTTGAGCCTGAAAGTCGTTTATCTTGTCAGGCCAAAGTGGTCGATTGTGACATGGTGATTGATATTCCTAAATACACTATCAATATGGTCAGTGAAGGCTAACCCCTCTCGTTACCATTGAGATGTTTTTAAAGCAGGACATTTGTCCTGCTTTTTTATTTCCAGTCCTAAATTGGCTTGTCATCACTGTGAGCCCATTCTTTTCGATGACTTGTTAATGCCGTTATTTGTCCAACTAATCAGATGCTGGCTTTATTCGCTATGGTTAACATTATGCGCTGTGAACGCTTCATTTTTGAACTTAGTTGACACATAACCTTGTTATGCAAGCGATAGCGGTTTGCCAGCTAGACAAAACTTATTAACCTGAACTCTGGATAAGAGATTAGCTAAATATATGAAATTAAATAACATATATCTAATCCATGTATTCTAGAGAGATATTTTTTCTTAGAACAAGGCAAATTTGTGCGTCAATAGCTGGCCTATTGCAAACAAATTTAACAAAGTTATCAGTAAAAATAGCCTCTAGAAAGCAAGTTGTTATCTAGAGTTCAGGTTTATTACGTATAAGGCTATGCTTATGCGGTTAAATTACGTATAATCCGCGCGAATTTTATAAACTTGCTCACATTAAGGAAGCACGTTATGGCGATCGAACGCACTTTTTCTATTATCAAGCCTGATGCAGTTGCAAAAAACCACATTGGTGCTATCTACAACCGTTTTGAATCTGCTGGTCTTAAGATCATCGCTTCTAAAATGGTTCACCTAACTAAAGAACAAGCTGAAGGCTTCTATGCTGAACACAGCGCTCGTCCTTTCTTTGGTGCTTTAGTTTCTTTCATGACATCTGGTCCAATCATGGTTCAATGTTTAGAAGGCGAAAATGCAGTTTTAGCTAACCGCGAAATCATGGGTGCAACTAACCCAGCTGATGCAGCTCGTGGCACTTTACGTGCAGACTACGCAGCAAGCATTGATGAAAATGCTGTTCACGGTTCAGACGCTTTAGCTTCTGCAGAACGTGAAATTGCTTACTTCTTTAGCGCAGATGAAGTGTGCCCACGCACTCGTTAATCTTTGCTCTAATGAATAAAAGGCGCTTAGGCGCCTTTTTTATTGCGCAAAATTAAACCTCATTTTTTCGTTGTTTATCATTTTCAAGTCTCTAATCTACAATCTCAAGCGCTATGGTTTCAAACCTTTACTCAAAATCCTATTTACTAAATATCCTATTCACTAAATATCTTGAATTTAACGCTCAAGGTTTACTTTTTTCGATGCTAAAACCCTGATACCGCTGTGTAAACATATGCCGGAGTGAATGTTAAGTTACTGCGGGAATGATTAAACATTGTATTTAACCTCCTGGGTGCGCTGTGAAACCTCATTTTGGGTCATCGCGCTAGCTCCTTTAAGGTTTGTCGTATTGAACAGGTCAGGCATAAAACTTCGCAGTGGGTACAAAAATCAATAGGCTTGCTGCGGGATTTCGTTTTATAAAGACCAATCTATTCGAGCGCAAACTAGCAATTGTTGTTTTGTTTACCAAACAGTTCTGTCCATGCTTGATAGGTTTTGCTTACTAATCTAGTGTTTTATCGATGTGTGTTGAGTATGCAGAAGAGTCCCTCCTTTATCCAAATCGCTTTGTTGTCTCAATTATGATGTAAATATATGCGCAAGCGAATGGACTAGTCGGCTAACTAAAAGGTGTCGTGATTTATTGAAGTAGTTGTTTATTCTTTGACTTATTTTATCAAAGTGAACGCTAAGTACTGAATAATGGCTGCGTTAATAAAAAAGAATAACATGAACCAATTATCGACATTCATAATTTATATTTAAGTTACAAAATGAAACTTTTGAAAATTATTTCATTAAATTTGGTTGTTTTATAAGCGAACGAATTATGTGATCTCTGACCTGAATGTCTCAATATTGTTACCGCGTTATTTATTGTGGTTAATTATGTTTTAAATTTGTTGTTAGCTTGGTTTTTTAATGTTTTTATTTGTTTTTCAATAAGGTTGTATATTAATCTATCTAAATATAAATCATTTGTAATCAATTGCTTGCAAGTTGGCGCTTTAGGGTGCTGAAAACTAATGAGCGTATTGTTTACTAAATGTTGCCTTTGTTGACTAATCGTTTTTTATTCATTAATAATGCCTCCCGTATTTAGCATATGGCTAATTACATTATAAGAAATATAACAACTTGATGTTTTTAAAACTAAGTTGCAGGGAGTTTTATTATGAGTTCAGTTTCATTAACTGCGAAAGCAATTCGTAGCAGTTTATTAGCAGTTGCAGCTACAAGCGTTGCATCTGTCAGTCTATTTTCGGCTTCTGCTGTTGCAGCGGAAGAGCAAGTTCAAAAAGTTGAGCGTATTGCGGTTACCGGTTCACGTATTAAACGTACCGATATGGAAACAGCAAGCCCTGTAAGTGTTATTGATGCTTCTTCAATTATCGCATCTGGCGCAACTTCAATTGATGATGTTTTACAAAAAATGACATCTTCAGGCGGCGCAATGACTAACGCTGCAGTTAACAACGGTTCAGGCGGTAACGCTACAATGAACTTACGTGGCTTAGGTTCAAACCGTACTTTAGTATTGGTTAACGGTCGTCGTATGATCGCATCGGGAACTGGCGCAGCTTCAACTGTTGACTTAAACACCATTCCTGTTTCAATGATCCAGCGTGTTGAAGTACTAAAAGACGGCGCTTCAGCCGTTTATGGAACAGATGCTATCGCTGGTGTTGTTAACGTTATTCTAAAGCGCGATTTTGACGGTTTAGAATTAAACGCGCAAACTGGTATTTCTGGTCAAGGTGATGCTGATGAAACAAGCATTGACTTTACTTTAGGTAACACGTTCGACAAAGGTAACGTGGTTATCAATGCTCAATACACTAAGCGTGGCGAAGCTAGCCAAGCTGACCGTGGTTTCTCTGAGTGTCCAATTGCTGAGAAAGGTGCTGCAGGCGCAAAAACACTTTATTGTGGTGGTAGCTCGTACTCACAAGGTGGTCATATTTGGGGCGATCAAAACCATGATATGACTAAAACTAACATCGACGATAAAGGTAATCCGGTTACTGGCCGCGGAGACGATGGTTTTTATGGTCGCTATGTTCAACGTTTAAATAAAGATGGTTCAGTATGGATGGATGATGACGGTAAAGATCAAACCGTATTCCAAACATGGAAAAATATCACTAATGTTGATTCACAGTATTATGATTCTGGTGTAGATAATACTTGGGGCTCCCGCCAAATTGCAGATCTAAGTGGTCGTGGTGGTGAGTACCATGAGTTTGAAAACGAAGATAAATACAACTACGCCAAAGACAGTTTCTTATCTACCCCTATGGAGCGTTTAAATTTAAGCTTTGCAGGCACATATGAACTGACTGATTCAACAATGTTCTTTACCGAGGCTATGTATACCAAGCGTTGGTCTGAACAACAAATGGCTCCGCAACCAATTTGGAGTAGCTCTCCATGGGCATATGACTCAACTTGGATGAATAAAGAGCTAATTGGTAAAGTTCAAGAAGGCGAAAAAGTCAGTTACGGTCGTCGTATGGTTGAGTCTGGATCTCGCGATTTCAGTCAAACCGTAGATACAATTCGTATCGTTCTTGGTTTTGAGGGTGAGCTTGATAACGGCTGGACTTGGGATGCTTCTTATAACAAAGGTAAGAATGATTCTGTTGATACCTTAGCTAATCTGCATAACATCGGTTCGATTAACGATGCTGTTGTTGCTAAAACATTTGACCCATTTACTCAAGCTTCTTGGGAAGGTGCGAGCATTGCACCATTCATTTACACTGAATTAAACAGCGGTGGCAGTGAGTTAGATATTCTTGCTGGTACTTTATCTGGTGGTATCGTTGATTTACCAGCAGGTGAGTTAGGTTTTGCTGCAGGCTATGAACACCGTAAAGAGTCTGCTCACTACACGCCTGATTCGTTAACCGCTCAAGGTTTAGCAAACGATCCTCGTGTTGAACCTACTGCCGGTGAGTTCAGTGTTGATGAAGTATATGCTGAATTAGCCATTCCACTATTAGCGGATTTGCCTTTGGCACAACAAGTTGATATGAGCGCGGCAATGCGTTACTTCAACTACAGTACCTTTGGTGAAGATACTACATGGAAACTTGGTTTAACTTGGCGTTTATATGACGATCTAATGGTTCGTGGTGGTCGCTCTACAGCCTTCCGTGCACCAACTGTTAGTGAGTTGTTTGGTGGTAAGTCTCCATCATTCAACCAAATTGTTCACCCAGCTACTGATCAATCACAAGCTGAAGTAACCGTTGGTGGTAACCAATTACTAACACCAGAAGAAGCAGATATCACCACTATTGGTTTAGTTTACTCTCCAAGCTATGTTGAAGGTCTATCTTTCACGGTTGACTATTTCGATATCGGTATTACTAATACTATTACTGCTGTTGATGCAAACTATGTAGCTAACCAATGTTTAGATGCTGGCGGTAATGCAATTAACACTGGTACGTCGCTATGCCAATCTTCAAACATCCAAATTGATTCAACAGGCCGCATCAAGTTTGACAATGGTTTACAGAACATTGGTGAAACCAATACTTCTGGTTTTGATATTAACGTAGCTTATGTGTTTGATGCATTGAACTTAAGCTGGAAAGCGGGCTTAGACTCATCAATTCTTTCTTCATATGAAGAATATGATCCAGATGGAAACGCAGTTAATTACCGTGGTTATATTACTGGCGGTGTGGGTGCTTATGCTAAATTCAAGTCTAACTTCAATTTAACAGCCTCAGCTGATGACTGGAGCGCAACATACGAAGCACGTTATATCGATGGTATGGATTCATTTGCTTGTAAAGCAGATACCACTAAGTGTTATGCACCATCTGTAGATAGCATTATTTATCATGACCTATCAGGTTCTTATGATGTTACAAACACTGTTCGCATGTCAGCTGGTATCAACAACATTTTTGATGAAGAGCCTCCGTACTTCACAGGTAACAACGATTCAAATACAGATCCATACACTTATGACGTGTTAGGTCGTTACTTCTTCGTTCGTGCTAACGTTAAGTTCTAATTTTTAACACTTGGTGTTAACTCAAAAACCGGCCATTAGGCCGGTTTTTTTATGTAAAAATGTCACCCCGCCAAATTTAACCTTCAGCATTCATATTTTTCAAAGTGTATCGAGCTAAATGTGCTGTTGTTTTGTGTTCCGTTACAACTGCGTTACCTATCAAAGCCTGAGTGCTGTTGGGCTTTTTCAAATATCAATTAATCAGTCTGTATCAATATGTTTTTTATGCGTATTTATTTTGTTTTTGCTGTTGAGAATGTTGCATTTATTTAACAATATCAAGTCAAGCGGTTAACTGGAGGTTAACTGTTAAAACAATAAAAAACATTGCGTTATATAAATTAACGTCTAAGGGAGAAAATTATGAGTTCAGTTTCATTAACGGCCAAAGCTATTCGTCGCGGTTTACTGGCTGCGGCTGCAACAACAGTCGCTACCTCAGGTTTTATATCTACATCTGCTATTGCTGCAGAAGAACAAGTTCAAAAAGTTGAGCGCATTGCGGTTACGGGTTCACGTATTAAGCGTACCGATATGGAAACTGCAAGCCCTGTAAGTGTTATCGACGCTTCTTCAATTATCGCATCTGGCGCAACTTCAATTGATGATGTTTTACAAAAAATGACCTCATCAGGTGGAGCAATGACTAACGCCGCGGTAAACAATGGTTCAGGCGGTAATGCTCGTGTTAACTTACGCGGTTTAGGTTCTAACCGTACTCTTGTTTTGGTTAACGGCCGTCGTATGATTGCATCGGGAACAGGTGCAGCATCAACGGTTGACTTAAATACGATTCCCGTTTCAATGATCCAACGTGTTGAAGTGCTAAAAGACGGTGCTTCAGCTGTATATGGAACAGATGCTATTGCAGGTGTTGTTAACGTTATCCTTAAACGCGATTTTGATGGTTTTGAGTTAAACGCACAAACCGGTATTTCTGGCCAGGGAGATGCTGATGAAACAAGCCTTGACTTCACTTTAGGTAACACATTCGACAAAGGTAACGTGGTTATTAATGCTCAATACACTAAACGTGGTGAAGCTAGTCAGGCTGATCGTGGATTTTCCGAGTGTCCAATCGCTGAAAAAGGTGCAGCAGGCAGTAAAGAGCTTTACTGTGGTGGTAGTTCATACTCACAAGGTGGTCATATTTGGGGTGACAGAAACCATGGTATCACAGCAACTGGCCCTGAAGGCGCTTATGCAATCGGTGATTCTGGTCACTATGGTTCATATGTTGACGATGGAAAAGGAAAGCCAAAATTTGCTTATTTTGACGAAAATGTTACAGAAGCTGATTTGAGTGGTCGTGATGGTGTTTATCATGACTTTACTAATGAAGATAAATATAACTATGCTAAAGACAGTTTCTTATCTACCCCTATGGAACGTTTGAACTTAAGCTTTGCAGGTACCTATGAGCTAACTGATACCATTATGTTTTTCTCGGAAGCTATGTACACCAAACGTTGGTCTGAACAGCAAATGGCACCACAACCAATTTGGAACAGTTCACCATGGGTATATGATTCATCTTGGATGAATAAAGAACTAATTGGTAAAATCCAGGAAGGTGAAAAAGTCAGTTATGGTCGTCGTATGGTTGAGTCTGGTTCACGAGATTTTAGCCAAACCGTTGACACCATCCGCATAGTGGTAGGTCTTGAAGGTGAGCTTGACAATGGCTGGACATGGGATGCATCTTACAACAAAGGTAAGAATGACTCTGTAGATACCTTAGCCAATTTACATAACTTAGGATCAATTAACGATGCTGTATTGGAAGGTAAATTTGATCCATTCCTGCAAGAGTCTTGGGAGGGCGACAGTATTGCGCCATTCATCTACACAGAACTTAACAGTGGTGGCAGTGAGTTAGATATTGTTGCGGCAACCTTATCTGGTGGGATTGTAGATTTACCTGCAGGTGAATTAGGTTTCGCAGCAGGTTATGAGCATCGTAAAGAGTCTGCTCATTACACTCCTGATTCACTTACATCTCAAGGGTTAGCTAATGACCCGCGTGTTGAACCAACAGCAGGTGAGTTCAGCGTTGATGAATTATATGCTGAATTAGCCATTCCATTATTAGCTGATTTACCATTGGCACAACAAGTCGATCTGAGCGCGGCAATGCGTTACTTTAACTACAGCACTTTTGGTGAAGATACTACATGGAAGCTAGGGTTAACTTGGCGTTTATATGACGACTTAATGGTTCGTGGTGGTCGCTCTACCGCTTTCCGAGCTCCAACTGTTGGAGAGCTGTTTGGTGGTAAATCACCCTCATTTGATCAAGTTGTTCATCCCGCAACAGAGCAGACTCAAGCTGAAGTGACTGTTGGTGGTAATCCTTTACTCACACCTGAAGAAGCGGATATTACTACTGTTGGTTTAGTTTACTCACCAAGTTATGTAGAGGGATTATCATTCACTGTAGATTATTATGATATTGCTATCACTAATACCATCACGGCTGTTGACTCTAATTATGTTGCTAATCAATGTTTAGGTGCTGATGGCTCATTAATTAATACTGGAACGGCATTGTGTCAATCGTCTAATATCTCTATTGATAATACTGGTCGTATTAAGTTTGATAACGGGTTACAAAACATTGGTGCCACTAATACTTCGGGTTATGACATTAACGTAGCGTATGTATTTGATGCATTAAACTTAAGTTGGAAAGCGGGTTTAGATACATCAATTTTATCTTCATACGAAGAGTTCGATCCTGATGGTGTAGCTGTCGATTACCGTGGTTATATTACTGGTGGTGTGGGTGCTTATGCTAAATTCAAGTCTAACTTTAATTTAACAGCATCTGCTGACGATTGGAGTGCAACTTACGAAGCACGTTATATCGATGGTATGGATTCATTTGCTTGTAAAGCCGATACCACTAAGTGTTATGCACCATCTGTAGATAGCATTGTTTATCATGACTTGTCAGGCTCATATGATGTGACAAGTACTGTTAGAATGTCAGCTGGTATCAACAACATTTTTGATGAAGAGCCTCCTTACTATACAGGTAATAACGATTCAAATACCGATCCGTTTACGTATGATGTATTAGGTCGTTACTTCTTTGTTCGCGCAAACGTAAAGTTCTAATTTAGTTAATTTTCCACAGTAACTAAAAACCTCCGCTTGCGGAGGTTTTTTATTGGGCTGGCGACGAATACTAAATCTAACTCGACAAAAGGTAAGATGCGCTTTAATGATTTAAACGTAACTCATGACGATGTTCTTGCTGATAACGTGATGCGCAAACACTGCAGCGCTGCTCTGTTGGATCATCTTGTAAGCGTGAAGCTTCTATTTCGGATTCGCAATCAGAACATAGACCATACAGTCCAAGATCCAGTTGACAAATCGCAGCATCCAATCGCATTAAACGTTCGAACAAACAGGTGTCAGTCAATTTGATTTCACTCAAATAATCAATGAGGTTAGATAAGTCCATTTGTTGAATCGTATTGAGTTGTTGATTGTCGATATGATGCTGTAAAAGTTCAAGCTTGATTTTAGCTCTTAGCTCAGCTTCAATTTGAGACAATTGGGCTCGAATATCCTGATTTTTCACCACATACCTTTATTAGAGATGATCAATATAACTTGTTATTCTACGAGCTTAAAAAAAGTGAGTTATGATAAAGATCAATTCTCGGTGAGATTTTAGTCTTCAAATAGCTGATGTGGATTAATTTTTGTTAATCCACACATATAGCTACTGACAATGCTAAATAGGATTGCTAGGGGAGATAATTTTGCTGTTATTGAGCACTTTGCTGAGCATGATTAAGCACAGATACAATTTCATCCGCGGTTTTAAAAACTCTTAACTCGCGAAACAGTGCATCGGCTTCTGGATATTGCCTATTTAAATAAGTAAACCACTGCTTAATCCGGCCTGGCAAATAGTCAGACTTTTTATCATCAACCTGTTTTTGGGTGTAACTCAATAATAAATTTAAGGTTTGTTCCCAAGTATATGGTTTGTTGCCGTGCTTAATACATGCGCCTAAGTTAGGTAATGAAATTGCCCCGCGACCAATCATAATGTTGTCACATTCGGTGACTTCCATACATCGCTTAGCATCAGCTTCGCTCCAAATTTCACCGTTGGCAATCACTGGAATAGGTAAACGCTTTTTGACTTCAGTGATGTATTCCCAATAGGCTGGCGGCTTGTAGCCATCAACTTTGCTGCGCGCATGAATCGCTATTTCTGTTGCTCCAGCTTCATAAATTGCCAGTGCATTTTCCATAAAGAGTGATTTATCTTCATAGCCTAAACGAATTTTGGCTGTAACGGGTTGATCTTCAGGCACAGCTTGGCGCATTGCTTTAACGATCTTATGAATGTTGTCAGGGTACTGTAATAAAACAGCACCTCCCTTACTTCTATTGACTATTTTAGCTGGGCAACCAAAATTAGCATCCACACCACGAGAACCCAATTCTACTGCCCTGAATGCATTTTCAGCCATCCAGTTAGGTTCTTGACCGAGTAATTGTACTCTCACGGGGGTGCCATTCGGGGTTAAGCCATCGTTGTGTAATTCAGGGCAGAGTTTGTAATAGACCTTTTCAGGCAGCAGTTGATCCACCACACGAACAAACTCGGTGACGACTAAATCAAACGGGTTAATAGTGGATAAAATATCACGCATCAAATCATCTACTACGCCTTCCATAGGCGCTAATACAAGTCGCACAGCATTCTCTCAGCTTGAATAAAGGGCGCTATTTTAAACTTAAACACACACGATGCCAGCGTTAGTTTTACTTGCTAACAATTTAAAAACTAAAAACGTATTGAAACCATCAAGATATACTCTATTATTAACTATCATGATTTTTTCCTAGCACACTTGGAAATGATTAAAGTGAACCTAGTTAAAAAAATATTAAATTTTTTGAAATTTATATTTATTTTGCTGGGTCTATATGTGTAAGCCAGCAATGATGTTGGTCATCATTCAATTTTTTAAAAGGAATCAAAATATGAACTCAGTTAAGCAAACTACCCTCGCAGTTGCATTAGGTGCAGTAGTAATGAGTGCTGGCATTGCAACAGAAGCACAAGCAAACCCATTTGGTTTTGAGCAATTAACCCAAGGTTACCAATTAGATGGTGGCGAAGGTAAATGTGGTGAGGGTAAATGTGGCGGCGACATGAAAAAGTCTGCAGAAAAAGCCAAAGAAGGTAAGTGTGGTGAAGGCAAATGCGGCGAAGGTAAGTGTGGCGGTGACATGAAACAAGGCGCTGAAAAAGCCAAAGAAGGCAAATGCGGCGAAGGTAAGTGTGGTGGCGACATGAAACAAGGCGCTGAAAAAGCCAAAGAAGGTAAATGCGGCGAAGGTAAGTGTGGCGGCGACATGAAAAAAGGCGCTGAAAAAGCCAAAGAAGGTAAATGTGGCGAAGGTAAGTGTGGCGGCGATATGAACTAAGCAACTGAGCAAGGCAAAAAAGCTTAAGCTAACTTGGATAAATCTCAAGAGGGTCAAAGCGGCGGTAAAAGATAATTTGCTTTTAATCTGTCTAATTGCTCTCAAAATAAGGCCTGTTTTCAGGCCTTATCTTATTTATAATCAATTGAAAATTAATATTTCTATTATTATCGATAAATCACTCGCTTGCTGTAAGGGTCTTTTATGTCCATCAAAGAAAAAACACCATCACCTGCAATGGTAGGGTTAGGGTTGAGACGAGAAATGCTAACTGAGTTTTGTCAGTTAACGCCGCCAGAGATCGAGTTTTTTGAAGTGGCTCCTGAAAATTGGATGACACTAGGTGGCAAATATGGACGTCAATTCAAACAGCTTACGGAACAACATCCTTTTTTTTGTCATGGCTTATCTTTATCAATTGGCAGCTCAGCACCGCTAGATACTGACTTTGTACACAACATAAAGCAATTTTTAGACTTACACCAAATTGAGGTGTATTCAGAACATTTAAGTTATTGTTCCGGTACAGGGCATATGTACGATTTAATGCCAATTCCCTTTACTGACGAAGCTGTCATTCATACCGCAAAACGCATCAAACAAGTTGAAGATATTTTAGAGCGGCCGTTCATTTTAGAAAATGTGTCATTTTATGCTGCTCCAGGTGCCCAAATGACAGAGCAAGCTTTTGTGAATGCTGTACTGACAGAAGCTGACTGTAAACTGTTACTCGATGTTAATAATATTTATGTCAATTCTATTAATCATCAATATGATGCGCAGCAATTTTTGGCCTCTATGCCAACAGAGCGAATCGCCTATTTGCATATCGCAGGACATTATCAAGAAGATATCGATTTAATGGTTGATACCCATGGTGCTGATATCATCGATCCCGTCTGGTCGTTGTTGCAAAGCTGCTATGAAATTCACGGGGTGCGTCCCACGCTATTAGAGCGTGACTTTAATATCCCGCCCACTGAAATCCTATTGGGTGAAATTAATCAAATCCACGCCTATCAGCAACATGCTAATGATGCTTTGAAAGTAAGGAAAGCCTAATGAAGTTTACTGATATTCAGCAGGGCTTTATGGATTACATCCGTGATCCAAGCCAACCCTTACCCAATGGTATTGAACCAAGACGAATGGTGATTTACCGTGAGCTATTTTTTAATAATGTGAATGGTTTTGTTTCAAGCGCCTTTCCTGTGCTTAAAAGCCTCTATGAAGAGCAGGATTGGTTAGCTTTAGTACAGCAATTTTTTGCTGAACATAACTGCCACACGCCAATCTTTGTTGAAATAGCAGGGGAGTTTTTGGCATTTTTACAGCAATATGAAATGAAAGACTCTGATCCTAAGTTTTTACTGGAGTTAGCGCACTATGAATGGTTGGAGTTAGTTGTCGCCACTAAACAATCAAGTGAACATCAACAGAAGTTAGATGCCGAATTATTATTATCAAGACCATTGCAGCTATCTGTTTGTGCCAAAGTGGCACAATATCAGTATGACGTGCAGCATATTAGTGTTGATTATCAGCCTATTGAACCACCTTCGCAGCCACAGTATTTTTGTGTTTATCGAGATGTGGAAGAGGAAGTGTCATTCTTGCAATTAAATCCTCTCACCGCACAAGTTTTAGCGTTAATTGATCAGCGTACTCAACAACAAACGAGTATCGGCTTTGACGAGATTATTCATGAGCTCATCGGGTTTTACCCGCATATGCACCCTGACACTATGATAAACGGCTGCGTTCAGATGCTTAAGCAAATGGTTGAAAAGGGCATAGTCGTGACTACGCGTTAATTGATAGCAAATAAGCCTTAAAATATTTATGGTTTTTATTCGTAATCAATCGCAGTAGAATGCGCGCGTTGTGATGAAGTTCACATTTTATTCGCGCGCACCGCGGCTTTATGTTAACTCGAACACAAGTTAAACAATACTCTGCATTTTTGCCCAAGGACATTCCATGAACGAGCCGTTTAAAGATCCATTCAATGCCTTTTACTTAATTGGTTTTATTCTTGTTTTACTTATCCCAACACTGCCAGCATCATTATCTTGGTTAAAATTTGTAGGCTTAATCTAAGCGTTAATCTAGGCTACAATAAGCTAGGTGTGACAAACCACTCATTAAAGAGTGGTTTTTTGTTTTGAGGATGGCGAAGAATTATGGTCATAAAGCGCGGCTTGTATCTTATTGTCGGTTTGCTAAGTTTGTTACTTGGTGTGATTGGAATAGTGGTTCCTTTATTACCGACAGTGCCATTTATTTTACTCGCGGCATTTTGTTTTGCCCGATCAAGTGAACGTTTACATCAATGGTTAATGTCACACCCTTGGTTTGCTGAAGCATTAAACAATTGGCAAACAAAACGTGCATTAAATAGAAGCTTAAAACGTCGCGCAATGATAATGACCACGCTCAGTTTTGCCATCAGTATTACCTTGGTGCCGTTAATCTGGGTCAAGCTAATGCTGTTGGGCATGTTATTCGGTCTGTTGATTTATTTGTGGCAGATCCCAGAGTTAACAGATTAATAGCGCAATGGTTGCATGCCATTCATAACAGGCTTAAGATCCTGTTAATTGTTAAACGAGTCCCCAAAGGGACTTTTTTATTGAAACCCCATTTACAGAGTTTTCATTATGATGAATAAAGACAGTTTAGCGCTGATCAAGCAAAGTATTAAAACCATTCCGGACTATCCAAAAGCAGGCATTATGTTCCGTGATGTCACCAGTCTTTTAGAAAGTGCTGAAGCTTACAAAGCAACAATTGCTTTATTGGTCGCCCATTATCAATCAAAAGGTTTCACTAAAGTGGTTGGGACTGAAGCTCGTGGCTTCTTATTTGGCGCCCCGTTAGCTCTTGAACTTGGTATTGGATTTGTTCCAGTACGTAAGCCGGGGAAATTACCTCGTGCCACCATAAGCCAAACCTATGAGCTTGAATATGGCAAAGACACATTAGAAATTCATATCGATGCCATTAATGCGAACGACAAAGTGTTAGTGATTGATGATTTACTTGCAACCGGCGGCACGATTGAAGCTACCGTAAAACTTATCCGCCAATTAGGGGGGGAAGTGGAACATGCCGCTTTTGTTATTTCATTGCCAGAAATTGGCGGAGAAACCAGATTAAAAGCCATGGGCATCGAAGTGTTAAGCCTGTGTGAATTTGAAGGCGAGTAAATCGATAATTTATCAACCCAGAATTGTTGATAAAGCCAGCTAATAGCTGCCAAACAATAGCCTGTAGCTGTTTTGCATGTTATTGTTTGGCGTAATTAGCGGGATAAATTCCCGAACAGTTTAGCTTGGGGAATTGCATGTCTTATCAGGTGTTAGCCCGCAAATGGCGCCCTGCCAAATTTGAGCAAATGGTCGGTCAAGCGCATGTGTTATTAGCGTTAACCAATGCATTAAGCCAACAACGTTTGCATCATGCCTATTTATTCACTGGTACTCGCGGTGTGGGTAAAACCAGTTTAGCGCGCTTGTTTGCTAAAGGATTAAATTGCGAGCAGGGCGTGACGGCCACGCCTTGTGGAGTTTGCTCAAGTTGTGAAGAAATTGCTCAAGGTCGATTTGTCGATTTAATTGAGGTCGATGCAGCATCGCGAACCAAAGTAGATGATACCCGTGAGTTATTGGATAACGTTCAATATCGTCCTTCACGTGGGCGCTATAAAGTGTATCTTATCGATGAAGTACACATGCTGTCTCGCAGTAGTTTTAATGCGTTATTAAAAACCTTAGAAGAACCGCCAGAGCACGTAAAGTTTCTGTTAGCAACAACTGATCCTCAAAAATTGCCCGTTACGGTATTATCTCGGTGTTTACAATTTAATTTAAAAAGCTTGTCGCAAGATGAAATTGCTAAGCAACTTGAATTTGTATTAACTCAAGAACAACTGCCATTTGAAAACCAAGCTTTGGCCTTGTTAGCTAAAGCCGCAAACGGCAGTATGCGTGATGCTTTAAGCTTGACCGATCAGGCGATAGCTTTTGGCTCTGGTCAAGTAATGCATCAGCAAGTGCAATCAATGCTTGGTAGTATTGATCAGCAACAGGTTATCGCACTGCTAAAAGCGCTTTGTGATGCCGATATTGAACCTTTGATGACCACGGTTGCCAAGGTGTTAGCTTTTGGCGCAGATGCACAGGAAGTGTTACGCAGCTTATTAGAATTACTGCATCAGATCACCTTAACTCAATTTGCCCCCGCTGCAGCGCAATCATCATTATACAGCGAGCAAATATTGGCTTTTGCTCAGCAAATATCTGCCGAACAAATTCAGCTTTATTATCAGATGCTATTAGCCGGACGAAAAGATTTGCCTTTTGCACCTGATCCTAAATCGGGTTTAGAAATGGCACTGTTAAGAGCAGTCGCTTTTGTGCCGGAAAAGCAAACTAAACGTTGGATTACCGATAACCCCGTTAATCTAGAGTTACCACCCTTAGGTGCAAAGTCTCAAGAGGTCATTGAGACTCGCCCAAAGTCTCCAACTAACGATGTTACTCACGATATAAGTGTTGATATAGCAGGGCATAAACACGCTGTGAGTAATGCATTTGACGCTGAGGTTGAACCAAAAATTTCTACATCGAGTGCTGTTAAATCTGAATCTGTATCTAAGCTAGCAAATGAGTCATCTTTAGCATTCACTGAGGTCAATTCTGCAGCAGATACTGATAGTGAAGCTGACAATACTGACGATTTTGTTGATATCGAGGATGATTCAGCGGAGTTAATTGCACAACAAGCAATGCTGCTTAACCAGGCTGAAAGTATGGGTTTTGCTGATCCAGTCAGGGCTCGGGCTGTCGATAGTGATAATACTGAGGTTAATAAACCAAATGAGGTTAATAAACCAAATGAGGGTAATGATACACAGTCACTCACGCCTCAAGTCACCGCCCCTCAAGCTGACATAAATTTAGCTACAGCAGAAGACTCTTCATCTTTTTCCGCACAAGATGACGTCTACATTGGCGCTGATTATGCTCAATATGAGGAGGATAATCATACCGATTATGAAGATTATCTTGCTTATAATCAGCAGTCTGAAACCTCATTACAAGCAACATCGGCAGTAAAAGATGATTCATCACAGTTAAATCCAGAGCCCTTAACATCACAAGATTTAACTTCAACAATTGAGCCCGCTGATGAAGCTGAATTTGATCCATTAGATGATATTTTAGATTTGGTATTAGCAAGCCGGGATACATTATTAGCTGAGGTTAGTGCTCATAAAGCGCAAGATGAAGCTGATGCGTCAAATAAAAAGGCTGCCGATAAGCAGCAAGCTAAAATTAGCGCTTCGCAGGCCAAATTAGGCGGAGTGAATACGGTTGATGTTACATCGGATGAGAAAAGTCATACAGCTCAACCACCAAGGGTAAAAGATAGCGCGCAGCATTCAAGTTCGATAATCGAGCAAGATGTATCAACAGAAAAACAGTTTTCTGGTGCATATGACAGACCCCCTTGGGAAGCGCCATCTGCAGAAGAATTAGCATTAAATGCAGTTCAACAGGTAGCGACTGCTGAAATTGCCCCTGCGGAATTGGCTGTTGCGAGTCATATAGCTACTCCAACATTAATTAGTCATGAAGTGGAAGAGGCTGAAGCGACAGGGTTAATTGAGCAAGGTGATAACCAAGTTTATTCAAAAGCTAATATTACTGAGCTTAGTGCAATTGGCCACGAGATTACCGGGAATGAGGTTGATCTGCATTGGTATCAAATTATGGCGCAAGTCAAAGTCGGCGGACGAGTGCGTCAACTCGGAGTGAACTCTTTATGTCAGTCGGTGTCCAATCCCATAACATTAACGTTAAAACCGGATCAAAAACATTTATGTGCCGATATTGCTATTGAGCAACTGCAGGCTGGTTTGTCAGCCTTTTTGGAACAGGATATTCAGGTGATTGTCGACATAGGCCAAGATGCTAGTCGCGAAACCCCACTTGAGTTACGTAAACGCTTTCATAAAGAATTAGTACAACAGGCTAAACAGTCAATATTAGCGGATGAGCATGTGCAATGGATGATAAATGAACTTGCTGCACAATTAGATGATGACTCGGTTGTTTATCCACAAGAGCAGTTAACTAATGTGGCGCAGCTTATTCCTGCATTGTTGGATTAAATATTTATTCTGTTGATTATTCATCGCCATCGACAGTAAAAGAATTAGCCTATATGGCTTCAATAGGTTAGCAGCCTCGCAAATTTACATTTACCAGTTTGCTAATCGATATAATTTCAGTAAGATTAGCCCAATTTGGCAACTTGCTAAAACCCATTATTTAATAGAGAAAGAGAATCGATTATGTTTGGAAAAGGCGGCATGGGCAACTTGATGAAGCAAGCCCAAATGATGCAAGACAAGATGGCTAAAGTTCAAGAAGAAATCGCTCGTATGGAAATGACTGGCGAATCTGGCGCAGGCTTAGTGAAAGTGACAATGACAGGTACACACAATGTGCGTCGTGTTGAAATTGATCCAAGCTTAATGGAAGATGACAAAGAGATGCTGGAAGATTTGATTGCAGCAGCCTGCAATGATGCGGCGCGTCGTGTAGAAGAAAACCAAAAAACAAAAATGGCAGAAGTCACTGGCGGTATGCAACTACCTCCGGGCATGAAAATGCCGTTCTAATTACCTGATAGTCTGATTTTGCTCATCATTTAACCCTGTTAAATGTCAGGCTGAAATCGGACAAAATAGCGGTAAATTAAAGCCCAAGTTTTTCACTTGGGCTTTTTTGCATTTGGTACCCCGTCTGTATTTCTCATTGGGATTTAGTTCTTTTCGAGTTAAGTTATTTTGTAATGTGTCCGCGACCTTATTTCACACTCCAATCAGCTAGTTTCCTAAAATGCCTTAAATTTTAATTATTTACCTAAGATTGATGTTTCGTCAGATAGAGTGGGAGCTCTCAATTATATTTAAAGCAATAAAGCTATAAGTGCTCACCATGGTGTGAGCAATCTCTTACACTCTTGTAGGTGTTAATGGTGATTGTTTTGCTACAAAGTCAGTTTTAAATTTATTTAGTGATTAAAATCAGTTAATTAAAGTTTTGTTTTTTTTTATGGTAGCTTGTTTTTATTAATGAACAATTCTATGCATTTTATTTGAATATCTTTTCGATACAATGATTACATCAAGTGAAAGAGACGGATAGGTTTGCTCGGGAAGAGTAATAATACTGAATTAACACTTTGAATATCATGGATGAAATAAGGACACGCTCAAGGAAATAGAGCATGAGCTCGGCAAATGGATAGCCGAAACAAGGATGGGTGAAAGCGAAAGCTGACACAAGGAATCAGGGATTGGAAAGCAGGATGCTAAAGGACAATTCAAAGGATTTGAATTTTCAGTATAAGGATGACTGAACAAAGGATTGAACTCAACTTACGTAAGTAAAGGATTGTTGAGAGATAACGGATTAAAGGAAAGCCAGGATGGCTACACGCAAGGATGGGCAGGAAGCATTAATTTAGCAAGGTAGCTGACGTAAGATTAAAATGGGCACAACCTGATTTCAGGTTGTGCCTTTTTATTTGGCGAACAATAAAATCGACATTCGCATTTTACTACAACCTTTGTGAGATATATCTCACAAAGGTTGTAGGTTAAATAGGCTTTGTTAATCAACTTTATCTTTACGAATAAAGCTAATTTGCTGTTTATTATCGATATTTTATTTTTTACTGTTGTTTTGCCCTGTTGTTTTTTTGTTGCATAGATGTTTTGTGCCTATTGTGTTTGACATATTTGGATTAATATTAACTTAAGAAATGGATAGCGATATACAGGATGTGGTGTAAGCAGGATGCTTAAGCGCACAGGATGTGTTGTAAAGGATTGCAATTGTTTGTTAAAAAGGATAATAACTCGTTTTATGGACAAGGCGAGATAAGTATCTAGGATTGATACTTAGAATGAGTTGCCCACTAGGATGGTGGGAAATATCAAAAAGGATTTCAAGGATGATAAAAGGACACGCTCAGGACAGAGCAGGCTCGGTCAAAGGATAATCGAGTAAGAAGGACAGTACGCAAGTACAAGGATTTTCAAGGAAAGAGCAAGGATAGGTGCAGGAGCAGCTGATACGCATGGATGGTGCAGGGAGCAAGCAAAATAGCAGGAAAGCTTAACAAGAGAACAGAAGGCCGTGACTTAATGTCGCGGCCTTTCTTTTGCGATTTTGATTCAGCGAAGGAAGACGCCCAGCTATTTTAACACCTTAACTCTGCTATTTAAAAATAACCTCCTAAACTCTTAAGTAGTCAAAAAGTTCACATTAGTCATCAATAATTAGCGGCAGTTGATCTTTGCTGGTGACGTTTTTTCGAGATGGAAATGAATGAAGCGCGAATAATGAAGTGCAACTTGCTATCTAAGTAAAATTCACGCAACAAAGTTTAATGCGTTTTTAGTCGAATCTTTCGGACAGTGTTTGTTGGCCATTTTACTTGACGACGACAAGAATAACTAAGCAGCAGAGCCTCTGCCATATATAAATGGCAAACAATTCGCTACAAAAAATACTTGAGAAGTAAACAGATCCTAGTGGGCCATTTATGCTGCGATATTTATCAACAAATACTCTGTTAGCGTTAGATTTAAACATTTCAAAAACTTGTATCTTGCTTAAGCTGACAATTTGATAGGGTTATATCATTGATTGAGTGTTTTATTGAGTAAAAAAATGCTATCTGTTTAGATAGCATTTTTTAAATGTAAAACTTACAAATATGATTAATGGCATTTACCTGAATTGCAACTATTACTTGTTCCACAACCACCAAACTTGCCTTTTGCCATTGGAGCATCAAGCCATTCTGGTTCAGGAAAAATAGGCCAATCAATTTTGTTAACCTTTTTTCCATGCATATTGATATGCCCGCGGTATTGATTCATGCCATCGGTACTAAATTCAAACATAAACTTAGCACGCCAGCACAACCCAGTATGTCCCCCCAAGCTTGGACGAGCTGATACCATTGCAATTGCCAATAATTGCACATTTTGTTTACCACAGGCTTGTTCAGCGATAACTCGGCTGACCTCAGCCATGTTCCGCAATTGCCAGAAAAATGCTGCAATAACGACTAAAGCAACTATCAATAAAAAGTCAGACATCATAGGCTTGCTGCCTTAAATAAACCGCCAATGGCGAGTGAAAGTTGTTCGCTACGTTCTGGGTTACGTAAATCTGTTAATAACGCATTGCGAAGACTGGGTATAGCAACAATATCAGCAAAAACCTGATTGAAAAAGGATTGTGATTGTTTTGCCAGAGCTTCTAAAAAGATTTTGCGAGTAGAGTCATCTTTTAATGCATTCCAGTTTCGTGCAGCGATAGTAATTAACATAGCATCATCAAGTTGGTCATTCTTGCTGAGGGTGTCAATTGCCTCTTGACTGAATAGTGCGTGTGAAGCCAATGCCTTTAAAAATACCCCTTTATACTCAATAGGTACTTGTTTGAAGAGTGCAAATACCGAGTCCGCTAGAGGCTGCGTTAATGTCAGATGTTCTAAGCATTCGCAAATAGCAGCTTGTACTTCAATTGGCGCGATTGGCAGAATGTTAATGATTTCTTGTTGGTGTTCAAATGATGCCATTCTGACGCAAACATCGGCCAGACCTTGAAAGCCTATATGCTGCCATTGCTCTGCGGGGATTTGGCCGCTAAGGTATTGAGCAGCCGATTCATATTGACTTGAGGCTTGCTGACCAAGTTGTTTTCTGACCAATGCATTAAATAAAGCCAGTTTTTGTTGATTTGGTTTAAAACTAAAAGGATGGTTAGCTAATTGTTGCTGTTGTTCATCTGTTAAAGCCTGAGTAGGATCACGTCCCAGTGCTTCTAATATCATTTTAATAAATTGTTGTCTTGGTGCGGGGGATAATAACCCTTGTTCATCTAAAGGCAGTTTTATAAACCAAATAAACGGTTGCTGATTTTCTTGCCAGAAAACAATAGCAAATAAAGCATGACCTTGGATTGGATAAGGGTAGGGGGAAACCAAAGATTCAATTTGATGAAAAGCCATCATATCGATGTTCTGGACTCGTCTTCCAAGATCATAAACCTGGAATTGAGTTCCAGCGGTGGCCAGAAATTGGCTTAGGGTGGTGATTTCTGTCATGGTAACTCGCTATACAACACGTGGCAATCTATGGGTATTAATGGTGGCTAATGTTATCATATTCAACCTTTAGCATCGCATTAGAGTCGTTATTTTTATGGTTTATGAAATGAGTTCGACGTTTTTAGTCGAATTAGAGTTGCAACTTAAAGCCAGCTCGTTATGGTCTACGCACACGCCGTCAGCTGCAGCAATGGCCAGTACAGCTCCATTCGCATGTGATGCCCTATCATTTGAACAATGGCTGCAATATATTTTTATTCCTAAAATGCGTCAGTTAATCACCACCAATAGCCCTTTGCCAATCCAAATGGCTATTGCGCCAATGGCTGAACAAACATGGCAAACCCAACCAGATAAACAGTCAATTATTAAACTGCTGATAAAATTTGACCAACTCCTTGTCAATCCTCAGCGCACGGAACAGTAACCATGAATGAAACTTATCTCCCCCATGATGTAGATAATAGCGCTGAACCACTTGATAGCGATACGCTGTGCGAAGCAGAACAAGAATTGCCTCCACATTTAGAGATTTTATTTGAAGACGAGCATATTGTTGCTATCCATAAACCTGCTGGTTTACTTGTTCACAGAAGTTATTTGGCTCGAAAGGAGCGCTTTTTTGCCATGCAATTGACTCGAGATCTTGTCGGTTGCCATGTTTTTCCTGTGCATCGTTTAGATCGTCCGACATCAGGTGTTTTGCTATTCGCTAAAAGCAGTGAAAGTGCACGTATTTTATGCGAGCAATTCGAGCAACACACGGTCACTAAGCAGTATTTAGCTTTAGTCAGAGGCAATATGCACGAAGCAGGAGAGTTGGACTACGCGTTAAAAGTTGAACTTGATGATGTTGCTGACAAATTTGCCGCTACAGATAAGCCTGCTCAAGATGCGGTGACGTTATACCAACCGCTGTTAAATAGTGAAATTCCTTATAGTTCTGGTCGTTATCCCACAAGCCGATTTGGATTGATAAAGCTAACACCAAAAACAGGCAGAAAACATCAATTACGTCGTCATATGGCACATTTACGCCATCCTATTATAGGTGATACAACGCATGGCGATGGTAAACAAAATAAATTTGGCCGTGAGTATTTCGGAGTTAACCGTTTATGGCTTATTGCTAAAAGTTTAACTTTTATTCACCCTGTAACGAAAAAATCGATGCATATTGAAACAGAGATAGAGCCTGAGTGGTTAACTGTTTTCGATTTGCTAGGTTGGGATGAAATAGATAGTGAGCCAGCAATCTTAATATAAATTAGCTAAAGAAAAACTTGCAATAAAACAAACCTATACAGTATGTTAAATGATATGGCTTAGTGTTCAAAAGACGCATAAAGGAAATTATTTTGGTTAATGTTAATTTAGTTTTTGGCACGGTTTATGGCAGTGCTCAATTTACAGCAGAAACCCTAGTGAAAAAAATAACTGCCCTGGGTTTTAAGGCGATATTAAAGCAACCTCATGAACTAACAGGTTTTGTTCCAAATGAGTCTGAATATCTTATTGTTGTGTGTTCGACAACAGGGCAGGGGGATATACCAGAGGACATATGGCCTTGGTTTGCACAACTAAAAACGACGGCGCCATACTTACCGAAATTAAAATACAGTATTGTAGGACTCGGCGATTCTAGTTATGACACTTTCTGTGGCGCAGCAAAACAGTTTGATGAGTTATTTAGCGAATTGGGAGCACAAGCTTTAACACCAAGACTTGAAATTGATGCGACTGAAACGATGGAACCTGAACTTGAAGCAATCAAATGGCTAACAACTTGGCAAGCCGCAGCAAGCGCAAACAAGGATTAAGCTATCTTTTGACTCAATTTCTATCCTTACAGTGGTTTAAATTCGCTCTGCGACTAAGCTACTCTTTACTGATCCCCGTTGCCATTTTACCCGCTGCGGGTGTTATGTAGGGCCTAAGTGTAAATCCACTGCTTTTTATCCCAGAATCCATTAATGTCGTCTTTTCAACTGTAGGCCATCATATTTTTGCTATGATGCCATTGTTGTTTACGTTGGCTGTGGCAATTGGTTTTTGTAAAGATCAAGGTGTCGCCGCCATCACGGCGGTATTGGGGTATGGTGCAACGATTACAGCGCTGAACGTCTTGAGTACCTTATACCTCTTACCGTCAAGGCCGATTTTGGGAATTGATACCATAGATACATGCATAGCAGGAGGAATGCTTGTTGGGGCTATGACTTGTTTTGCCGTTCATGTGAGTAAAAAGATAACCTTGCCTGCCGTTTTTTCCTTTTTGAAAGTCACCGAAGTGCGCCAATTTTAATCCTACCCCTTGCAATGCTATTGGCTAGCTGACTTGCTTATATCTGGCCACCTTTAGCTGCTAATATTGAATTGTTGTCAAATTGGGCCTTTTATCAAGATCCTGCCATTGCTTTTGGATTATATGGTTTAGTTGAGGGTTTAGTTATTCCCTTGGGATTACATCATATCTGGAATGCCCTTTTTTACCTTGAGTTTGGTCACTTTTTGCATGACGGTCAATTGATCCGTGGGAGGTTGCACGTTATTTAGCAGGCGATCCTTTGGTGGGTAATCTAGCGGGGGGCTATTTAATTAAAATGTTGGGGTACCTGCAGCGGCGTTTGCGATTTGGCGCTGTGGTGATTTTGCGGAACGAAATAGAGTTGCTGGCATTATGCTGTCGGCTGCGATGGCGAGTTGGTTAACGGGGTGACCGAACCTATAGAGTTTGCTTTTATGTTTGTAGCACCAGTTTTGTTTGTGGTTGATGCACTCTTAACCGGTCTGGCTTATAGTATTTGTATCTTATTGGATGTGCACCATAGTGTGGCCTTTTCCCATAGTTTGGTTGATTTCAGTTTGTTATACCCGCAATCCACTAATACCTTTGGGTTTATGCTATTTGGGCCTTTACTGCCATCATATATTACAGTGTATTTCGTGTAAGTATTATCGGTTTTAATTTGAAAACACCCGGTACACTGACCCTAACAAATGCTAGCCCGCAACAACGAGAAAGTCTGCTAGGTATGGTTGCAGGCCTTAGAGGGTCGAATACATCGTTGAATTATGCGCTTGCTTAACTCGGCTTCGGGTGAGTGTTAACGATGCTTATTTGGTTGATAAGGCACGTTTATTACGTTTGGGAGCCAAAGGAGTGGTAGTAATTGATCTGGGCGTACAAGTTGTCTATGGAACCAAAGCCGAAACCTTAAGACAACTTTTACAAAAATACATCGATTCATGTCGCTAAACATCATTTTAATAATTATTCGTCACTTTTAATGTCAAATCATGAATTAATTGATATTAATTCTGAAATTTAATTTAGTTTTAGGATAAAAATTACCAAAATCGCAGCAATTAGTGGCAGACTCAACTAACGGTGTATTTTAGGAGTTTAACCATGGTGCCATTATCCCCCCCAGTCGCTGAAAAATCTGTTCACACTAAGGTAACAAGAAGAATCCTCATTATAGATTGTGCTGATGAGCAGGGGCTTATCGCCAAAATATCAGGCGTGTGTTTTGAACATCATCTGAATGTGATTAAAAATAATGAGTTTGTCGATCATGCTCAAGGTCGTTTCTTTATGCGCACTGTGCTAGATGGTGATATCAATGAAGCTGATTTTATTAGTGCACTACAAGCTGTGTTACCTAGCAAACATCACTTTAAATTAGTAGATGCAGGTAAAAAACGAGTGGTGATTATGGTCACTAAAGAAGCTCATTGTTTGGGTGATTTATTGATGAAATCCTATTACGGAGGCTTGGATGTTGAAATAGCCGCTGTGGTTGGTAATTATGATGTATTACAAAATTTAACAGAAAAATTCGATATACCTTTTCATTTTATTAGCCATGATGGATTAAACCGTGAAGAACATGAGCAAGCTATGCTTAATGTAATCAAGCCCTATGAGGCTGATTATTTAGTACTTGCTAAGTACATGCGAGTGTTAACACCAGAATTTGTTGCACAATTTCCCGATCGTATCATTAATATTCATCATTCATTTTTGCCTGCTTTTATCGGCGCTTCCCCCTATAAACAAGCATGGGATCGAGGCGTAAAAATTATTGGCGCCACAGCCCATTTTGTGAATAACTGTTTAGATGAAGGACCTATCATTAAACAGGATGTCATTTCTGTCGATCATAGTTACAGCGCTGAAGAGCTCGCTCATCAGGGGCGTGATGTGGAAAAAAGCGTATTGAGTAAAGCGCTACAACTGGTGTTGAATGAACAGGTTGTGGTTTATGGTAATAAAACCGTGGTGTTTTAATCTTAGTTAAGTCATAGTGTTTGTTGAACATCAGGTACCATATTAAAATTTAATTACTAGCAAAATCATTTGTTTGGACTAATATTAATATAAGTTGATAATAACAAGGAACGGTATTAAATGCGCCAAAGACAAGACTTCTTTTTGAAGCATGGTGAACTACCAAAAGGTTTCAACTTATCTTGGGCGATTTTTAATGATCGCCTTGAAATCATCCGTTTAAGTGAGACATTATATTCGCAAGTCAAAAAACCTATTGCAGCTATCGTAAAACAGCCGATGAGCGCGACGTTTCCCAATATGGATGTCGATCTTATCGACTTACAGTGCAGGGACTCAGAGCAATTACTGCATTTTATTGATACGCATGGTCATGCATTACAAGCCTCAATTGCTGCAATTGAAGGTACGGATGATCAGTGGTGTATTGTGTTTACCAGGCTAAGTTTAGATGAACAGTGGCTGATGGAGTTGCACCCTGATTATAACTTGGCGATACAATCAAGTGATGATTGGTTGCAGCAGATAGAAGCTGTGATGACAGCTAAACCAGATATGATATTTAAAACGGCTTTACAACAGGGGCTTGCGTTAACCCACAGTCAAGTAGGCTATCTTCATATTTATGATGAAAAACATAATAAAATTCTTCGTACAGCTTGGACTGATAAAGTGAAACTGTACTTTGCCATTCCTGATAATCAAATTTATTTGGCTGAATCGGGTATCTGGGCAGAAACGATTCATACTAAGCAAGCCACCATTCATAACGAACCGTTAGACAATTCAGTGAAGCTGCAAAAAGACGGTTACTTTGCATTTAAAAACCATTTATGCGTGCCAATTCGATACCGTAAAAAACTGGTTGGTATAATTGGCGTTGGCAACCGAGATAAACCGTTTACCAATGTCGATGCCAAATCCTTGAGCATATACGCCACTATTTTATGGCATTGTGTTGAGCTGCCTCGCACCATGAATACCATGATGAAACAGTCGGTCATTATAAAAGATCAAAAAGAGAAAATGACCCAAATCTTGGTGCAATTAATTGGCGCAATCTCTGAAGCCTTAGAGCTAAAAGATGCTTACACCGCGGGCCATCAAAAATCAGTCGCGCAATTAAGCTATTTAATGGGGGAAAAGTTAGGTTTGCCAACTGATCAATTAGAGGGATTAAAGCTTGGTGCTTTGATCCATGACATTGGTAAGCTTGCTATTCCTAGCCAAATTTTAGCTAAACCATCAAGACTCACACCGACGGAGTACGAATTAGTCAAACAGCATCCATTACAAGGAGCATTAATTGTGGATGAGGTCGAGTTTCCTTGGCCGATTAAGCAGATGATTTTACAGCACCATGAGCGATTGGATGGCTCTGGTTACCCTGATGGCTTAAAAGGTAAAGATATTATTATCGAAGCTAAAATTATTGCTGTTGCGGATGTTGCTGATTCGATTTTAAGTCATAGACCATATCGTCCCTCAATGGGAATGGAAGCGTTAAATGATGTATTAATGGATGGCCGAGGTAAAATTTTTGATGAAAATGTCGTAGATGCTTGTTTAGATATTTTAGCTATCCATGACCTTAAAACCGCAGAGTACGTGGGAAGTCTTAATTTAGATCCTGCTGTTATTATAGAAGAATATCATACGCTTGAGCATGTAGAGTCTATGCTGTTAAAAGCGAAAATGAATGTTGCCGTTGTTTTATCGGAACAAAATCGTTTACCCATTGGTGTTATTGATAAAAACATTCTGGCTTTTTGGCATAGCCCATTTATAAATACAGCCGCAGAGCGTGCGGCCGACAGAAGTTTACTTAATAAACGTGCTCATCAAATAATGGAGCATAAAATTAATATTATTGCTGAAAACACTATTTTGAAAGATGCGAAAGTCCTCATGGAAAAACATGCAATTGATTATCTTGTGGTACAAAATCTCGATAATCAGGTGATTGGTATCGTAACGTGGAAGATTTTAGCGAATGCATTGATGAATGAGTTAGATGAAGAGCGTTCTATGCAAAGTTAAAAAACCATTAAGTAGATAGTTAAGGTTCTGCATTTAAACATTAAGTTAAACTTTTAAAGTTGGCGTGACATTTTTGAATAGTGAATAGTTCAAGCCATTTCGATATTTTTATTATTAAGTAATGTTTGTTAAATTGCGGTTGTTGATAATAAGTTTTTATCAGAAAGTTGTTTGTCTAGGGCTGGGCATTTTTTTAAATGCAGGAAGCGAGCTGTTTATGCGTAAGTCTGGTTTTTTTCAGTATAAATTTTAAGCTTAACTGTATTTTCAATGTAGATTATCTGTCTGTCTTTATTCATCTATTAATTTGTATAACAATGATTTAATAAAGGAATAAGTTACAAATTGGCTAATAAAAAAGGCTCCTAAGAGCCTTTTCAACTAAGTTCAATCTTGATTAATCAACAATGCGTAATAATTCGTTAATACCGACTTTACCACGTGTTTTAGCATCAACCTTTTTAACGATGATTGCAGCGTACAAGCTATAAGTACCACATTTTGACGGTAAGTTGCCCGATACCACAACAGACCCTGCAGGTACGCGACCATAATGCACTTCGCCGGTTTCACGATCAAAAATACGTGTGCTTTGACCGATGTAAACACCCATTGAAATCACACTGCCTTCTTCGACAATGACGCCTTCAACGATTTCACTGCGCGCACCAATAAAGCAGTTATCTTCAATAATCGTTGGGCCGGCTTGTAATGGCTCTAACACACCGCCAATACCCACACCGCCAGATAGATGCACATTTTTACCAATTTGCGCGCATGAACCAACGGTTGCCCACGTATCAACCATGGTTCCTTCGTCTACATAAGCACCTAAATTAACGTAAGATGGCATTAGTACGGTATTTTTACCGATAAATGAGCCTTTACGAACCGTTGCTGGCGGGACGACACGAATCGCTTCTTCTTTAAAACGTGCTTCGTCATAATCAGCAAATTTTTGCGGTACTTTATCAAAGTATTTGGTGTCACCACCTTCAATTACACCGTTGTCGAAAATGCGAAAAGACAACAAAACGGCTTTTTTTAGCCACTGGTGGACATGCCACTCGCCATCAATTTTCTCAGCAACACGTGCTTGACCTTTATCAAGCATGCTTATCACTGTCTCTACGTCAGCACGAATACTTGGTTCAACTGTGCTAGGGGTGATAGTTTGACGTGCTTCAAATGCCGCCTCAATGCGTTGGCGTAATGCCTCCATGGAACTCTCCCAATATCATATTAATTAACTAATTTGGTTCAACGCTAAATGCAGCGATGAAGATAAATGCTGTTGTTGTGCTTCATTGAGTGATTGACCATCTTGTGTTTGCAAGATGAAAAAATCTTCTGCACGCTCGCCGATAGTAGTGATCTTGGCTGCTAACAAGGTAACTTCACAGCGGTAAAGAATATCACCTACTTTTGCTAAAAGACCTGGTGTATCAAGGGCTATTAGCTCCATCATGCTGGTGTCTTGACGAATACTGGGTAAAAAGCTCACCTGTGTTGGCACGTTAAACGGCTTCATAATTCGCGCAAGCTTTCTGAACTTGGGCAATTTAGGATTTTCACTGGCTAAGGCTTTTTCAAGCGCTTTTTTGATGCTATGTATTCGTGACAGTTGCACGATAGGCTCGCCATCTTGTTCTAAAATGACAAAAGTGTCTAGTGCATAATTATCAATTGACGTCATGATATTTGCATCATGTACGTTTATATTTTTGTTATCTAAAACCGTCATTACGGTAGCAAATAGCTTAGGCCTGTCTTGGCTGTATACAAATAATTCAGTGCCGCCACGTGTCATGTGCTTTGACATTAAAACTAAGGGCTCATTCTGATCATGTTTGATTATCGCCTCAGTGTGCCACGCAACCTGATTAGGCTGGTGACGTAAAAAATATTCAGGTTTAAATCGACACCACAAAGATTGCATGTCTTTATCTTTGATGCCTCGGCGTAATAATTCTTTTTGGGCTTTTGCTTGGATTTCTTCTACACGAGCCTGTTCATCAACCGGTTTTTCTTTACCACGAGCAAGTACGCGTTGAGTTGAAAAGTATAAGTCTCTTAATAATGAACCTTTCCAGTTATTCCAGGTTTTTTCATTGGTGGCACAGATATCCGCAACGGTTAAGCAATATAAATAACTTAAATGAATAGCATCATGCACCTTGTCAGCAAACTCAGCGACGACATCCGGATCCGAAATGTCACGTCTTTGTGCGGTTACCGACATGACTAAATGGTTTTCAACTAACCAAGCGACTAGGCGACCGTCGTGATCATTCAGCCCATGTAATTTACAAAAATCAATCGCATCGCTCGCGCCCAATTTGCTGTGGTCACCACCGCGGCCTTTCGCTATATCATGGAATATTGCGCCTAAAACCAATAACCCTTTTTTGGGTAATTGGTTAATAAGCACAGCGCCTAATGGAAACTCATCTTTTTGCTCGGCCTGAGCGAATCTTTCTATGTTTAGCAATAATCTGTGAGTATGCTCATCGACAGTGTAAGCATGAAAAAGGTCAAACTGCATTTGACCTTCAATGCTTCGCCAAGCGGGTAGGTAAGACGATAAAATGCCGTGTTTGTGCATCATCGAAAACGCGACTATGCCACGAGGATGCTTCAGAATATCCATAAATACCTTGCGGCAATCTGGGTTATCTTGTAGTGGACCGGTTAAGCTGCGACGAGCTTTGCGAAGTAATCGCAATGTTGGAGCATAGATATACTGAATATTAGAGTTTTTAACGGCATGTAAAAACAAATTTAATATTTCTTCTGGATGCTGATTAAATAACTCATTATCGAGCACTTCAATGTAATAACCGCGACGTTGATATCGCTCATTGATGGGTTGGATCTCTAATGCTTTAAATTGCCCGAGTGTTGCGCGTTTGAACAACTGCAACAGCATTTGATTTAACTCCATTATGCGTCTGACCGTGCGATAATAGCGTTTCATCATCTGTTCAACCGCCAGTTGAGTTGCATCTTCATAGCCTAGCAGGCTAGCAACTTGGCGTTGTAAGTCGAATAACAAACGGTTTTCATTGCGATTAGCACTAATATGTAATGCAAATCGAATTTCCCACAGGTAGTTTTGGCATTCCAGCAACTCTTCTAACTCAGAAGGTTCAAGAAAATCATGCTCAACCAGTTCAGTTAAATTAGCGGCATCAAAGTGACGCATCGCCACCCAGGCAATGGTTTGGATATCCCTTAAACCACCTGGGCAGGTTTTTATGTTGGGTTCGAGGTCAAAAGCACTGGCTTTTGAGTGGCGGAGGGTTTGTTCTTCTTTTTTTGCGTTGTAGAACTCGGCAGAAGGCCAGAAATCATCTTGACGAATACGTTGATATAATTCGTCAAAAAGTTGGGTATTTCCGCATAAAAACCGCGCTTCAATTAAATTGGTTGCGATTGTAATGTCAGCTAGACCTTGGTCAATGGTTTGCGAAACAGTGCGCACACTGTGGCCGATTTCAAGCCCAGCATCCCAAAGGTATGTGATCAATTCACTCAGCTTTGCTTGGGTGTTTTGGCAGACTTCATCCTGTTCAATTAAAAACAGTAAATCGACATCAGAATAGGGGAGCAGCTCGCCACGTCCATAACCACCGACAGCGATTAATGACATAGGATACAGGTTTAGCTTACATTCTATCCAAGCTTCTTGGAGTAGGTTATCGATGAATGCGCTACGTTGTTTGACTATATCAGCGATGGAGTGCTTCGCTTTATATTGCTCAACTAAGCGCTGGTTAAGTTCAAGTAAGGTATTTTTAGCTGCCAGCGCGGTATTCATCGATATCCTTGATTGTTTTATAGATTAAAAGTTAATTATTCTTGGGAAGTCTTCTTCATCACGAAGCGTTAACACTTCAACACCCGTTTCAGTGACTAATAAAGTGTGTTCCCATTGGGCTGAATTTTTGCCATCAGAGGTTGTCACTGTCCAGTTATCATTTTTATCTAATATGGTGGTATGGCGGCCCGCATTAATCATAGGTTCGATAGTAAAACACATACCCGGCTTAATCACGGTTTTGTCATTATTTTTATAATGCACCACTTGAGGCTCTTCATGGAAAACAGCACCAATTCCATGACCACAATAATCTTGCACGATAGAATACTTATCAAGTCCAGTTTTACTTGCTTTGATGAATTTTTCGATACTTGTACCGATTTCGCCTAATTTTGCACCAGGTCTCACCTTTTTAATCGCCAAGTAGAGACTTTCTTGAGCTATGCGACACAAGCGTTTGTCTTTAGGATTGACATCACCAATTAAAAACATTTTTGAGGTGTCACCGTGATAACCATCTTTGATTACAGTAATGTCGATGTTTAAAATGTCACCATCTTTGAGTATGTAATCTGATGGAATGCCATGGCAAATGGTGTCATTGACCGAGGTACAAATAGACTTGGGAAAACCATGGTAATTTAGCGGGGCTGATATGGCCCCTTGCTCTTCAGTATATTGCGCACAAATGGTATTTAATTGATCCGTTGTGATCCCCGCTACAACATGCGGTGCAATCATTTCCAGTACTTGTGCTGCTAGCTTGCCTGCAGCGCGCATTTTTTCAATTTCGTCGGCATTTTTAATGACAATACTCATGGATCTTCTCTTGGTTTTTAACGTTCAAAATGGGCACGTTCAAACTAATCAATTACACGTAAAAAGTTGTGTTTGATCGCTGTTTATGGTATAAAGCGCGCCGTTATGTGTGAGTTCGTGTTTCTTGGTTTGTTTTATCTCACTGAATAAAAAATCACTTCGTTGTGCTTTAATTGTTCAATGTTTCAACAAACTGTCAGAATTTGCGGCTATTATACATGGCAATTAACTTAAATACTAAATCACACACGTATCGACACATTTTTCGGGGTGCTCTTAACGCCATAATGGCTAAGAAGAGTCGAAACATGGGATGCGTGGAGGTCTAACCCCTTACATTAAGGTATATACAATGACTACTGTTTCAATGCGCGACATGCTTCAAGCTGGTGTTCACTTCGGTCACCAAACACGTTACTGGAACCCAAAGATGAAGCCTTTCATCTTCGGTGCTCGCAACGGTGTACACATCATCAACCTTGAGCACACTGTACCAATGTTCAACGAAGCTTTAGCTTTCATTAGCAACGTTGCTTCTAAGAAAGGTAAAGTATTATTTGTTGGTACTAAGCGCGCTGCTGGCGAAGCTATCAAAGAAGCTGCAATTTCTTGTGACCAGTACTATGTTGATCACCGCTGGTTAGGCGGTATGTTAACAAACTGGAAAACTGTTCGTCAGTCAATCAAGCGTCTTAAAGAACTAGAAAGCCAGTCTGTTGACGGTACTTTCGACAAGCTTACTAAGAAAGAAGCTTTAATGCGTTCACGCGAATTAGACAAGTTAGAAAAGTCTTTAGGCGGAATTAAGAACATGGGCGGTTTACCAGACGTATTATTCGTTATCGGTGCTGACCATGAGCATATCGCAATCAAAGAAGCTAACAACCTAGGTATCCCAGTTGTTGCAGTTGTTGATACTAACTCTGCTCCAGACGGTGTTAACTACATCGTTCCTGGTAACGACGATGCGATGCGTGCAATTCGTTTGTACACTTCATCTGTTGCTGCTGCTGCCAACTCTGGCCGTGGTCAAGATTTAGCTGTTCAAGCTGAACAAGACGGTTTCGTAGAAGCTGTTTAATAAGGCGTGATGTTTTTCATCCCCCCTTATTTGCCAATAAGATAATTGGTAAACAGGGGCCTTTGGGCCCCTGTTTTACAAATGCAATATTAGACGAATTTAAATAGAGGATTTAACAATGGCAATTACTGCTGCCCAAGTTAAAGAACTTCGTGACCGCACTGGCGCTGGCATGATGGACTGTAAGAATGCACTGACTGAAACTAACGGTGACATCGAACTAGCGATTGATAACATGCGTAAAAGCGGCGCGGCTAAAGCGGCTAAGAAAGCCGGTAACATCGCTGCTGACGGTACAATTCTAATTAAGAACGGTGAAGGTTTCGCTGCGCTTTTAGAAGTTAACTGTCAAACTGACTTCGTTGCTAAAGATTCTAACTTCTTAGGTTTCGCTAATGCTGTTTTAGATGTTGCTGCAGCATCTAAAGTGACTATCGAAGACTTAAAAGCACAGTTTGAAGAAACGCGTGTTGCACTAGTAACCAAAATCGGTGAAAACATCAATGTTCGTCGCGTTGAGTATATCGATGGGGCTAACCTAGCGTCTTACCGTCACGGTGAGCGCATCGGTGTTGTTGTTGCCGGTGAAGCTGACGAAGAAACGTTAAAGCACATCGCTATGCATGTTGCTGCTTCTAAGCCTGAGTTCGTAAACCCTGAAGACGTACCTGCTGAACTTGTAGAAAGAGAGCAAGCTCTTCAAATCGAAATCGCGATGAATGAAGGCAAGCCTGCTGAAATCGCTGAGAAAATGGTTGTTGGTCGTATGAAGAAGTTCACTGGTGAGATTTCTCTTACTGGTCAAGCTTTCATCATGGAACCAAAGAAAACTGTTGGCGAAATTCTTAAAGAGAAAAAAGCGACAGTATCTAACTTCATTCGTTTAGAAGTGGGTGAAGGTATCGAGAAGAAAGAAGAAGATTTTGCTGCTGAAGTTGCAGCTCAAATCGCTGCTACTAAAAAGGCGTAATCGCTTTTTCTCTATATACCCTAAGACCGCAGCAATCGCTGCGGTCTTGTTATAATCAGGATAAAAATTATGAGCACCAATCCAAAACCTGCATTTAGACGTATTCTGCTTAAATTAAGCGGTGAAGCATTAATGGGCGAAGAAGGCTTCGGCATCGACCCAAAAGTACTTGATCGCATGGCTCAAGAAGTGAAAGAACTTGTTGAACTGGGTATTCAAGTTGGTGTGGTAATTGGTGGTGGTAATCTATTTCGTGGTGAAGGGCTAGCACAAGCTGGCATGAACCGTGTGGTGGGCGATCACATGGGTATGCTAGCAACTGTCATGAATGGCTTAGCCATGAGAGATGCATTGCACCGTGCCTATGTTAATGCGCGCCTGATGTCAGCTATCCCATTAAAAGGGGTGTGTGACGATTATAATTGGGCTGAAGCTATTAGCTTACTAAAATCTGGTCGAGTAGTGATATTTGCCGCTGGTACAGGTAATCCATTTTGTACGACTGACTCTGCAGCATGTCTGCGTGGTATTGAAATCGAAGCGGAAGTGGTATTAAAAGGTACTAAAGTAGACGGTGTTTATTCTGCCGATCCAATGAAAAACCCTGAAGCGGTTAAATACGATACCCTAAGCTTTAATGAAGTTTTAGAGTCTGAATTAAAAGTAATGGATCTTGCAGCCTTTACTATGGCCCGTGACCATAACATCCCAATTTTAGTATTCAACATGAATAAGCCAGGTGCTTTACGCCGTGTTATTATGGGCGAAAGTGAAGGTACAATTATTAGCAGCCAGAAATAATTGCGCTATCACATCTGTTACTGTGTGTCGTAAAATAAACTGCAAATATTGTTTGAGCTGATCCATTGTCTGTACAATTCTTTATCTATCGGCTCGAACTCAATGAATATTGGTTAAAAAGGAAATTATTGTGATTGAAACAATTATGTTAGATGCGCAAGAGCGTATGGGTAAATGTGTAGATGCAACTAAAAATCAAATGGCTAAAGTGCGTACCGGTCGTGCACACCCAAGTTTATTAGATTCAATTCAAGTTTCTTACTATGGTGCAATGACTCCACTTAAGCAAGTGGCTAACATTGGTATTGAAGATTCTCGTACATTGAACGTAACGGTATTTGATCAAACTTTAGTTCAAGCTGTTGAGAAAGCCATTATGTCATCTGATCTTGGTTTGAACCCAATGACAGCGGGCACTTCAATGCGTATTCCGTTACCGGCATTAACTGAAGAACGTCGTAAAGACTTCATTAAAGTTGTCCGTAATGAAGCTGAAAACGGCCGTGTTGCCATCCGTAATGTGCGTCGTGATGCTATTACCGAAGTTAAAAAGTTAGAAAAAGCCAAAGAATGCACTGAAGACGATGTACGTCGTAGTGAAGATAGCGTACAAAAATTTACTGATGCAGCAATTAAAAATGTTGATCAGCTATTAGCTGCAAAAGAAAAAGAGTTAATGGAAGTCTAAACTTCAGCGTTCAACGCTAGAGTTAATACGCCGTGTAAGGGTATACTACACGGCGTTTGTTTTTTATAGGGTCGTTGTTGATGTCATCTACAAATGATTATGGATCAGGTGTTACAACTTCTTCTGAGTTAGTGACGTCTGAAGTCTTACCTGGACAATTATCGGATATCGTTAGGCAGTCTTTGCCCAAGCATGTGGCTATCATTATGGATGGCAATGGTCGTTGGGCTCAGAATAAGAGTATGCCTCGAGTGGTAGGTCATAAAGCAGGTGTTAAAGCTGTTAGACGCATAGTGAGTGCAGCAAGCCAATTAGGTATTGCCTCTTTAACGCTGTTTGCATTTTCGAGTGAGAATTGGCGCAGACCAGATAAAGAAGTTAATTTGTTGATGGAGCTTTTTTTCAGTGTGTTACAACGTGAAATTAAGCGCTTAGATAAAAATCAAGTTAAGCTCAATATTATTGGCGACATCAGTCGATTCTCAGCACGTTTACAAGCTCAAATCGCCCAGGCTCAAGACAAGACACAAGATAACACAGGGTTAATTCTTAATGTTGCTGCTAACTACGGCGGACGTTGGGATATCATCCAGGCTGCTCAAAAATTAGCTGAAAAAGTCGAAAGTGGCGAAATCAGCAGCAGTCAGATGACCGAAGAGGCATTAAATCAACATTTGAGCATGCAAAATCAAAGCGAAGTTGATTTAATGATAAGAACGGGCGGTGATTACCGCATTAGTAACTTTATTTTATGGCAGGCCGCCTATGCTGAGTTAGTGTTCACAGAAACACTTTGGCCTGATTTTGATGAGAAGGCTTTTCATCATGCACTGGCAACTTTTGCCAGCCGTCAGCGCCGTTTCGGTTTGACTGGGAGTCAAATAGAAGAAATACGGGCGCTTTAATCTTAAGAGGATTATTTTTTTGCTAAAACAACGAATAATAACAGCACTTTGTTTAATCCCACTTGTGTTAGTCGGTATATTTTGGGTTCCTTCTGTGTATTTTGCATGGTGTTTAGTCCCTATTTTTGCCATTGCAGCGAAAGAGTGGGGATGCTTTATCGATAAAGAGTGCAATATCACTCAATGGTCTTTTACCATCACAGTAACCGTATTGTTGATTGCGATTAACGTGTTATTTCCAGCAGACAGCTTATGGTTCAAAGGGCATTTGCAACCGATGTTTTTAGCGATTATTAGCATTGGTGTCGTGTGGTGGGTTGTTAGCACTTTGCTGGTATTTAGTTTCCCTAAGAGCGCAGCACTATGGCGCAATAGCCATATGCTAAAATCGATGTTTGGCCAGTTAACCTTAATCCCTTGTTTTGTATCTTTAATTACCCTTAAATCATTAAGTAGCCAAGCCGATCCGTATTTTGGTGGAATATTAGTGCTGATTGTGATGTTAATCGTTTGGGCAACAGATACTGGCGCTTATTTTGCTGGTAGAACGCTTGGCAAACATAAATTAATGCCTAACGTCAGCCCAGCTAAAACGCTAGAAGGATTAGCGGGTGGGTTACTGACAACCCTGTTAATTGTTGCTGGGGTGATGTATGTTTCTCCTCAACAAGAGTTAGGCTTGTTGGTTGTTGTCACCCTAATTACAGCCTTGGCATCAGCATTTGGCGATTTATCTGAAAGTATGTTTAAACGCGTTGCGGTTATTAAAGATTCAGGCACCATTTTACCAGGACACGGTGGCATACTTGATCGAATCGACAGCTTAACAGCTGCGTTTCCTGTGTTTACGTTAATCTATATTGCCATGTGGATGTGATGCCAATGCAAAACATGGTTATCCTAGGCGCCACAGGATCAATTGGCGCAAGCACCCTGAGTGTGGTCACTCAAAATCCAGATAAATATGCTGTTTATGCGCTTGTTGCAAATGCTAGCGTTGATAAAATGCTCGGTTTATGCGAGACACATCAACCTGTGTTTGCTCATATGGTTGATCAACAAGCTGCGCTGAAACTTAAGCGTGCGTTACCCTCATCTTGTAAAACTATCGTTACCTCAACCCCTGAGGAATTAACGGCTTTAGTTACCCACAGTGACGTTGATACTGTTATGGCTGCCATTGTAGGCGCTGCCGGGTTAGTGCCTACATTTGCCGCTGTTAAGGCTGGTAAAAGAGTACTACTGGCCAATAAAGAAGCCTTAGTGATGTCTGGTGAACTGTTTATGCAAACCGCAAAGGCATCGGGAGCGACGATACTCCCCGTCGATAGCGAGCATAACGCGATTTTTCAATGCATGCCTCAAGCCGTTCAAAATAACTTAGGTTTTTGCGATATGGCTGCTGAAGGCATTTCGCATATCCTATTAACAGGTTCGGGCGGTCCTTTTTTAACGACTGACCTATCTATTTTACCAAGTGTGACACCCGATCAGGCTTGTAAGCATCCGAATTGGTCAATGGGCAGAAAAATATCTGTTGATTCAGCATCGATGATGAATAAGGGCTTAGAATACATCGAAGCGCGTTGGCTATTTAATACCATGCCTGAGCAGCTTAAAGTGGTTATTCACCCTCAAAGTGTTATTCATTCCATGGTGCAATACAAAGATGGTTCGGTTCTCGCGCAGATGGGTAATCCCGATATGCGTACGCCAATAGCCCATTGTATGAGCTATCCACAAAGAATTTTAGCTGGTGTTGAACCTTTAGACTTTTTCAAAGTCGGAGAGTTAAGCTTTTTAAAACCTGATTTTGATCGTTTTCCGTGTTTAAAGTTAGCGATAGAGGCGTGCCAACAAGGGCAAGAAGCTACCACGGTATTAAATGCGGCTAATGAAATTGCCGTTGACGCTTTTTTACAGGGAATAATTAAATTTACCGATATTGCTGTCGTCAATGAACAATGCCTTGTATCGTTCAATCCGTCAGCTTTAAAGACGATAGAAGATATTATTGCTTTAGACAGCGAAGCACGCCGATTGGCTTTATCTAAAATTAAAGCGTTAGTGTAACTAGGAGTAAAATGTTCGATTTTTTGTGGAATTTAGGTTCATTTATTATTGCTCTTGGTATTTTAATTACCGTCCATGAGTATGGTCATTTTTGGGTTGCACGAAAGTGTGGCGTTAAAGTCGAAAAATTTTCCATTGGCTTTGGCAAAGCTATTTGGCGTAAAGTCGGTCAAGATGGTACCGAATATGTGGTTGCCATGATCCCTTTGGGTGGCTTTGTAAAGATGCTTGATGAGCGGGTTGAAGATGTACCTGCCGATATGCTAAATCAAGCGTTTAATCGTAAAACAGTTTGGCAGCGTATTGCCATTGTTGCTGCAGGGCCATTAGCTAACTTTGCCTTTGCGATTGTTGCTTTATATGCCATGTATTTAATCGGTGTTCCGTCGATTAAACCCGTTATAGATTCAACTAAAGTTAATTCGCCCGCAGCTGTGATTCAGTTATCGGAACCACAGCAAATTATCGCTATTTCAGGTCAAGATGTTCGCAACTGGGAAGAGGTTAATTTAGCCTTGGTTGGACATATTGGTAATGACAGTGTTGATGTGACTTTGGCGCCATTGTCAAGAATGGACGGTATTGATGATAAAGGTAAAACTTATCAACTCGACACCCGTGAGTGGAGATTTGATCCTGAAAAAGAATCACCGATCACCGCGCTAGGTTTAGGGATATTCAGACCTGGAATTAATCCTGTTATTGCAGCAATATCAGAAAATAGTGCGGCACAAATAGCAGGTTTAATGATTGGTGATACAATTTTATCGATAAATCAACAGCCTTACAAAGATTGGAATAGCTTTGTCGATGTGGTACAAACATCTGCTAATAAGCCGCTTAGTGTAGATATTGAGCGAGCAGGCGAACTGTTGCAGATTGAGGTTGTGCCACAGGCTCAAACCAATGACAATGGTGACACAATCGGTATTATTGGTATTAGCCCCACCGCAGCGCAATGGCCTGAAAATATGCGCTTTGATTTAGAATATGGCATGATAGATTCCGTGTCCGCCGCAGTCGATAAAACATGGCAGCTTGTGGTGGTTAGTTTCAAAATGATAGGTAAATTATTTACCGGCGATGTGTCGGTGAAAAATCTAAGTGGACCCATTTCGATTGCGCAAGGAGCTGGTGCGAGCGCAAATTATGGATTGGTGTATTTTCTTGGATTTATCGCACTAATTAGCGTGAACCTAGGTATTATCAATTTAATGCCTTTACCCGTGCTAGATGGTGGACACTTGCTGTATTACTTTATTGAAGTGATTACGGGTAAGCCTGTTCCTGAAAAGGTGCAGGAAATTGGATTCAGGTTTGGCGCAGCTTTGCTGCTAATGTTGATGAGCGTCGCGCTTTTCAACGATTTTGCCCGACTCTGAGCAAGGACAGACTAATAATTAGAAGTGCTCTATGAGATTGAATAAACTATTTGCATCGATGTTATTCGTCGGCGCGTCTTTTGCAGGGAACGGTTGGGCAAATACTTTCCAGCCATTTGAAGTCACAGACATTCAAGTTGAAGGTCTACAACGTGTAGCATTAGGAGCTGCATTGTTAAACTTGCCGGTTAAAGTCGGTGACACAGTTGATCAAGTTAAATTACAACAGGCGATAAAAAGCTTATATGGTTCAACAAACTTTGAAACCATTAGCGTAAGCCATGAGGCTGGCGTGTTGTACGTTACAGTTAAAGAACGTCCTACCATTAGTGCGGTGACGTTTGAAGGCAACAAAGATATTAAAGATGAGCAGCTTCAAGAAAGTCTTGATGGCTCAGGTGTTAAAATTGGTGAGTCTTTGGACCGCACCATGCTTTCTGGTATCGAAAAAGGCTTACAAGACTTTTATTACGGTGTGGGTAAATACGGCGCTAAGGTTCAAGCGCAAGTTATCAATTTACCGCGTAATCGTGTGGAGTTAAAATTTAATTTTACCGAAGGCTTAGCCGCTGAAATTCGTCAAATTAACGTAGTAGGGAACACTGTTTTCAGTGATTCTGAATTAATCAGCATGCTTGAGTTGAAAGACTTTGTTGCCTGGTGGGATGTATTTGGTGAGCGCCGCTATCAAAAGCAAAAACTTCAGGCTGACTTAGAAACCATTAAAACGTATTACCATAACCAAGGGTATATTCGTTTTGATGTTACTTCTACACAAGTGGCTATGACACCTGATCGTAAAGGGCTTTATATTACCATCAACGTCGACGAAGGTGAAAAATATAAAGTTAAAGACATTAACTTAACGGGCGACTTAATGGGTCGTGAAGAGTTAATGCGAGCCATTTTACCTATCAAATCAGGTAACATGTACAACGGTGCAGATGTGACTTTCACCGAAGAAATGTACAGTAAATATCTGGGGCGTTTTGGTTATGCTTATCCTGAAGTGAAAACCTATCCTGAAATTGATGATGAGAACAAAGAAGTTGTCCTTAACATTAATATTAAACCAGGTAAACGTGTTTATGTGCGCAGTATTAACTTTACTGGCAACGCGGTGACTAAAGATGAAGTCATGCGTCGTGAACTTCGTCAAATGGAAGGTGCTTGGTTAAACTCAGCTCAAATTGAACAATCTAAAGCGCGTTTAAATCGATTGGGCTATTTTGAAACCGTTGATACTGAAACCATTCAGGTGCCAGGTAGTGATGATTTAGTGGATGTCGCTGTTAGTGTTAAAGAGCAGCCTTCTGGATCATTTAATGCTGGTGTAGGCTACGGTACTGAATCTGGTGTGAGTTTACAGTTTGGTGTTGAACAAAATAACTTCTTAGGTACAGGTAACCAAGCGGGTATTAGCATCAACACTAACAAGTATTCGAAAAGTGCCAATATTTCGTATACCGATCCTTACTTCACCAAAGACGGCGTGAGTTTAGGTGGCAGTGTTTATTGGAACGAATTTGATGCGAATGAGGCTAACCTTGAACGCTATAAGAATAAATCTTATGGTGTAGCAGTTAATTCGGGTTTCCCTATTAACGAAAATAATCGTTTAAACGGTGGTATTGGTTATCGTCATAACGCGATTTCTGAAATTTCTGCTTATGAGCAAGCGCTACGCTTTTATAATGTATACCGTGATAGTGAAGATCCTAATGCTGATTTAAGCTTTGATAACTTCGAATTAAACGCCGGTTGGTATAGAAGTACATTAAACCGCGGAACATTCCCAACGGATGGTTCATCACAGCGTTTAAGCGGAAAAATGACTGTGCCAGGTTCTGATCTGCAGTATTTTAAAACAGATTTCGACACTAACTTCTATTTCCCACTAACACGTAAACACAGCTTCGTGATTTTGACGCGAGCGCGTTTAGGCTATGCAAATGGCTATGGACAGTTTAACGATAATGATCAAATTCTACCGTTTTGGGAAAACTATTACTCAGGTGGTAGCAGTTCATTACGCGGATTTAAATCAAACTCAGTCGGTCCTCGTTCATTTTACTTAATGCGTGGTACCGAGCCATGTGCACCAGATCCGTCAGGAGATGGTTGTAGTTTGCCTAGTGACCCGAATGAAATTTATGTTAACCAAGGCCGTTCAATCGGTGGTAATGCCATCGCAACCGCTAGCCTTGAGTTAATTGTGCCAACACCATTTTTGGATGAAGCATATACCAATTCTGTTCGTACCAGTTTCTTCGTTGATGCGGGTAACGTATGGGATACTGAGTTTGACTATGATTCATATAGAAACCTTCCTGCTGATGAATTTAATAAGCTTGAAGACTTTAGTGATCCTAGTCGAATACGTGCTTCTTGGGGGATGAGTGTCCAGTGGCTTTCTCCTATGGGGCCGATGGTGTTTAGTTTGGCTTGGCCGCTTAAAGAATACGAAGACGATGAAACAGAGATTTTCTCGTTCAATATTGGCAAAACGTTCTAAAACGAATACACTCGGCAAGTTTTGCTGAACAAGTGTCTATTAACAAGGAGTCTACTTTGAAAAAGATGGTCAATCGCGCATTAGTAACATTAGCTTTTTTAGCTGTACCTATGATGGCGCACGCTGAAAAAATTGCCGTAGTGGATATGGGCGAAGTATTTGAACAGTTACCACAACGTGAACAAATTTCAACATCATTAAAAGCTGAATTTGGTGATCGTGTTGCTGAAGTCCAAAAAATGCAGGAAGAAATGCGTTCAATGGTTGAAAAGCAGCAACGTGATGGTGCGTTAATGAGTGATACTCAAAAAACTGACATGGTTCGTAAAATGGAATCGTTGAAGTCTGAGTTTCAATTAAAAGGCAAAGCACTTGATGAAGATATGCGTCGTCGTCAAGGTGAAGAGCAAAATAAACTGCTAGTACAAGTTCAAAAAGTGATTAATACCATTGCTGAAAAAGAAAAATATGACATGGTATTACAGCGTGGTGCGGTAATTTTTGTTAAGCCTGATGCTGATATTAGCGGCAAAGTGGTTGAAGCATTAAGTAAAGGTAAATAAGCCCGAACGTTAAGGCAAAGGTACTATGCAACAAATGACTTTAAAAGAGATTGGCCAGCTGCTAAATGCAACTATTCGTGGGGATGATTCGGTTATCATCCATACTGTAGCAACACTTGAAGATGCGGCAGAAGGTCAAATTTCTTTTCTAGCCAATAGTAAATATCGCGCTCAACTTGAGGCAACTCAAGCGAGCGCGATATTATTGAGTGAGAAAGAAGCAGAATTTTATCAAGGAATAGCTGTCATTGTCGCTGACCCTTACGTGGCATTTGCACGTTTAGCCCAGCATCTTGATACGACCCCCAAAGCAGCCATCGGTATACATCCTAGTGCCCAAATTGATACGTCAGCCAAGCTTGGTGAAAATGTGTCGATTGGTGCCAATGCGGTTATATGTGCCAATGCAATTCTCAGTGATAACGTGCAAATTGGTGCGGGTACTGTCGTGGGGGAATCCAGCATCATTGGTAAAAATACGCGTTTATGGGCTAATGTTACTGTTTACCATAATGTGTATATTGGTTCTGATTGTATTATTCATTCCTCAACCGTTATTGGTTCTGATGGTTTTGGCTATGCCAATGAGCGCGGTAATTGGATTAAAATTCCACAAACTGGCGGTGTTAGAATTGGTAATAATGTCGAAATAGGTGCTTGTACCAGCATTGACCGTGGTGCGTTATCGCATACTGAAATCCACGATGGCGTTATCATCGATAACCAAGTGCAAGTTGCCCATAATGTTATTATTGGACAAAACACTGCTATTGCAGGTAATACTACTCTAGCGGGCAGTGCGGTTATTGGAAAATACTGTATTGTAGGTGGCCATAGCGCTATTTCTGGTCATTTGTCTATCGCAGATGGTACTCATATTAGTGGTGCGACTAATGTGACAAGTGTGATTAGAGACAAAGGCGTTTATTCTTCAGCCACAGTCGCCATGGAAAACAAGTTGTGGCGCCGAAACACAGTCAGGTTCCGCCATTTAGATGATCTATTTAATCGGGTTAAAAAACTCGAAAAATCATCAGAATCTGAATAACTGTTAGCTATAAAACTCATTCACTTGAGTTAAGGAATCAAGAGTGTCGAACCAATTAAATACAATGGATATAAAAGAAATCCTTAAATATCTTCCACATAGATATCCATTTTTACTCATAGATCGCGTATTAGATTACACAGTTGGTGAACAACTGCATGCGATAAAGAACGTGACAATTAACGAACCTTTCTTTCAAGGCCACTTCCCTGTAGCACCTGTTATGCCTGGTGTATTGATTTTAGAAGCAATGGCGCAAGCTACGGGTCTACTTGCTTTTAAAACCATGAGTACAGAGCCTTCACCAGATGTGTTGTATTATTTTGCTGGTATTGATAAAGCGCGTTTTAAACGAGTTGTAGAACCCGGAGATCAAATTCATTTTCACGTTAAAATGATTAAAGAACGTCGCGGAATTGGTGTTTTCGTTGGTGAAGCTCTTGTCGATGGCGAAGTCGTTTGTTCCGCTGAAATTATGTGTGCCCGAAGAGAGATTCAAAAGTGATTGATAAACTAGCATTTGTTCACCCTGATGCAAAAATTGGTAATAATGTCACCATAGGCCCTTGGACGTACATTGGTGCCGATGTTGAAATTGGTGATGATACCTGGATCAGTTCACATGTTGTGGTTAAAGGCCCGACGGTGATAGGCAAAGGTAATCGCATTTTTCAATTCGCCTCAGTTGGTGAAGAGTGTCAAGACAAAAAATACGCTGGTGAACCGACACGTTTAATCATGGGTGATAATAATATTATTCGCGAGTCAGTCACCATTCATCGCGGCACTGTTCAAGATAATAGTGAAACCCGTATTGGTTCGAATAATTTGTTCATGGCGTATGTGCATATTGCCCACGACTGCGTTGTTGGCAACAATGTCATTATGGCAAATAATGCCTCTATTGCTGGCCATGTTCATGTTGGCGATCATGTGATTCTTGGTGGCATGACTGGTGTGCATCAGTTTGTGCATATTGGTGCGCATGCGTTTACTGCAGGTTCATCGACAATTTTTCAAGATGTACCCCCATTCGTCATGGCAGCTGGCAGCCCAGCCATTCCTCGTGGTTTAAATGTTGAAGGGTTAAAGCGTCGCGGTTTTAGCAAAGAAACTCAACATGCTATTCGTCGAACCTACAAGGCCTTATACCGCAAAAATCTAACTATTGATGAAGCGTTGGCCGAGATAGCTGTCGATGCTGAAAATGACCCATATGTGCAATCTATGGTCGATTTTATTACGACCTCTTCACGTGGGATTATTCGATAGTTAAAAATGAGCAAATCTACTCCCCCAATATTTGCCATGGTCGCCGGAGAAATCTCCGGCGATATTCTTGGTGCCGGATTAATAAAATCGCTTAAATTGCGCTATCCAGATGCGACATTCGTTGGCATTGGTGGACCCCGCATGCAAGCTTTAGGCTTTCAATCCTGGTTTTCGATGGAAGAACTGGCTGTGATGGGAATAGTGGAAGTGCTGTCTCGTTTGCCCCGATTATTAAAAGTTCGTGCCAGTTTGATTGAGCAGATTTGTGCTATTAAACCTGATTGTTTTATTGGTATTGATGCACCAGATTTTAATATTGGCCTTGAGCTTAAGTTAAAAAATAAAGGTTTTAAAACGGTTCATTATGTTAGCCCCTCGGTATGGGCATGGCGACCAAAACGTATTTTTAAAATTGCTAAAGCAACTAACATGGTGTTGTCATTATTACCATTTGAAAAAGCATTTTATGATAAACATGATGTTCCTTGTACTTTTGTCGGTCATACGCTCGCTGATGATATCCCGATGCAAAGCGACAAGTTAGCAGCACGCACACAATTGGGGTTAGATGCTGAAGCAGAATACCTTGCGGTTTTACCCGGTTCTCGAGGTGGCGAGTTAGCGCAACTTGCTGAGCCTTTTCTCAAAGGGGCTAAGTTGGTTAAAGATGCCTATCCCGACATTAAGTTTGTGACTCCTGTTGTTAACGCGGCACGACGTAAACAGTTTATTGAAGCATTGGAAAAATATGCTCCTGATTTAGCTATCGATATTATCGATGGTCAGTCGCGAGAAGTGATGGCTGCTGCTGACTGTATTTTATTAGCATCTGGCACAGCAACTTTAGAGGCCATGTTAGTAAAGCGTCCTATGGTAGTGTCTTATCGTGTTAGTCCGATTACTTACGCGATAGCGGTGCGCATGATGCAAATTTCTAATTATTCGTTACCCAATTTATTGGCGAATGAAACCATTGTGCCAGAATTAATTCAAGCTGATTGTCAGCCTCAATTAATCGCAGATGCAGTTATCAATCAGTTGGATAAAGACTTTTCTCCCCTTAGCACTCGCTTCGAACAATTGCACCAATTACTCAAATGTAATGCCAGTGAGCGCGCAGCCGATGCCGTTGTCGCGTTAATTGAAGTTTAATTAAGTTAACGAGATCCCAATGACTAACTTCGCTTTACCAACAGTGATTAAGAATATTACCCCTGAGCAAGTGGCTCTATTATCACAAGGGTGCATCGCGGGCGTTGACGAGGTTGGCCGCGGACCATTAGTCGGTGACGTTGTTACTGCAGCCGTTATATTAGATCCCCGTCGTCCTATTGACGGCTTAAATGACTCTAAAAAGTTATCCGAAAAGCGCCGAAACGCCCTATATCTGACGATATATGAGAATGCGCTATCGGTCAGTGTGGGACGTGCTAGTCCGCAAGAAATAGATGAGCTTAATATTCTACACGCCACCATGCTAGCCATGCAGCGTGCAGTGGCAGGACTAGGGATCACTCCACAAAGGGTGCTTGTTGATGGAAATCGTGTACCAGACTTTGGTATTCAATCACATGCCATTATCAAAGGCGACGGTTTGGTGAGCGCCATTAGCGCGGCATCAATCATCGCCAAAGTGGTAAGAGATCAAGAAATGCTTGAGCTTGACGCTAAACACCCGCAGTATGGTTTTGCAAAGCATAAAGGTTATCCAACTAAAGCACATTTTGACGCCCTAGCGGAATTTGGTGTGTTAGATGAGCATCGTAAAAGCTTTAAACCTGTTGCCGATAGATTAAATCAGCGATAGTTTACTTTTAAAGTTAATATTGTCACCGTGGTAAGGTTTCAGTTTTATATCACTGTCAAAGTCATCTTCTTACCGTGACAGCTAAGTTATTGGCAGTGATTTGAATGTTTGTTAATCTAGCCGATATTTTCAATTGCATTTTTGCATCTCTTTTATCATCGAATAATAAGAATTTTATCTATGTCCGATCCTCGTTTTGTGCATTTACGCGTTCACAGTGATTTTTCCATGTGTGATGGTGTTGCTAAGGTAAAACCTATCTTAGCAACGGCGGAAGCGCAGGGTATGGCGGCATTAGCTTTGACCGACCAAAATAATTTTTGTGGTTTGGTAAAGTTTTATGGTGGCGCGCACGGGGTGGGCATTAAGCCTATTATCGGTGCTGATTTTTGGATGCAAGTACCGGGGTTTGACAAGGAGCTTTGTGCCTTAACCATTATCGCGATGGATAATGATGGCTATCAAAATTTAACTCAGCTTATCAGTGAAGCTTACCTACGTGGTCAAGTTAACGGCCGAGTGGTTATCGATCAATCTTGGCTTGTCACCTATAACAAAGGGATTTTAATTTTATCGGGAGCCAAAGAAGGCGATATCGGTAAAGCCTTATTAAAAGGAAACCAGGGGCAGGTAGATGAGTTGGTCAACTTCTACCAAACACACTTTAATGATCGATATTATCTCGAGCTTATCCGCACTAACCGCCCCGATGAAGAACGCTATTTGCACATGGCGGTTGAATTGGCATCAAAAATGTCAATTCCTGTAGTCGCAACGAATCAGGTGGTTTTTTTAAAGCCGGATGACTTTGAATCACATGAAATTCGGGTGGCTATTCATGATGGCTTCACCCTTGCGGATCCCCGCCGACCTAAAACCTACAGTGCCGAACAGTATCTTCGTAGTGAAGATGAAATGTGCGATCTTTTTAAAGATATTCCTTCAGCTATCAGTAATACAGTAGAAATCGCTAAACGCTGTAACGTTACTATTCGCTTGCATGAATACTTTTTGCCTAATTTTCCTACCGGTGATTTGTCTATTGAAGACTTTTTGGTCGAAGTATCGGAAAAAGGCCTTGAAGAGCGTCTAGAGTTTTTATTTCCTGATCCGGCTGTTCGATTGGAAAGAAGAGGCGAGTACGACGAGCGTCTTGAGATTGAGCTTAAAGTTATTAATCAAATGGGATTCCCTGGTTATTTCTTAATCGTAATGGAATTTATCCAATGGGGTAAAGATCATGGTATTCCGGTTGGTCCAGGTCGTGGTTCAGGTGCGGGGTCTTTAGTGGCCTATGCGCTAAAGATTACTGACCTTGATCCATTAGAATATGATTTGCTGTTTGAGCGTTTTTTGAATCCTGAACGTGTTTCAATGCCCGATTTCGACGTCGACTTTTGTATGGACAGACGTGATGAGGTGATTGACCATGTAGCAGATCTCTATGGCCGTGAAGCGGTATCGCAAATTATTACCTTCGGTACCATGGCCGCCAAAGCGGTTGTGCGTGATGTAGGCCGAGTATTAGGCCATCCCTATGGTTTTGTTGAACGTCTTACAAAGATGATCCCAGCAGAACCGGGTATGACCCTTGCCAAAGCGTTTGAAGTCGAACCTGCGCTGCCTGAAGCCTACGCCGCAGATGAAGATGTTAAAGAGCTTATCGACATGTGTCGACGCTTAGAAGGTGTTACTCGAAATGCAGGTAAACATGCCGGTGGTGTGGTTATCGCGCCAACCCGTATTACTGATTTCTCACCATTATATTGTGATGCTGAAGGCTTAAACCCTGTTACTCAGTTCGATAAAAATGACGTTGAAACAGCGGGATTAGTTAAATTCGATTTCTTGGGCTTACGCACTTTAACCATTATTGACTGGGCGCTGCAGATGATCAATCCGCGTCTGGCCAAAGCGGGTAAAGATCCTGTTCGCATTGAAGCTATTAAGCTTGATGACCCTGCCTGTTTTAGATTATTGCAAAAATATGAAACTACCGCGGTGTTCCAGCTCGAATCTCGCGGTATGAAAGATCTGATTAAGCGTCTACAGCCAGACTGTTTTGAAGATATGATTGCGTTAGTTGCACTATTCCGTCCAGGTCCTTTGCAATCAGGCATGGTTGATAACTTCATTGAGCGTAAACATGGCCGAGAAGAAGTGTCTTACCCTGACGCACAATATCAACATGAATCCCTCAAAGAGCTGTTATCGCCCACTTATGGCATTATCTTGTATCAAGAACAGGTGATGCAGATTGCGCAGGTACTATCAGGTTATACCCTAGGCGGGGCAGATATGCTGCGTCGTGCTATGGGTAAGAAAAAACCTGAAGAAATGGCCAAACAGCGCAGTATCTTTAAAGAGGGTGCGATAGAAAACGGTATTGATGGCGACCTGTCGATGAAAATATTCGATTTGGTTGAAAAGTTCGCTGGTTATGGTTTCAACAAATCGCATTCAGCTGCTTACGCATTAGTTTCTTACCAAACCTTGTGGTTAAAAACCCATTATCCTGCGCAATTTATGGCGGCGGTAATGTCTGCCGATATGGATAACACAGATAAAATTGTTACCCTGGTAGATGAATGCGAGCGCATGGGATTACCGTTAATTCCGCCGGATGTGAATAAGGGACTCTTTAAGTTCACCGTTGATGATGATCTTAATATTGTTTATGGCATTGGCGCAATTAAAGGGGTTGGTGAAGGACCTGTCGACTCAATTCTCGAGGCGCGTAAAGATGGACCTTTTATCGATTTATTCGATTTCTGTGCCCGTATCGATTTAAAGAAGCTGAATAAACGCGTAATAGAAAAACTGATTTGCGCTGGTGCATTGGACAATCTTGGCCCGCATCGCGCATCTATGATGGCAACCTTGCCTGAGGCCATCAAAGCCGCTGCTCAACATGCCAAAGCGCAAGAGATTGGTCAGCATGACATGTTCGGCTTGCTCAATGATGAGCCCGATGATAACAAACAGCAGTTTGTTGAATGTACGCCTTGGCCTGATAAAATTTGGCTTGAAGGTGAGCGTGATACCTTAGGGCTATATTTAACAGGGCATCCGATAAATCAATATTTAGCAGAGCTTAAGCAATACACTTCGGGGCGTTTAAAAGACATTCACCCGACTGAGCGGGGTAAAACCGTTAAAGCCGCTGGTTTGGTGGTGGCGACTCGGGTCATGATCACTAAGCGAGGCTCCAAAATGGGCTTAGTCACGTTAGATGATAAAAGCGCCCGTTTAGAGGTCATGCTTTTTACTGAACCGTTTGAAAAATTTGGCCATTTATTGGAAAAAGACCGTATTTTAATTTGTGAAGGCGATGTCAGTTTTGATGACTTTGCCGGCGGTAACAGGATGAATGGCCGAAACATTATTGAAATAGGCGAAGCCAGAAGTCATTTTGCTAAAGCCGTTGAGTTGAATATTCAAACCCAGATGTTATCACCAGAATGGCTCAATCAGTTTAAAGAAGCCTTACAACCTTGGAAAAGCGGTGCTGTACCGGTAGTGATTAATTACACTAAAGAAGGCGCTTGCGGAAGATTAACATTAGGCGATGAATGGCGTGTCAATCCATCCGATGATTTGATGCTAGCGTTAGAAACGCAACTTGGGTCAAGTAATGTCAAAATTGTATTTAATTAATCGTGAATAACAGCGTAAATGGATAAATCACAGCTTGTCGGTCATATTCGCCGTTTGTGTTTACCACATTTGGCTCTGCACGCGAATGCAACGGCTACACAGTGTCAAGCCAAGATAGTATTAGCTTACAGCGGCGGCGTAGACTCAGAGGTATTAGCCTACGGGTTAAGTGAGTTTGCTAAAATCTTTCCGCAGTTCGCTTGTGTGCTAGTGCACGTTCATCACGGCATAAGCCGTCATGCTGATAAATGGGTAACCCATTGTCAACAAAAAGCGGCAGACTATAATCTTCCCATTATTATTGAGCGGGTAAAGCTTGACCTAAAGCCTCGCCAAAGCCTTGAGGCTGTTGCCAGAGAAGCACGTTATCACGCGATAGAACAACATCTTGGCAGCGGAGATATATTACTGACGGCGCATCATCAAGACGACCAATTAGAAACATTGTTATTAGCTCTAAAACGCGGTCAGGGGCCTAAAGGGTTAGCTGCGATGGGAGAGTATCAATTAGCGGGCTCAGCAGTGTCCCCTTACTATAAACTGAGACCATTGTTACAGGTTTCTCGTGACGAGATTGTACAATTTTCCGCTGAACATGCTCTGACGCATATAGAAGATGAAAGTAACCAAGACGACAGTTACGATCGGAACTTTTTACGCCTCAATATTATTCCGCTGCTTAAAAGCCGTTGGCCTAGTATAGCCCTTACTGCAAGCCGAAGTGCAGAACTAATCAACGAGCAACAACAACTTATCGAACATGAAGTCAGTTCGCGTTTACCTGCAATGCTTAAGGTGTCACAAGGGACAAATATGGCGTGCAATGGTACTGGACTGTCATTAAGCCTTTTAGCCAAAGCTCCGCTCGCCTGGCAAGCTTTGCTGTTACGTGGTTATTTAACACACCTTGGTTTATCTCTGCCATCGCAGGTGCAGTTGAACCAAATCCTCAGTCAGGCATTAACGGCTAAAGAAGATGCTAATCTCAATATTTATTACTCAGGGATTGTCGTAAAACGATTTGGACAGTATCTATATGCCATGCCGAGTGAGCATCTAACACTCGCTGATGATTTGCCATTACGTTTAACTGAAAAGTTACAAGGCTGGCTTAATGCCACTAATGTTAATGAAGAGGTCAACGCAGAGGTGCAGCACAATGCTGTATTGGCTTTAAGCAATCCTTCATGTCATATCAATGCTACACATTTGCTTTTTACGCCATTTAACTGGCACGTTAATCTTGTAAAGTCACATACTGGTATCAGGCTAAAGTTACCCGATAATATTTATCAAGTATCCATTCGGTTTTCTGCGAAGGGCAACACCAAGTGTCAGCCACAATTTGCTGAGCACTTTCGGCAAAAACCGCGAGAATTAAAAAAACTTTGGCAAGAGCTATCCATCGCCCCTTGGCGTCGAGATCATATTCCGCTGCTTTTTTATGGTGACGAGCTGGTTGGTGCATTAGGCTTGTGGGTAGACAAACGCTACCTTGCACAAGACAATGCTCTGGGGTTGCAGATTGATATATTAACCAGCGGTTAGGCTACTTAGTCGCTGTGTTGTTTTTTTCTTTAATCACTAATCACTAAACGTGTTTTTGTTTGCCATAACGGGATGTTGTGGCCATTTTTTACTATCATCCTAGCTTAAGCTATTTATCTTCGCATACTTTGAAACAGTTTCTACCCGCTGCTTTTGCTTGATACATAGCCTTATCGGCACGCTCATACAGGGTATTAAAAACCTCATTAGTGCGCGATTGCGCAATACCTAAACTACACTTAACCCCGTAATCTGTCAGATGTGAGTGTAATGGCAAACTTTCAATGATGCGTTGGCAAATAATACTTGCTGCATCAGCGTTACCTTCAGTAATAATCACAAATTCGTCACCACCAATTCTAAATGCCTGGTCTGTGTCGCGAATGGAGTCGTTGATTAATGAGGCAAAACTGGTCAGTACGTTATCGCCAACAGTGTGACCAAACTGGTCATTTAATTGCTTAAATTTATCTAAATCGATAACAATCAATGAAACATGATCTTGGCGCCGTTCTGCTCTAGCAATACTTTTATGGATAACTTTACGAAAGTAATAACGATTACCCAAACCCGTTAACGCATCAAACATTGCTTGGTTAGACATTTGCTGATACTTCATTGCATTCTGAAACGGTTGTAATACCAATGCTTCAATATGATTAAGCTGTTTCATTTGAATAGGGCTAAGTGGCACAGCAAGATAGTAGTGCAAACGTAATGTATCAGATTCAGTTTTGATACTGCGGGTCAGCTCAATACCGTGATGACGACCCCAGCTAAACTTGTGTTCACCGACAAATAATTGTAATGCTTTGATCGGCAAATACTGACCGATGACTTTGCCATAACAGGCAAAAACTGTCCGTGGATCTAAACTTGCGTGTAGTTGTTGGATCACTTGGACAAGATCAAGCTCTGGCTCCATATGCAGATGGGCATTAGAACGATACCAATAATCTTCAGGGAAAAGTTCGGTTGCAATAGCAAAGTCCATAGGGTTACTCCAAAACGTTACAGCACGATACACATGTTAAGCAAGTTGTGTGCCTAAATTTTTTTTATCATATTTTTTAGGAGCTTGTTACTTTTGTGCCGTTTTGGTAATAAGATGTAGCAGTATCTCGACGATTTTTTGACAAGGAGTTTTGCCTATGGAACACAATATGTTTATTCATATTTTGTTTATGTTGGTCATCGCCATCGTTTCGATAGCGGTGCTAGGCCGTTTGGGATTACCTGCTATTTTGGCTTACTTGCTTACTGGAGTGATCAGTGGCCCCAGCGGTTTGCATTGGTTCACACAGCAGCAAGTTCATTTTGTGGCGGAACTTGGCGTCGTGTTATTGATGTTTACCTTAGGGTTAGAGTTTTCTGTGCCGCGGTTATGGTCAATGCGAAGAACCGTATTCGGTTTAGGCAGTGCGCAAGTTATTGTGACGACATTTATCGCCGGTGGAATTGCATATTTTTTAGGTCAAAATCTTGTCGCCGCAGTCGTCATTGGTTCAGCCATTGCGCTGTCATCGACTGCTATTGTGCTCAAATTGATGAATGAGCAAGGTTGGTTAAGACGCCGCCATGGTGAATTATCCATTAGTGTTTTGCTATTCCAAGATTTAGCCGTAGTCCCCATGCTTATTTTATTACCTTTACTCGCAAGTGATGGTACCCCAATGAGTTTAAACGGCATCTTTTACGGGCTACTTACCGGGATATTGGCATTTTTAGGATTAATGTCATTTGGCAAATGGGTCTTGCCACGAATTTTTGATGAAGTTGCTCGTTCTCGCTCCAATGAACTTTTTGTCCTTTCTACCCTTGTGGTGGCTTTAGTTACTGGCGCATTTACCCAATGGCTTGGACTGTCGATGGCATTAGGTGCATTTATTGCCGGTATGCTACTAGGGGAAAGCCAGTACCGTAGACAGTTAGAAGCCGATATTCGCCCATTCAGAGACTTGCTGATGGGGTTATTCTTCATATCCATTGGTATGTTGCTCGATTTTAATTTGGTCCTGCAATATTGGTGGCAAATATTAGTCACTTTAATTGCCGTGGTAGTTCTAAAAATTGTGATTGTTTATGGCCTGCTCAAACTTGCTGGCGAACATGCCAAAGTAGCGTTAAGTACCGCTATCAGTTTAGGTCAGGTTGGCGAGTTCAGTTTTGTGCTATTAGCATTAGCGGTTAATTATCAATTATTAGATAAAGAAGTCAGCACCATACTGGTTGCTGTGGCGGTTATTTCAATGTCTTTATCTCCCTGGTTGATACGAAATAGTGTCGATATAGCTAAGAAATTTAAAGGCGGTAAACCTTCAAAAGAAATGGCCGATCAAACGGTTGTATTACCCACAAGTGAAGACGATGATTTTGTGGTTATTTTAGGCTATGGTCGAGTGGGTCAAACGATTGCCCGCTTTTTAAAAACCGAAGCTATTAATTATATTGTGTTAGATCTCGATCCTACCCGAGTGACAGAATCACGTGCCGCTGGCGAGCCTGTATATTTTGGCGATGCCTGTAAAATGGGGATTTTAAAACGTGTGGGTATTCGTCAAGCCAGCATGGTGGTGGTAACTTTTGCCGAAGAGCGTCAAACTGAAGAAGCTTTAGCGCTTAGTAGGAAGTTAGCGCCAGATGCAAAAATTCTAGTGCGTACTCGAGACGACTCTAACCTAACTGAGCTAAAAGAAGCTGGGGCAACTCAGGTAATACCTGAGTCACTTGAGGGCAGCTTGATGTTAGTGTCGCAAGTGCTTTATAAGTGTGGCGTACCTTTAGCACGGATCATTAAACGCCTTGAATCTGAAAGACGCAACCACTACCAATATCTACATGGATTTTTCTCAGGAACTGAAACCGATTTTACATTAGATTTACTGCATGCTGTGTCTCTGAGCACTAGCGCTAGCAGCGTGGGTAAAAAAGTGGCCGATATTCCATGGCTACAATTGGATGTCGAGCTTCGAGCTGTGCGCAGAAAAGGCGCTGAAATTGAACCAGCACCAGACGATTGGGTATTGCGCCGCAATGATATTTTAATGTTAGTGGGTAAACCGCGCAGTATTGAAAAAGCGGAAGAGTATCTGTTGCAGGGTTAAATTTACGCCGTTATTCGGCCCTGTGACTGTTTCGAGGTTATTGTTACTTCCAGTTGTCGGCATTGCTCTGGGGAGAGACCTTGTGGTGAAGTAACTTTATATAACATTCTAATATCGAAATTGAATTGGTCAACAAATGCCGTTCGAAAGGGGCGGCTAAAACGGTTTACGCCTTGTTGAATGGCTTTTATATAGATGATTAGGCATCATCCATTCGCCTCTCTGAATACTTTTTAACTCGACCAAACCTCATTAAGTAAGTTCACCTCTTAATAGTCAGCTAATTTGATGCCCCTAAATTATGTTATTTAGGGGTATTTTATTATGGGTTGGCATGACAGTTTTACCGGCTCATTTAAGGCGACTGCCTTTATCTGGATATTGGTGAATGCTCTTGTTGCTCCACCATTAAATCGTGCTGCATCGTATATTGTTCGTTTCGATTTAGTCCTAGTAAGGTTATCAATTTATTATATTTTTCAATATTCAATAGGCACCGAATTTTGATTTTTAGATCAACAAATGCGTGATCTACATCAAAGAAAAGCTTACTAAATGAATACCTCTAAAGGTGTAATTGGTTAGCTTGATCCAGATCAATGTTGTTAATTAAATTTTCAGGCAGAGTGGCGTCAATTGTTAAGGATGTAACAGAAAAGCATCCAGTTGTTGCCCTCATGGAGTATGAAAATGAATAAAAAATTAACCCTAGGTTTAGTTGCTGCAGGTTTATTATCTGCTGGTGTATCTTCAGTTGCTGTCGCTCACCAAGCTGGTGATATCATTTTTAGAGCGGGTGCAGTTATGGTTTCGCCTGACGAATCTAGCCCAGTTGTTGCTGGTATTGCTGAATTTGGTGTAGATGATAACACTCAGTTAGGTTTAAACTTTGGTTATATGATTACTGATAACTGGGGAGTTGAACTACTTGCGGCAACACCATTCAGCCATGATGTTTCTTTAGGTGCATTAGGTAAAATAGCTGAAACTAAGCATTTACCACCTACACTGGTTGCGCAATATTATTTTGGTGATGCACAATCTAAGCTTCGTCCATATGTGGGTGTTGGTGTTAACTTTACTAACTTTTTTGACAATGATTTTACCCAAGAAGCAAAAGATCTCGGTCTTGATAACTTAAGCTTATCAACTTCATGGGGTTTTGCTGCTCAAGTTGGTTTAGATTACAACATCAATAAAGATTGGTTAGTGAACGCTTCTGTTTGGTATGCTGACATTTCAACTGATGTAAACTTTACGCTTGGTGGAGATGCTGTATCGATTGATACCGATATTAACCCATGGGTTTACATGGTCAGTGTTGGTTACAAGTTTTAATCATTGTTAATCAAACACCTTAAAGAAATAGGAGCCACTGGCTCCTATTTTTTTGTCAGCTTGAATGCTATTGAGTGTTCAGGTAAATTGAAATAAAGCATAAAATACTGCCCCTGATATCTAATATCAACATCTGGCATCAGACTGTATAGAGCATATGGATCTAATGTTATAATCCGTATTTTTTATAATCGCACAATCGCACAATCGCACAATCTCGATAATTACAGCGTTATGCATCAAATAAAGATTCAATGACCTGCTATCGGTTGGCTAATCCTTTTTTTTCTTGGTTTTCCAGTGACGGGTATTATAAATATATTCAGGTAACATTCGGTTTAACCAAGCTACTACTCGCCAGCGTTTGGTTACGTAAGCACGACGTTTTCCTTGCTTTAGCGCGGTTAATATCTGTTTGGCGACTTTCTCCAAAGGCGGCAATAAAAACCGGTTTTGTTGCATTGCGGCTTTATCGAGTAAGCCTAATTGAATATCACTAATGGTAATAGGCAGCTTTAAACGCTGCGCGTGCATACTCAAACCTTGAAAATAATTTTCAGCAAAGGCTTTAGATGCGTGATAAGCAACACTTGGCCCGCCACGTTGACCGGCGATGGAGTTAATTGCCGCTAATTGACCGTACCGCTGCTCTGTCATTAATTTAAACACACAGTTGCATATAGCCGCAAAGCCTCTGACGTTGACCTCAATAATATCTTCTTCTAATTGCCATGGTAGCGATGCATCGTAACTATTCAATCCTGTATTGACTATCACTAAGTGGGCACCATTTTCACTTTGCCATACCTGACTAATTTGCTCGTTCAGTTTTGTGGGATCAGTAATCGTAAGTGGAAAAACGGCTGTTGGAACGGATAGCGAATTGGCAAATTCGGTCAATGCGTCTGGTTCTTGAACAAACAACAATAATTTTACGTTTTGAGCCGCAAGTTGGCGCGCCAGTTCTTTACTTAGCTGAGAGCTGGCACCAATAATCATAGCGGTAGCGATAGTGGTCATGAGGAGGTTTGACACTCATTATGTGAAATCGAAAGGTTATGATAGGAATATCGCTTACGGATAACAAGCACGAAAATTTTTCAATACTGGAAGTGTAGACTTCTAGACGTCTTGATGTATTATAATGCGACGTCATTCAACTAAAGCAGATGAACCATGATTAAACAGATAATATGCGTTATAGCGATGGTTGCGGCGCTATCAGGATGCCAAACTGTTCCTCAAAATACTCAGATAGTAGGTGAAGTGCTGTATAAACAACGTATAGCATTACCTGCAAATTCTGTGATCCAAATCCAATTACAAGATGTGTCACTGCAAGATGTTCAGGCAGAAATCCTGGCTGAATATGAAATAACTCCGGTTACCGGTGTCACACCTTTCGAGTTTGTCTTACCAACAGAGGCGTTCAAAACAGGTCATCGTTATGCCATTAGTGCCCGGATCACTGTTGCTGATGAGTTGTGGTTCATCAATACGCAATCTTATCCTGTTGATGTTTCAAATCCACAAGCGTTGACTGTGGTTGTGGATAGGGTAAAGCGATAATTTCAACGGTATTTGTCGATTAATAATTAGGTAAGGATGTAGCATGCCGGTTCGAATTCCAGATGATTTACCCGCAGCAGGTATTTTAGAGTCAGAAAATATCTTTGTGATGTCAGAAACGCGTGCAGCGAATCAAGATATTCGCCCAATGCGGGTACTCATCTTGAATTTGATGCCCAATAAAATTGAAACAGAAACCCAGTTATTGCGTTTATTAGGCAATACGCCACTGCAAGTTGGAGTCGATTTGTTGCGTATTCATGATAAAGAGTCAAAGCATACCTCTGTTGACCACATGAATACCTTTTATCGCGACTTTGAAGACGTTAAGCACAATAATTATGATGGGCTAATTATTACCGGTGCGCCCTTAGGGCAAATTGATTTTGAAGATGTTGTCTACTGGGATCACATTAAAGAAATTATTGATTGGTCTCAAAAGCATGTCACGTCGGTATTGTTTCTATGTTGGGCTGCACATGCCGGATTATTCCACTTGTATGGTATTAATCGAGGTTTGTTAGCCCAAAAACGTTCGGGTGTGTTCAACCATGTACGAGCCAGTGAACCGCATCCACTATTACGGGGCTTTGACGATGAATTTTATGCACCACATTCACGTTTTGCTGAAATTAATATTGAAGATATCCGTCGTCACAGTGACGTTGAAATTTTAGCCGAATCTGCTGAAGCGGGAGCTTATATTGTTTTAAGCCGTGATAGCCGAAATCTATTCGTGATGGGACACCCTGAATATCAAAAAGGCACTTTGAATGATGAATATCAACGTGATTTAGCCCAAGGTTTAAACCCCAATATTCCATTAAATTATTATCGTAATGATGACCCAAACCAAGAGCAAATAGCCCGCTGGCACAGTCATGGCAGTTTACTTGTGAGTAATTGGCTTAACTATTATGTGTACCAGTTAACACCATATGACCTATCGGATATGAGCAAGATGACACCTTGGGAAAGTAAGCAATCAAAATAATGATAGCGATTAAATATATCTATTTTCGGTGTCAATAAAGCAGAATTAACGCTATCTTATAGAGTACTAATAAAAATGTTCCAGTTTTTTTAATCGTTCTATTTGGGAATATGACTATTAAAACGTTAATTTTTAGCAGTATCTTTTTTAAAGCGTTAATTCTTTTTTCCTACTTGTTGTGTGGGACAGTCACTTTTGCGGCTAAATCACCTGATTTACTGATGATCGAGCAACAATTAACGCGGATTAATGAGCCTAACAAAAGAATCGATTATATTAGCCGAGAACTGACCCGTAGCAACGAATGGTCAATGACTGACAAAGCACAACTACTTCACTATCTAGCTGCAGCACAGCAAGCCAACAATGCTTTTGAAGCAGCATATCAAAGTTATTCGACAATCATCGACATGCTGTCAGATACGCCTAAATCGACCTTGCTAATTGAAAGTTATTTGGATAGATCTTCTTTAATTTTTCTACAAACGAATGATCAAAAACAATATTGCCCAGATAGGATCACTGCAGTTGAATTGGCTCTTAAGCAACCTGAGCAAATATTATTGGCAACTGCATTAACTCAGGTTGCGTATTGCTTTAACCAAGCCAGCAATTTCGATATTGGTTTAATGCATTTAGACAAAGCGTTAGATATCGCAAAAGCCCACCAACTTGCTGCAGACACACTGGCGTTGATTCTAGATGCAACAGCGTCAATTTACCGAGAGAATCATTTACATAAGCAAGCTGAAACATACTTTTTACAAGTATATGAGCATTGGCGAGTAAGCAATAACGTTCAAAATATGTTTGCCATGCTGCATAATTTAGTCGGTGAAGCCATTATGTTGGCAAAGTGGGAAACTGCTGATGAGTATCTTGCTAAGATGCAAACATTACAATCCAATGCGCCAGAATATAAAGATTTTGAGTTTTTTTATTATTTTAATAGAGGGCGCTATCATTTTGAGCGGCAGGAGTTTAATTCAGCAATTCAAGCGTTTGAAGCTGCTGATAGTCTTTCTGTTAATACCAAAGAAACATTTTTCGTCACTCAAAATTTAGGGTTATGGTCGCTGAGTTTATTTCACCACCAGGATATTGTCACCGCAGGACATGTGGCTGAGACCTTTTTGAATTCGGATAACATCAATAGTCAATCAACCTTGATCATTGAGCAGGTTAGGGCGGTTTACTCATATTCAAAAGGGGACCATTATCGCGCTCTAAAATATTTGTTTACTGCAATCAATATAGAAAAAAATCGAATGGAAGAAGCTGTTGCAAATGATGTGGTGCTGACCTCATTAAATCATAATGTCAAAATGGCAAAATATGAAAATGTGTTACTTGAAAAAGAATTAGCTATTAACAAGCTTAATTTAAGCAATCAAATGGCCAAGCAAAATATCACAACATTATCCATGATAACCTTTATTGTGATTGTTGTTAGTTTAAGTGTAGTCGTGGTATTTCTAATTTATTCGAGAAAACAATTCATTCGCCGTTCGCAAACCGACTTTTTAACCGGTATAGCAAACCGTCGCCATACCTTTATTGAAGGCAACAAACGCTTAGTTTATTGCCATGAAAATCAACAGCCATTCAGTTTAGTCCTATTTGATATTGACCATTTTAAGCACATCAATGACAAATTTGGCCATGATATTGGTGATAAAGCCATTGTGGCTGCAGTGGGGCGTTGCCAAAGTTACATAAAGCGTAGTGACATCATTGGTCGAATCGGCGGTGAAGAGTTTTTATGTGTGTTCCCCAATACAAGTCAGTCTGATGCAATGCAAATAGCTGAAAGAATGAGAAGGGTTGTTGCAGATCAAGCTTTTCAATTTGGTGAGGTTACCGTTAGTTTCACGATAAGCTTAGGCGTAGCTGTACTCGACGAGTCTGCCGATACCAATATAGATATAGATGATAAAGTCAGTGAGCAATTGTTTAGTGATTTAGCTAAAAAAGCAGACCTTGCAATGTACCGGGCTAAAAATCAAGGCCGCAATCAAGTACAACTCTATGTTGAAAGTGTTTAATTTTCCCCTCTTATTCCTCGCAACTTGCCTAGCTTCATATCTACCAGCATACGAGCCTATTTATAGGTGTAAATCTTCACTGACACATGGACTAAAAATCATCTACTTCTTAGACTAATTATTACTTGCTTTACGTTCGCGTAAACGTCAAAGTGATGTCATGTTTTTTTGTGATAATTAGTTTTTATTGGAGTAGTTATGAGTCCACAGCAAGCTGGAATGGCCAATCAGGCACAAGATATCGTCATTGTTGCAGCAAAGCGTACCCCAATGGGTGGCTTCCAAGGTGCATTGTCATCAGTGAAATCCCCAGCCTTGGCGGCTGCCGCTATTCAAGGTTTACTTGCCGAATGTGGTATTGCTTCTTCTAGCGTTGATGAAGTGTTAATGGGTTGTGTGTTGCCAGCGGGTTTAGGCCAGGCACCAGCTCGTCAAGCTACATTAGGGGCTGGTCTACCGCTTTCTGTTGGTGCTACTACGGTAAATAAAGTTTGTGGCTCAGGAATGAAAACCGTGATGCTAGCCCATGATTTAATTAAAGCCGGTAGCAGCGATATTGTTATCGCTGGTGGCATGGAAAGCATGAGTCAGGCCCCGTACCTTCTTGATAAAGCGCGAAGCGGGATGCGTATGGGTCATGGCAAAGTGATGGACCATATGTTTTTAGATGGCCTTGAAGATGCTTATACCGGTGGTGCAATGGGCACATTTGCACAAAAAACGGCAGATGATTATGGCTTAACCCGTGAGCAAATGGATGCGTTTGCACTTAGCTCACTTGAAAAAGCCAACAACGCGATTAACTCCGGCGCTTTTAAGGCTGAAATTACTCCTGTTACGGTAAGCGATCGTCGTGGTGATGTTGTTGTCGACACCGATGAACAACCAGGTAATGCCCGTCCTGAAAAGATTCCAAGTTTACGTCCTGCCTTTACCAAAGACGGTACGATCACTGCGGCTAACTCTAGTTCAATTTCTGATGGTGCAGCGGTCTTATTACTGATGACACGAGAAAATGCTGCCAATTTAGGCTTAACTGTTTTAGCTACCATCAAAGGTCACACTACCCACTCACAAGAGCCAGCCATGTTCACTACAGCACCTGTCGGCGCGATGAACAAATTGCTTGGTAAAGTGGATTGGACAAAAGATGATGTTGATTTATTTGAAATTAATGAAGCCTTTGCCATGGTCACCATGTTAGCTATTTCTGAACTCGGATTAGATGCCAATAAAGTCAACGTTAATGGCGGTGCATGTGCATTAGGTCATCCTATTGGTTGTTCAGGTGCGCGCTTGTTAGTGACACTCATTCATGCATTAAAAGCCCGCGGATTACATCGTGGTGTTGCGTCATTATGTATTGGCGGCGGTGAAGCCGTTGCTATGGCGATTGAAGTATAAAGCGACAAACTAACGTTCAACAAGACAAGCATTAATGAGCAATAACCCGACACATAGTGATTGGGACAAATACAACATCATCGCCATTAATGCTTACCCCGATTTAATCTGGTTCGAAGGGAAATATTATGACCACACAAGTAAAACATTATATTGATGGCGAGTTCACTGTTGGTAAAGGCACTCACAATATCGATGTCACTAACCCTATCAATAATGGTGTTATTGCTAAAATCAATGCGGCAACACCAGCTGAAGTTGAGCAAGCCATTCACAGTGCAAAAGAAGCGTTTAAAACCTGGAAAGAAGTGCCAGTGTCAGAACGTGCAAGAGTGATGTTGCGCTATCAGCATTTGTTAAAAGAAAACCATGATCAAATTGCAACCATATTGGCGCAAGAAACCGGCAAAACGTTCGAAGATGCCAAAGGTGATGTGTGGCGTGGTATTGAAGTGGCTGAACATGCTTGTAACATTGCCTCATTAATGATGGGCGAAACCGTTGAAAACGTCGCTCGTAACATTGATACCTACAGCTACACCCAGCCATTAGGAGTGTGTGCAGGTATTACGCCTTTTAACTTCCCTGCGATGATCCCGTTATGGATGTTCCCTCTTGCTATAGCCTGCGGTAATACTTTTATTTTAAAGCCTTCAGAACAAGATCCAATGACCCCACAACGTCTTGTTGAATTGTTTGTTGAAGCTGGCGCGCCTAAAGGCGTATTACAGTTGATTCACGGTGATAAAGTGGCGGTTGATATTTTACTGCGCGATCCTGCCATTAAAGCGATTTCATTTGTCGGCTCAGTGGGCGTTGGCCAATATATTTACAAAACGGGTACCGATAACCTTAAACGCGTACAAGCATTTGCAGGTGCTAAAAACCACTGTGTGATCATGCCAGATGCCAGTAAACAACAAGTGATTAATAACTTAGTGGGCGCATCAGTGGGCGCGGCGGGCCAGCGTTGTATGGCGATTTCAGTTGCGGTATTTGTGGGTAAAGCAAAAGAGTGGATCCCTGAGTTAAAAGAAGCGCTGGCTAAAGTGCGTCCAGGTTTGTGGAATGACCCTGAAGCGGCCTATGGTCCTGTTATCAGCCCAGCAGCTAAAACGCGCGTGTTAAGCCTGATTGAACAAGGTAAACAAGAAGGCGCTGAATGTTTACTTGATGGCAGCGATTTTACTGTTGCAGGATATGAGTCGGGTAACTGGGTAGGCCCAACCATGTTTACCAAAGTCACAACAGACATGAGCATTTACAAAGAAGAAATCTTTGGCCCAGTTTTATGCTGTATGGAAGCAGACAGCTTAGACGATGCCATTGAGCTAGTGAATAACAGCCCTTACGGAAACGGTACCTCAATCTTTACGGCATCTGGCGGTGCTGCACGTAAATACCAACATGAAATTGAAGTCGGTCAAGTGGGTATTAATGTGCCAATTCCTGTGCCTTTACCTTTCTTCTCATTTACGGGGTGGAAAGGCAGTTTCTATGGCGACCAGCATGCGTATGGCAAGCAAGCCGTACGTTTTTACACTGAGACCAAGACCATTACTTCACGTTGGTTTGAAACCGACGCGGTATCTGGTCCAAATATGAGTATCAATCTCAAGTAGTGATTCAAGTAATAAGAAAACAAGACCTTATGGCAGGCTACACTTGTGTTCGCCTGCCAATAAATGACCCAAGAGTCATCAGTCAGAACAAAGTAGGAGCCCCTCAATGGATTTTAATTTAAATGAAGATCAACGCCAGTTTGCCGATCTTGCCCGTCAATTCGCAGCCGATGAATTAACCCCGTTTGCCGCTAAATGGGATGAAGAGCATCACTTCCCTAAAGATGTTATCCAAAAAGCGGGCGAGTTAGGTTTTTGCTCATTGTACTCGCCAGAGTCAGAAGGTGGCATGGGGCTATCTCGTTTAGATGCCTCGATCATATTTGAGGAGTTATCCTACGGCTGTACCGCCACAACCGCCATGTTAACAATTCATAATATGGCTACTTGGATGGTCACTACCTGGGGAACAGAAACCCTACGCAGTCAATGGTCTGAAGGCTTAACAACCGGCCAGCTATTAGCCTCTTATTGCCTTACAGAGCCAGGTGCCGGCAGTGATGCCGCCTCATTGCAAACTAAAGCTGTGCGCGAAGGTGATGATTACATCATTAACGGCTCAAAAATGTTTATTTCAGGCGCCGGTGAAACCGAGTTGTTAGTGGTGATGTGCCGAACGGGTGAAGCTGGGCCTAAAGGGATTTCTGCTATCGCTATTCCGGCGGATGCTGTCGGTGTGACCTACGGTAAAGCCGAAGACAAAATGGGTTGGAATGCTCAACCTACACGACTAATTAGTTTTGAAAACGTGCGAGTTCCCGTTGCCAATCTGTTAGGCGAAGAAGGCCAAGGTTTTACTTTTGCCATGAAAGGCTTAGATGGCGGGCGGATTAATATTGCCACTTGCTCAATTGGTACAGCACAATCAGCACTTGATCGTGCCACCCAATACATGAACGAGCGTAAGCAGTTTGGTAAACCGTTAGCGGCGTTTCAAGCATTGCAATTCAAATTAGCCGACATGGCTACTGATTTAGTTGCTGCAAGGCAAATGGTGCGTTTAGCGGCATTTAAACTGGATACCCAAGACCCAGAATCAAGTGCATATTGTGCTATGGCAAAACGCTTTGCCACTGATGTTGGTTTTCAGGTCTGTGATGCGGCGCTGCAAATTCATGGTGGCTATGGTTACATTCGAGAATACCCACTTGAGCGTCATTTCCGTGATGTACGCGTGCATCAAATTCTTGAAGGTACCAATGAAATTATGCGGTTAATTATTGCCCGTCGTCTGCTGGATGAAAACGCCCATCCTATTCGTTAGCCCATTCTATTCATCAATAGGGGCGAATTAGCGCAGACGAGATAATTTCAGCAGACGATTAAGGTTTACATCATGACAACCGATACCACAGCAACAGATGCCATTTGGGTACGTATTGATGGCAACACTGCCATTATAAAAATGAACAATCCGCCGGCCAACACATGGACCGCGGCCAGTTTACAAGCACTGAAAGCCAAAGTACTTGAACTGAATGACAATAAAGATATCTATGCCTTAGTGATCACTGGTCAGGGCGAGAAGTTTTTCTCTGCTGGTGCCGATCTAAATTTGTTTGCCGATGGCGACAAAGGCAATGCGGCTACCATGGCCAAACATTTTGGTGAGGCATTCGAAACCCTCAGTGCATTTAGAGGCGTATCAATTGCCGCCATTAATGGTTATGCCATGGGTGGTGGATTAGAAGTGGCATTAGCTTGTGATATTCGTATTGCTGAAGCACATGCGCAAATGGCATTGCCAGAAGCGACGGTAGGGTTATTACCCTGTGCGGGTGGTACCCAAAACTTAACCGCTTTGGTGGGTGAAGGCTGGGCAAAACGGATGATTTTATGTGGTGAGCGCATTGATGCAGCTAAAGCTGAAAAAATCGGGTTGGTTGAAGAGGTCGTTGAACAGGGGCAAGCACTCGATGCGGCACTTGCATTAGCTACAAAAGTGGCTAAGCAATCACCGAGTAGTGTGGCAGTGTGTAAAACCCTTATTCAAGCCGGACGGACTATGCCTCGCAAACAGGCGTTGCCGTTAGAGCGTGAATTATTTGTGGGTTTGTTTGATACCCAAGATCAAGCTGAAGGCGTAAATGCTTTTCTTGAAAAACGTAAACCGAATTGGAAGAATGCCTAATGACTCAAGATGTAATTTTTCAAACCCTTGGCACATTATCGGGCAAGTCGATTGGGGTTGTGACCTTAAATATTGAAAAAGCCCTTAATGCATTGAACATTAGCATGGTGCAGGCCATGACCAAGCAGCTAAAACAATGGCAAACTGATGCGAATATTGCCTTGGTAGTGCTTGATGGCAGCGGTGATAAAGCGTTTTGTGCGGGTGGTGATGTTCGGGCTATTTACCATGCCTCAATTGCTAATCCGCATAAAATGACCGACGAAGCCTGTGATTTTTTCACCCAAGAATACCAACTAGATTATTTACTGCATCAGTTCGGTAAACCTGTTTTAGTTTGGGGAGATGGTATTGTGATGGGCGGCGGTTTAGGTTTAATGGCCGGCGGTTCTCATCGCGTGCTCACTGAACGTAGCCGAATTGCTATGCCTGAAGTCACTATCGGCTTATATCCTGATGTGGGCGGCAGTTATTTTTTAAATCGCATGCCAGGTAAAATTGGCCTGTTTTTAGGGTTAACAGCCTACAACATGAATGCTGCAGATGCTTTATACGTCAATGTTGGTAATCACTTTTTAGCCAGCGATGATAAAGAGCCTTTATTTGATGCCTTAGCTGACATTCATTGGAATGATAAAGCTGAGGTGAACCATCAGGCGCTGACGCAGTTATTAAATGTCATGCAAGATAACGTTAGCGTTGAAATTGGTGACAGCCCACTAGAAGCATTTCAACAGCAAATCGATTTATTAATGTCTGGCGATATTGAAGATGTGCATTATCAATTATCCAGCTTGCAAACAGAATTAGACTGGCTAAAGCGCGCCCAAAAAACCGCCTTAGCAGGCAGCCCATTAAGCTGGCACTTGGTGTTTGCCCTGGCACAATTAGGCACTGAATTAAGTTTAGCCGACTGTTTTAAATGGGAGCTAGGCGTCAGTGTAAATTGTTGCGCCCATGGCGATTTTTGTGAGGGAGTGCGCGCACTGTTAATTGATAAAGACCGTAATCCACAATGGCGATTTAATGATGTAACACAAGTCACCGATGATGCGCTTGCCGCATTATTAACGTCACCTTGGCAAGCTCATCATCACCCATTAAAAGACTTTTAAAAGGAATTAACCATGGCAACAGTAGCATTTATCGGACTCGGTAATATGGGCGGCCCAATGGCGGCCAATTTAATTAAAGCTGGCATAACGGTAACTGTGTTTGACTTAAATCCACAGGCAGTAGCAGCCTTAACCGACCAAGGCGCATTAAGCGCCAAAACAGCGTGTGGCGCAGCGGCATCAGCCGACTATGTCATTACTATGTTACCCGCGGGCAAGCATGTTCAAAGTATCTACATTGGTGATGACAATAATAAAGGTTTATTAGATGTTGTCGGCAAAGACACCTTATTAATTGATTGCTCAACCATTGATGCGCAAACGGCACAAATCGTCGGTGCTAAAGCGGCAAAAAATGGCATTGAATTTATGGATGCTCCAGTATCTGGTGGCACAGCAGGTGCTGCAGCCGGTACGTTAACCTTTATTTGTGGCGGCAGTGATGTCGCTTATGCTAAAGCACAAAAGGTATTAACTGTGATGGGCGCAAATATCTTCCATGCTGGTCAGGTTGGCGCAGGACAAATTGCTAAAATTTGTAATAACATGCTGCTTTCAGTGTTGATGGTCGGTACTAGCGAGTCTTTGCAATTAGGCATAGATAACGGTTTAGATCCCAAAGTATTGTCTGATATCATGAAAGTCAGCAGCGGCGGAAACTGGACGCTGGAAAAATATAACCCTTGTCCAAATGTGATGGATAATGTGCCATCATCAAAAGGATACCAAGGCGGCTTTATGGTTGACTTAATGGTGAAAGACTTAGGCTTATCACAACAGGCAGCGTTAGCTTCAAACTCAAGTACACCAATGGGCGCATTAGCGCGTAGTTTGTATGTTAACCATGCTCGACAAGGCCATGGTCGTCTTGATTTCTCGAGCATTTTTGAACAGTTTGCAAATCAAAATAAAAAGTAAAAGGATCCGGTAATGGAATTAAAAGATAAGGTTGTCGTCATCACAGGTGGCGCGGGTGGATTGGGTCTTGCCATGGCGCATGATTTAGCGGCCCAAGGTGCAAAATTGGCGCTTATCGATGTAGACCAACAAAAACTTGAGCAAGCGTGTGCTGATTTAGGTGCCACGACTGAAGTGCAAGGCTATGCGTTTGACATTACCGACGAAGAAGATGTAGTAGCGGGTTTTAATTTTATTCGTGAAGACTTTGGTCATATTAATGTGTTAATCAATAACGCTGGTATTTTACGTGATGGACTAATGGTTAAGGCTAAAGACGGTAAAGTGGTTGACCGTATGTCTTTTGAAAAGTTCCAGTCAGTGATCAACGTTAATTTAACCGGCACCTTTTTATGTGGTCGTGAAGCCGCTGCAGTCATGATTGAAACCGCACAGCAAGGCGTGATCATCAACATTTCGAGCTTAGCCAAAGCCGGCAATATGGGGCAGTCCAATTATTCTGCTTCAAAGGCGGGAGTAGCGGCAATGGCAGTAGGTTGGGCTAAAGAGTTAGCTCGTTACAATATTCGCGCAGCGGCAGTTGCTCCTGGTGTTATTGCTACCGAAATGACCGCAGCCATGAAGCCTGAAGCGTTAGAGCGTTTAGAGAAAATGGTACCAGTAGGACGTTTAGGTGAAGCTCATGAAATAGCTTCTACTGTGCGTTTTATTATTGAAAATGACTATGTAAACGGTCGTGTATTTGAAATTGATGGCGGTATTCGCTTGTAATCTTAAGCGTGGTATTATCGTTACACAAAGCCGAGCTTAGCTCGGCTTTTTGCTGTGAGTATTGATACATTTAAAAAAGGGCGAAAAGTGAACATTTCAATGTTAGAGCTGTGGATTAAAAAGGTTATGCTGGTGGTAGGCATATTAGGCGTCATCGTAATGTATGGCGGCTTTCTATACCTTCTATTTAGCGGGCGCTCAACCGCAGGACTGCCGTGGTTTTTACTGATTTCTCCGTGGATTTGTATTTATTTTGGTTTGTCGCAAACCAAACAAATTGCCACTATTGACTGGTTTAAAAGTAAGTTTACCCGTAATTAAAAGCATATATCGCTCTGATTATTTGCACCTTTGCTTCTAATTATCATTATGTCCAGATACTTATTAATCCAGCGATATGTATCTTATTCATGATGCAAGCATCTCTATTGGCTTACCACCGAAAACAGGTCTTTGTGATTAAATCAACCAGTGTAAGCTCTTCATAATAATATCATAGGGTTGTGGTTTTAATCAGTGGTACTGAAAAGTCACTTAATAAGATAACTAACTAAAGCTTAATTCGCTTTAGCCGAACCCTTCTGACAGTGTTTGTCGGTCATTTTTACTGCGTTATTAGCTTATTATGTTTATTAACTAACGTCTCAGTAAAGTGTTTGGCTTTTTGATGCGGAAGATGTTGTTTATTTGTGTGTTAAAAAGTGTTTTCTTATAAAAAATCATTTTCGAAGCCAACAACATCAGCTTATGCCTCTGTTATTTATAGCTAAATATTTTCTAAAAATCTCAACTATGAATAGCCGGATGTTGATATTAGGTTATAATTCACTTAATTTAAGCTTTGGTTAATCTTAGATAGCACTTATTGAATCAAATTTCATAACAATAAACACAAATTTGAGCCTTTTATAGGCACCTTTGGTTCCTATTTAATTTCAATTCTGCTGTATTAAGGTACTTATGTATAAAATTTATTTGGCTTCAGCCATCGTATTTATTCCTAGCCTATGTTTTGCGAGCGATAGCGAAATTGAAGTACCCAAAAAGTATGAGCGAACTTTTCCTATTTGGGCTCAAGAAGCCATAGACAGGGGGTATGAGCTGCCTTTACCGTTTGGTTTTGGCGCGTCCTATATGACCATGGAACAGCCTTTGGTGGTTGAGAGTGTAACCTTTTCCGGCTTAGGGCTTGTTGATGAACTCGTTTCGATAAACGGTACTGAGGCAATTCAAGAGTCGAATACCACAACGTTTCGCGCCGATATGTGGGTGCTACCTTTTTTAAACTTTTATGGCGTTATCGGTAAAACCAAAGGCAGCAGTGTTGCTAATGTGACGGTAAACCTTGCACTACCACCACCATTTAAACCTGTAGAATCAGCTCCATTTGATTTTATTTTAGACTTTGAAGGCTTAACCTATGGCGGAGGTGGCACGATTGCAGGTGGGATTGGCAATTGGTTTGCTTTACTTGATGTTAATTACACCAATACAGATTTAGATATTTTGGATGGTGAGATTAGTTCTGTAGTCGTTTCACCGCGTGTTGGCTATCAATTCAAAATTGCTAACCATAACACTCAGGTATGGATTGGTGCCATGTATCAAAATGTACAACAAAACTTTAGTGGTAATTTGGCCGACATCGGCGTACCTATCGCTAGCGGAAAATTTGAAGTGAACCAACATTTGGCTGATAAATGGAATGGCTTGATTGGCGGTCAAATAACACTTGGTAAAGGTTTTGACCTTTTACTCGAAGGTGGTTTAGGGACACGTAAAAGCTTTATGGCTGGCATAGGTTATAGATTTTAATGTTGAAAAAACTCTTCGGTGTTAGCTTATTCACAATTCTACTGAGTGGTTGTAGCATTGTTGGCGTTGTTGATCACCATCAACAACGCACAGTCGCTAATGCAGGGTTTGAACGGCAACAACTCGCGCTAAAAGACGGCGGTGAGCTACATTATTGGCAAGGCGGCGACACTGCTGCGCCGGCTATTTTACTACTACATGGTTTTGGTGGCACTGGGATGACCAGTTGGTATGAAATGATGCGCGATTTAAGTCACGATTATCATGTTATCGTGCCTGACTTATTATGGTTTGGTGAGTCTTTTAGCAACGCACCGGCAACCATCAGCAGCGAAACCCTCGCTATCCAGCAACTCATTAAGCATCTGGCACTGCAAAAAGTGAATGTCGTAGGGATTTCTTTTGGTGGCTTTGTCAGTTTTGATTTAATGATTAATGAGCCCAAAGTAGATAAAGCCATCATCTTAGCCAGTCCTGGTTTGTTCTTTTCAGATGACGATTTACAGGCTATGACCCAACGTTTTGGTGCTAATCAACCGCAAGAGGTGTTTGTCCCTAAAGACGGTGAGCAAGTTCGATGGTTACTTGAAAATACTTTTGTTAGTTATCCATGGATGCCAGGCTTTGTTGACCAACAAGTATATGAGTATTATTTTGCCGACTTTTTAAGCCAAAAAGAGTCGTTAATTAACACTCTTCCGGCATATCGGGATCAATTAAATCCTCAGCAATTTAAAGATTCAATGCCACCGACACTATTAATTTGGGGCGAGAATGACAAGGTGTTCCCAATTGACAACGGACGACGCTTTGCTGAGTTTCTTAATGCCCCCATTGTGGTGATACCCAATGGCGCGCATGGTCTTAGTAATGACTTTCCAGAACAAATCACTCAAGAAATCAGGGCTTTTATTCAATGAAGAAAATAAACCTTCCTCTAGCCATAACCTCTCTAGGTTTTGTGTTAGCACTAACGGCTTGTAGTAGCCGTAATGAATGGGAAATGCAAGCATTACCAAGCGAAGTGGCTGTTGGGGCTGCACTAGATGATATCCCCGACAATGCACTAGTTCGAGATATCATTTTACCTGAGCATGCTGCACTAGCAATGCCTATGAGTGTTAGGCCATGCTGTGCATTTGGCGCAGATCAAAAAGTGGCGATGGGCTTGTTACCCATTCCTTTTTATCGCCATGCTAACACCGTTCAGCTTGATGAAATTGGCGCTCATGCATTTGATGCTGGATCATATAGTTTTGAAAAGTCATCTCCTGATAGCGGCAAAAGCACCGAAAATAATGGCATGATTTATACCCGCAAGGGTGGTTTTATCGATTTAGCCCATGTACGTGATACCGCTGATAATGCCCTTGCGTTATTTTATCTTATTAAGCCTAAATTAGGCCAGGCTCAATCAATTGAGCTCCCTTTGGAAATAGGTCATCGAACCTTTGAACTTGAAGAGTTTGATATATCTCATTTAACGGCAAGTGAGCGCTGGGAGCTAGCAGCCTCAATGGCTGCTCGTTTAGCTTTTACCATGGCAGAGGCTCACGAAATATCACAGTGGCATGGTTATCGCAGCTTTTCGCTTTGGACTGAGGCGGTATCTGCTTATTCTATCGAAGATTTGTACTCAAACATGTTGGGCGCCAAAATTGCGTTAGCGGTACTGACCAACAATTTGGCAATGACCAAACAGCAATACAATTACCATATGACTGCTTGGTTAGCGTCAACGTTAGAGTGGCTTGAGCCAGTATCAAAAGATCAAACCAATGCGCTATTTAGAGCCATTGATGGCAATTGGTGGGATTCAAATGAAGCGCTGCCAAATAAGTTTGTTTTACTGCAACGCCATTATGCTTTAGGCAATAAGCAATCACCTTATATTGTCAGTAAAGATAAAGTTCAAGGCAGCGAGGATTGGGCGCTATTAGCCAGTCTTTATGAGCAGCCGGTTAAACCGCACAATTTATCGTTAGCAACAGAGATGTTTGGTGTTCAATTCGATGATATAGCTGTTCAGCATGTGTCAGTTGATGAAGAATTTAAGGCTTCATTTGCCCATGTTCCAGAGGCTTTATGGGCCGATGGCTTCACTCATTTACAATTTGTTGAAATTGCTAAGTATGATCAACAACAGGATTATATTTTACTCAAACAGCATTTAGCTGAACGACCATACCTTACGCATAAAATAGTAGAACCATCACAAGTTGAAGCGGCGCAGCAACCCACTTTGACTTCAGAATCTAAACTAGAAATAGGTGCGCAGCTAAATGAATAAACTAAATCAGGTTTTTATTAGCTTTTTGGCCATCAACTGTATCAGTTTAGGTGCCATTAACCAGACTATAGCGGCACCTGTTATTGAGGCAAATGAAGCATCTGAAACAGTATTGCAGCCGACAGCTCAACCTGCAGAATCACCAATATTCAACGATGCCGTGGATCATGCTGAAGTTGAAAGCGTGGAGTCTCAAGGTTGGTTTGAAGATCTTCTGAGTAACTTGGGAGCTGATGGTGAGTTTAATCCTGATGACGGAATTGATTTCAGTTACCTGCCAGGGCCTTTTTATAACCCTGAAATGAGTTTAGGCATTGGTGTTTCTATTGTAGGCTTATATCAAGTAGATCGTGAAGATAAGGTCAGTCAACTATCTTCATTAGTGATTAATGGTTTAGCGTCAATCAATGGCGCTTTAGGCGTCGGTATTGAAAATAAATCATTTTTCAATGAAGATAATCAACGCCTCTACTTTAATGCCAATGTGTATGACGTACCCGATGTGTATTACGGTGTTGGTTATGAATTTAATAATGAAGATTTAAATCGCATTGAATTTAACAGTCAAACATTTCAAATTAATCCTATGATTTTGCAAAGAATTGCAGCGCATAGTTTTATCGGTGCCGGTTTTGATTACACTTACGCAAAAGCAGATGGTGTGGATGTTGCGACAATTGATATCGATGTTGACCCATTAAACGAGGTCTCTCGCAATTCTGGCTTTAATTTTTTAATTAATTATGACACTCGTGATCATGTGACTAATCCGCAAACAGGTAGTATCAGTCAGCTTGAGGTTGGTGTTTATCGTGAAAGCTTTGGCGGTAATCATGATTTTGAAGTGTATAACGTGTTACATAGCGCCTATCATCCGATATTGGAAGATGACACATTAGCCTGGCAAGTTCGTGGGCGCTTTAGTTATGGTGATGTGCCATGGGATCATTTATCTAAAATTGGTGGCGGTAATGCCCTACGTGGCTACACCACAGGACGATATCGCGATAAGCAAATGTTACTTGCGCAGGTTGAATACCGTCAACATTTAACCGGGCGTCACGGTCTGGTTTACTGGTTAGGAGCCGGTACTATAGCAGACTCAATTGATGAGTTAAGCTTTGACCATCTTCTGCCTAACGTGGGTGTTGGTTACCGTTTAGAAGTGAAGCCTAAAGTGAATTTACGCTTAGATTTGGCTTATGGTAAAGGTGATTCAGGCTTTTATTTTAATGTGAATGAAGCTTTCTAAGCTGTTGAAGTGAGACGTTGATAACAACTAAGGGCTGCTTTGCAGCCCTTAGTTGTTTCTGAAGATTAATAATCACTTTCGTTAATCTATAACTAATTAGAATCTATTAACGCTTGCACTGCTCAAGTAATTTGATGAAAAAGTCCGTTCCTTTACGCTCTGCAAACGCGATATTTCGCTGTGGAATTGATTCTGGGTCATCATAACTAGCCAAGGCTAATTCCATGCTTGCTTCACGAATAATATGTAAGGTCGGGTAGGGCGCACGATTGGTAAAATTTGCAGCACTGTCCTGTGGTTCGCCATCAAAACAATAGTCTGGATGAAAACTGGCAATCTGAAAAACACCTTCAAAGTCATGTTGCACTAATATATCGTTGGCAGAATCAACCAGATCAAGATACGAATAAAAGCCTTCAAACCCCCGCGGTAAAATGAATAGCGTTGTTTCAATTTCTGGCGTTTTTTCAAGCAGTTTGCATTCGCCGATAAATGCTTTCAGCACAGCTTTGACTTTTGTTTGTTCACATGCGTGATATCGTATACTGCTGCTTTCAACTTCCCGTCGAGCAAAGGGGCAGATGTTGTACTTCATAATTACTTGTTTGACCCAGTTTTCAGATTCCGCGATGCAAGGGTGAAGATCAGTCATAATTTGGCCTAAAGCATTAGTGATTTGGAATGACCATTGGAATAATGGATGCGACTAGTAATATTGCCATACTGACGTTAAAAATACGCTGTTGACGCTCATTCTTTAAAATACGTTTTAAAGCAACGCCAAAACTTAACCATACAATCGCACAGGGAAAAGCTACGCATAAAAACACGCTGGCAATAGTGATAATTTGAGGGGTAAGAGCTTGATTCACCGAAGTAAAGGTAGCAATAGCGCCAACTGCCATAATCCAACCTTTAGGATTAACCCATTGAAATGCAGCGGCTTGAATGAAACTAAAAGGCTTACTGACTTTTTTCCCTTCCATTTTACTGCTGCTATTAGCAATCAACCATGAAAGATACAATAAGTAAATTATACCAAGGACTTTAATCACTGTGTGCAGTATAGGATAGGCTTGAAATACCGCGCTCATACCTAAACCTACCGCAAGGATCATTGCGGGAAAGCCTAGGCTAATACCTAACAGATGAGGCACACTTTGCTTAATACCGAAGTTAACTCCAGAAGTCATCAACATGATGTTATTAGGACCAGGAGTGATACCTGAAGAAAAAGCAAATAAAGCAATGGCAAAGATCAGTTCCATGGTGCTGTAAGCTTACTCAAATAATAAATTATGATGGCAGGCATTCTAGCGGGTTACTTAATGACAATCTAATAAAATGTGTAGCGAGTTTGCGGATTGAATTAAACGTTGTTATCTCGGATTGAACGGGTTAGCTTATTATGAGGAACTGTGTAAATTTTAAGCTTGTTTTTACAGTGTGTGACTGTTTATGGTTACGAATTGGCTGCACTATATTTGTGCAGTTCTCATTGATAACTTTATCGCAAAAATACCTAATCAGCCAACAGCGTCAAGCTTTATAAATGTTTGTTCACTATCTTAAAAATGTCATTATAAAGGATTGTTATTGATGTTAAAAAATGTAAATCGAGTTATCTTCAGTTTGTGCCTTGTTATCGTTTCGGCCTGTACAACCAAGGACCTTGAGCCAGCCCTTGCAAACCGAATCACCATGGTGACCAGTGGCGATGTTTCGCTAGTGTCAGCAACCTATGCTTGGCATCAAACTATGTTTTCTGTCCATACTAAAAATAAACAAGATGAAGAACCATTACGTGACCATTTACGTCAATCGGTTAATAAAGTGATGGCTGCAAAGGGGTATCAACAAGTGGCTTTGACTGACTCTCCGCAAATGCTGATTGGATTTGGTATGGCATTAGAATCTGAAATGAGTGATACAGAGATATTAGCTAAAGCAGGGTTAGTGCCAGGGTTGTCAACACATGGTGTTGATAGCAAGCTCGAGAAAGGCTCTGTCTTGATAGCGTTTTTTAATCCTTTAGTTAAAGAACCTTACTGGCGGGTATTGGCTCAAGGATTTACTGACCATAATAAAAGTGTTGATAAAAGAGCGGAGCGATTTGATGATTTATCAAAAGTGATGTTGAGCGCGATTCCGTCTAGGTAGTCTTTGAATATTACCAATCAGTATAATCATGTCATCAGTTATACTGATTGGTATTTCAATCGCAAAAAGGCACACCTTTATGACTGTTTACCGATTTGGCAACCTGCAGAATTAAATGCTGTCGTGGCTAACTTCAACTTCGTATGATCCAAACTTGCGAATATTAATTACACCTGTATCAAACAATAAATATTGGCCTTTAATGCCTTGTAAAATACCGCTGACCTCTGCCACTTTATCAAAATTATGCGACTTAACTTTGACTGGGAATTGCTCAATAGGATATTGAATCGCCTGAATATTCGAGTCTAAGCGCTCTATCACAACATCATCATATTGCGCCGCAATCTGTTGTAGTTTTTGTTCTATTAAAGGGATAAGCGTTGCCGCCTGGGACACTAAATCCACATCATCGTTATGACCTTTAAGCATGGCTTGCCAGTGCGTTTTATCATTAATGAATTTAGCTAATTCAATTTCGATTAATCCAGATAATTTACGTGTCGCCACTTTGAATATCGGGAGTCCCTGGGTGGCACCTTGATCAATCCAACGTGTCGGAATTTGGCTATGGCGGGTAATACCCACTTTGATACCTGAAGTATTTGATAAATAGACATAATGGGGAACAAAGCAGTGAGTTTGCGCCCATTCCGGCTCGCGGCAAGTGCCTTGATCAAAGTGGCAGGTTTCTGGTTTCATTATGCACATATCACAGCTAGCAAGCTTTTGCATACACACATAACAGTGTCCTTGGGAATAACTTTTTTTGGTTTTTTTCCCACAATTACAACAAAAAATATTACCCGTGTGGGTTAAAGTTAGCGATTTACCTATTAATGGGTTAAGGGCAACAAGTGCATCACCTACGGGCAATTGATATTGCACTTCATTGACATCATTTAGTGTTGTTTTAAGTTTTGACAGAGTACCTAACATTCGCGTTCCAATAATCAGCTTTGCAGCCTAGTTTAACAGAATTCATTCTGAAAATAGGAAGCAATTAACCCTGATATTGGACCTCTAAAGAAATACTGGTGATGATTTAACCGAGTATCTTGCTTGTTCCTCATAGAGGTAAGCACATTGTCTAGCTAAATAGACTTTATTTTTACCGAAAAACTTGGCTTGATATAAGGCCTTATCCGCTTGCATTACAAGATCTTGCAGTGCAGAGGACGATGGCTCAATTTCTGATACGCCCAAGCTAATGGTAAAGTTAATTTTTATGTCTCCGAAGATAAAGGTTTTTTCGGCAATGCTGTTTCTGAGGCGTTCCGAAATCGCTACCGCTTCTTGTTCACAGGTATTGGGTAGCACAATTAAGAATTCTTCTCCGCCTATACGACCGACTAAATCTTGTTTTTTGATGCTGCTTTTGGCTTTATTTGCTAGCGACTTTATGGCTAAGTCGCCAATATGATGACCATACTTATCATTGATCTCTTTAAAATTATCAATATCAAAAATGATCACCGATGCAGGTTTATTCGTTTTAATACAGCGCTTAACAAGTTGCTCGCCTTTGATATAGGTATAACCTCTGTTAGCAATTTTTGTTAAAAAATCAGTTTGAGAGCGCTTTTTATAAGTGTTGAGGAAAAATATCAGTAAAATACCCAGAGTTGATGCCAGTAGCGCGATGATGGTGAGGGTTAAATCGTTGATGTGTTCTTTATCTCGAATGGCCGCTAATTTGAGTTCATTGATTGCCAGTTTATTTACTAACAATTGTTTTTCAAATTCGGTCACGTTGTTTTGATGCTTTAATGCGGAGTTAATGACTTCATTATTTAACATACTTTGATTTTTTTCACGCTCTTCATCAATCAATTTAAATAACAAGTTGGTTGCTGTTAAATAATCTTTATTGCCAAAAGCTATAATGGCATCGGCTTTTAAAATCATTTCACTTTTGTCAGCTCTAAACGATCCATCTTGCTTAAATACATGTGCCATTTCGGCAGCTTGTATGGCCTGACCGTTTCGCATATAGGCTAATGCGAGAAACAAATAACTGCTGCTAACAAAGTAATGTTCTTGAGTGGTGTGCTTGAGTTCGATAGCTTTGTTTAAATGAAATATAGCTTGCTGAAAATCGTAGGTTCTTAATCCTAATCTCCCGGCATTTAAATTGGCAAAAAAATATAAATCTTTAAATTCTGGAGCATCATGGGCTAATTGAAACTGTTGGTCGATATTTGCTTGAGCTTGTATCCAATTACTCAATTTAATACTCTGGCTAAACATGTTATGTAACATGTTAAACATGTCTTGTTTATCGTTTATGGTTTGCCAAGTTTGATAGGCTTTTTCAAAATTATCATAACCTTGTTGGTGCATACCTATATTACGATATAGGCTACCTGTGGCATTATAAATCATGGCTTTACGGTTAGCGTTCAAATGATCGCTTTTATCGACAATGGCTAATGCTTCATCGAGTAATGCAATACCAATATGAAAGTTACTCGCGTCTTCATAGCAAAAAGCATTTTGGGTAAGGGTTTTGGTGAGCAGCTCCATATTATTGTGCTGCCTTGCGTAATCAAGTGCTTTGACTCTGTCGATACAATAGACCGCAGGGTCATTGGTTTTAAGGTAATTGGCAAAAGATCGCTCAAGATGGCTGTCGATAAGAATGTCAGTGACAGGAAGCGATTCAACATATGAAATGCCTTTATCATAGCTGGCTATTGATAAATCGAGTTGGCGGGTTTGTTCAAACAACTGCCCGTATTGAAAATAAAATTTGGCTTTATCTTCAGCTGAAAAACCACTGTTATCCAAATCGAATTGATTGAGGTGAGCAATGCTTTGTTCAGCAGAATGGGTACTAGCGTAGTTTTTTAACTCAGTTAAAACATCATTGGCATGCGATAAACCACAAAAAAGTGCTGTAGCAATAGCGACTAAAGTCATGATCATTTGGGAGATGTGTCTTTCCATGTATTCCTCAGCACTAAGTGTCCTTTTAGTTGGCTAATGAAGATTATCATAAATACATGTTTTGTATAGTGATTAGACCAGTGTTTGAGATGTTTTAATCAAGGTTAGTCAGTTTTAGTGCATAGCTCTGCCTAAGCTTATATTGCGGGGGGAAACACTAAAACTGGTGTGGTTAACAGTATGTTGTGCTTTAGGTGTAAACTAGAGGTTAAAGAGGAACCCTCGAAAATAGTCTTGTTTATCCTAATAAGTACTTATTTACGAGGGTAAATCGTGTTTTCAATTCATTTTAGCAGTTATTTAGCGACTAAGCCGTTGCCTTACTGACTTTATCAAGTACAACATCATCACCCATTTTATAAAGTTGTTCGATAATTTGCTCTTCTTGAGTCAGTTCAGTTAGCCCTAGGCGCATATTGGCTCTGAACAAGGCGACACCGGTATGACCAGCGGTTTCATACTGGCTACTAAACTGCTCAATATTTACCCCTAATGCGTTAAGGCTATTGGAAATTTGCAATACTAATCCAGGACGGTCATAGGCAACTAATTGATAACTTACATGCTTAATGGGTTGTGCCACTTGGCTAGCTTGCGAGTAAGTTAGTGATAAACCCTCTATGCATTCAAGGGCATCGACCAGTTCATCCCATTTTTCCAGTGGAAGCTCTAATTGTAATATTGCCGCAAATATACCGTCGATATGACGCATTTCTGAATCTAACCAATTACCATTATTTCGGCTAACCGCATTGGCAATTTGTTCAACTAAACCTTTTCTATCAGGTGCTTGCAGAGTGACTAAATATCGCATCATAAATGTTTTCTCCTACAAAAAATTAAACCGTTGACTGTAACACTACTGTCATCTTTACGTAATATAATCGCAGCCACTTATCATTGGGTTAATAATAAATGATTTGTTGTTTTGAATTATTTATTGTTAACACAGTAATTTACACAATCAAAGCGCTAATGCTAGTGAATGATTAAATATAGAGGTTCTTAATGGAAAGTCAGGTAAGTCAGCCTGGTTCTGCGGCTAAAAGTCTACTCGTAGATCGCTATGCAACCCGTAGGGCATTTAAGGATAAGGCAGCACAAATTGGCGTAACGGTTGGCGGCACTATGGTGTTTGTCGCGTTATTGTTGATTTTTTTCTATCTGCTTTATGTTATTAAACCCATTTTTGATGGTGCTGATATTCAACCCGTTACAAAAGTTGAGCTTCAGCATACTGATTCACCCACATTAATGGTGGGAAGTGACGAGCAAAATGAAGTGCTTTTTCGTGTTGCCAATAATGGTCAAATTGACTTTTACTCATCAGTAACTAACCAGCTTATTTCATCTCATACGATTAAGATCCCAGAAGGCACTACCGTGACTAGTAGTGTGAAGTCTAGTCCAAACGAGCAGCGCATTGCATTAGGCTTAAGCAGCGGTGAGGTTGTCGTTGTTGGTATTGATTTCAATGTCACTTATCCTGATAACCAACGTTTAATCATCCCTAAAGTGCAATACTTAAACGATAAGCCATTATTGATTAATCCCAATGGCGCAGTGTATCACTTAGCTTTTGATTATTCAGATAGCCGCATGAGTTTCGTGTTCCAAGACCAAAATGGTGTTTGGAATATCAATCGCCAAGATGGCGAAGAAAATATGATGACAGAAGAAGTCGAATGGACTGCTTATCATTCTGTCATTGAAGAGGCGCCGTCAAAATCACTAACACCTTTAATGACGCCCGATCACCGTCAATTGATTTTACCTGCCGCTAATAAGCTGTATGTTTATGATATTCGTGATGCCGAATCTGTTGAGTTATTACAGGTTGTTGATGTTACAAGAGGTGAGGCGACTGTTAAACAAGTTAATTTATTGGCAGGAGCAAGCTCAATACTGGTGAGTTATAACACTGGGGTTGTCAGTCAATACTTTCAGGTCAACAGCGATAATGGCCGTTTGTATCAGCACATTCGAGAATTTGATCATTTAGCGCCGATAGACACCATGGCGGTTGAGTTTTATCGTAAAAGCTTTGCAGTGTTAAGCCCTGAGGGGGAACTCACACTGCTTTATACCACCAGTCAACGTGAGTTATTTGACGAGAAATTCGATCTACCAAATCCGGGATTAATGTCGTTTAGCCCACGCTCAAACGCATTAATCATTGAAGCTGACAAAAAATTACACCTGTTTGCCGTTGAAAACAGCCACCCAGAAGTTTCTTGGAGCGCTATGTGGCAAAAGGTGTGGTACGAAGGTTACCCTGAGCCGCAATACGTGTGGCAGTCAACTTCTGGTTCAGATGACTTTGAAGCAAAATTAAGCTTAATGCCATTGGCGTTTGGTACCATGAAAGCGGCATTTTATGCGATGCTATTTGCTGTTCCTCTAGCGATTGCTGGCGCAATTTATACCGCTTACTTTATGACGCCTAAAGTGCGTAATGTTGTTAAACCGACCATCGAAATTATGGAAGCCTTACCTACGGTTATTTTAGGTTTCCTAGCGGGGTTATGGTTAGCACCGCTGATTGAAGATCACTTGCCTGGTATTTTATTACTGCTGTTTTTACTGCCTACATCGATTCTCGTCAGCGCCTTTGGCTGGAGTAAATTACCGCAAAAGTGGAAACAACGCTTACCTGAAACCTATCAAGAGTTAATGTTAATTCCAGTTATTATCTTTGTAGGTTGGTTGTCGTTTGCAATTAGCCCAACCATTGAAGTGATGTTTTTTGATGGAAATACCCGCCAATTTATTACCAATGACCTTGGTATCACTTTCGACCAACGTAACGCGTTAGTCGTGGGTATTGCGATGGGGTTTGCGGTTATTCCTACGATTTTCTCTATCGCAGAAGATGCTATTTTCTCCGTACCACGTCACTTGTCTAACGGCAGTTTGGCGCTGGGAGCAACTAACTGGCAAACCTTAACTCGTGTGGTGTTATTAACTGCCAGCCCAGGTATTTTCTCGGCAATTATGATGGGATTAGGCCGCGCAGTAGGCGAGACCATGATTGTACTGATGGCAACAGGTAACACGGCTATTTTGGAGTGGAGTGTGTTTGAAGGGATGAGAACGCTGGCTGCTAACATTGCTGTTGAAATGCCTGAATCGGCTATCGGTTCATCACATTATCGTGTGCTGTTCTTAGCGGCATTTGTTCTGTTTATCTTCACGTTCGTGTTCAACACGATTGCAGAAGTTGTCCGTCAGCGTTTACGTGACCGCTACAGCTCACTTTAAGGAATGATGATGACATTTATCAATACAATTTCAGCAGTCGTCTTAAGAGGTTTATGCAATGGGTAAGTGGTTTAAATCAGGTTCACCCTGGATATGGATGACTGGCGGTGCTGTGAGTATCAGCTTAATTGCCGTACTAGGACTGTTGTTACTGATTGCATGGCGTGGTCTAAGTTACTTTTGGCCTGCAGATGTTTATCAGTGGGAGTTACAGGATCAACAGGGAAATAAAAGCACGCTTATTGGTGAAATCTATGACCGTGAAGAAGTGCCCACAGAGCGCTTGATTTCAGCGGGACATCAATTTAACCAACCCCCAGGAGAGTTTGTGACGCGTTACTTAGTGAAAACAGGTAACCGTGAGTTTGTCGGCTTAGATTTTCGTTGGATATTGGCAACCGATATCGTTAGTCGCAGCACACCAGCGGATGTGGCTAAGTTTGAACGTACCAAAAACGGCAATTTTTATGGTTATCCTATTGCGGTAATTGAAGATGGTCAGCGCTTAGCATTAGAGGGCGGGGCACTAGAAACCTCATTGATTGAGCATATCAATCGTGCTGTGGATATCAGTAATGAAGCACTAGATCTGCAGAAAAGTGATATCGGCTCAATTAACTATGAAATCGAACGTTTGCGCTTGAAAGAGCGCAAATACGAATTAGAAAATAACTTAACGGCCGAACGTAAAGCCGAAATTGCAGCGGGTATTGCCAAGCTGAATCAAGACTATTTAGTGCTAGAAAAATCGCTATTCGCGTTACGAGATAAAGCGGCACGTGACTCGGTGATTATCCGCGACATGCGCGGTGAAGAAGTTACCTTGAAGTTAGACAGTATATTAGATGTTAACTACGTCAATCACATGTCGTTTATCGGCAAAATTGGCCACTGGTTTACGGGATTAGGTCGATTTGTTAGCCATGACCCACGTGAAGCCAATACGGAAGGTGGCGTATTCCCCGCAATTTTTGGTACCGTATTTATGGTGATGTTAATGGCCGTGATTGTGACACCATTTGGGGTAGTCGCGGCGATATACTTACATGAATATGCTAAAAAAGGCCCTATAACTAAGATGATCCGCATTGCGGTGATCAATTTAGCCGGTGTGCCATCTATTGTGTATGGTGTATTTGGTTTAGGCTTTTTCGTCTATATGCTTGGTGGTTCACTCGACCAATTATTTTACCCAGAAGCATTACCCGCGCCAACCTTTGGTTCACCAGGGGTGATATGGTCAGCATTGACATTAGCTATTTTAACCTTGCCAGTGGTTATTGTATCAACTGAAGAGGGTTTAAGCCGGATCCCTAGTGCGGTTCGCCAAGGTAGTCTTGCGCTAGGCGCAACTAAAGCTGAAACCCTGTGGCGCATTGTGATCCCAATGGCAAGCCCAGCAATTATGACCGGATTAATTCTTGCTGTTGCCCGAGCCGCTGGAGAAGTCGCGCCTTTAATGTTAGTTGGTGTGGTAAAACTGGCTCCGACATTGCCAATCGATATGAATTTTCCATTTGTACATTTAGAGAGAAAGTTCATGCATCTGGGCTTCCATATTTATGACGTAGGCTTTCAAAGTCCTAACGTAGAGGCTGCGCGTCCATTAGTCTACGCCACCTCATTTTTATTAGTCTCGGTAATTGTGGCGTTAAACTTAACTGCAATTAGCGTGCGTAACCACTTACGTGAAAAATTCCGTTCGCTAGAACACTAATAGCGATATCCTGAGGAAAGAAAAAATGATTTCGATTGATCGTTCAAACATGCAAACAGATACTGTAGATTTAGCTAACTTGCCCGCACAGGATACTGCCTTAGAAATTCGTAACCTTGATTTACGCTACGGTGAAAAGCAGGCGTTATTTAATGTGTCGATGAAGATCCCTAAAAAACAGGTGACGGCATTTATTGGCCCCAGTGGTTGTGGTAAATCAACGTTATTACGTTGCATAAACCGAATGAATGACTTAGTTGACACCTGTAAAATTGATGGTGAAATATTGCTTCATGGTCAAAACATTTATGATAAAAAAGTCGATGTGGCAGCCTTAAGACGTAACGTGGGTATGGTGTTTCAACGCCCGAATCCGTTTCCAAAATCGATATATGAAAATGTGGTGTATGGTTTACGGTTACAGGGATTGAACAACCGCCGAGAGTTGGATGAAGCGGCAGAGCGCTCATTACGTGGAGCAGCAATTTGGGACGAAGTGAAAGATCGTTTGCACGATAATGCCTTTGGGTTATCTGGTGGTCAGCAACAACGTTTGGTTATCGCACGTGCCATAGCCATTGAACCTGAAGTGTTATTACTTGATGAGCCAACGTCAGCACTTGATCCTATTTCAACCTTAACGATTGAAGAGTTAATCACTGAACTTAAAGAAAAGTATACCGTGGTGATTGTAACGCACAACATGCAACAAGCGGCACGAGTATCAGATCAAACTGCATTTATGTACATGGGTGAACTGGTTGAATATGCCGATACCAATACCATATTTACCACGCCTAAAAAGCGTAAAACCGAAGATTATATTACTGGGCGTTATGGTTAATTTTCGAATAGATCGCCATTTTAGATCAGGTCATAAACTCGACTCAGTATTTTTAGCTTAAGGTTATTAACATGGAAAAAATGAATTTAAACAAACATATCTCAGGTCAATTTAACGCAGAACTTGATGATATTCGTAACCGCGTGTTGGCGATGGGTGGTTTAGTTGAGCGTCAATTAGAGCAAGCGCTTGATGCCTTAGCGGGCTTAGACGCCGAACTGGCAAAAACCGTTATTGATGGTGATCATAAAGTTAACGGCATGGAAGTGGCAATTGATGAAGAATGTACTCGCATCATTGCTAAACGCCAACCTGCAGCAAGTGACTTACGCTTAATTTTAGCGATTTCAAAAACCATTACCGACTTAGAACGTATTGGTGATGCGTGTGTACGTATTGCTAAAGCCGCTGTTGATAAACGTGCTAAAAGCCAAGAGCCGTTATTAGTGAGTATTGAAAGTATGGGGCGTCATGCCACGCGTACATTACATGCTACTTTAGACGCGTTAGCCCGTATGGATGCAGAGCAAGCATTTGAATTGCACAAAGAAGATGCCAAGTTAGATAAAGAATACGAGGGCATTATTCGCCAGTTAATGACATATATGATGGAAGATCCGCGTTCCATTCCGGGTGTACTTGATGTGTTATGGGCCGCACGTGCTGTTGAGCGCGTCGGTGACCGCTGTAAAAACATTTGCGAATACATTATTTATTACGTTAAGGGTAAAGATGTTCGTCATACATCATACGAAGATATGGAAAAGGATTTACATCAGTAAACTGGCAACAATTATTGGCAAGTTTTCGTAATCCTGTTTAAAACGCCTTAAGTTATCGCTTAAGGCGTTTTTATTTGCTTTAATGACGGGGAATTTTTACTTCAATCAAGAAACTGACATTTTATGAAGAATACTTTAGCGCGTGGCCTAACCAATTTATTACCTATGGTGTTATCTATCTGGTTATTTTGGTCACTGTTTATTTCACTCGATGGCCTTGGCCAATTGCTGTTAAACAGCCTTGGCGCCCCCTTTATGTTCGTTGGCGCAGGATTTATTTTAGTTGCTGTGATTGTATTTATTGCTGGTTTATTGTTCTCCGTAAGTCCGATAGTTTGGGTATATGGTTGGTTAGAACGCCAACTCATGAAATTTCCGTTGTTTAAATCTGTTTATGGCAGCATTCGAGATATCGCTGGTTTAATGAATCGCGACGGTAAACCGAAAACACAAAAAACAGTGCTTGTTAAACAGGCAAGTGGAGGGTATGTTGTTGGTTTTATAATGAGCGATAATACACCTCAGCCGTTAACCGATGCATTACCTGAAGGGGATTGGGTTCCAGTATTATTTCAACTTAGCTATCAGGTTGCTGGCATAACAACCTTGGTAAAACGTGATGAACTTATCAATGTAGACTGGTCTTTTGAGGATGCTATGCGGTTTAATTTGACAGCAGGTATTTCAACCGCTAAAGGTAATGACGTTGCGAAACAAAAAGAGACCTCCCGATGAAGGATGCATTGGTTATATTATTTAAGCCATTTCAATCATATCGATATTGTAAGAATAAACTAACCGCTGCGCTATTCGCCTTTGTGCTGGTTGTGAGTCCCCAAGCTTTTAGTGACGATAATAATACCCATTTTGTGGGGGTGGCAGACTCGTCGATTCAAAATATTGGGAGAATCATATTAGAAGAAATTTGCTTTACCCAAAAATTACAGTGCGATATTGAGATGTTGCCTGCGCCAAGAGCCGAACGTAGTATGCGCGATGGCCAGGTAAGTGGTGAGATTATGCGAGTATGGCGTTATGGCGAAGATAATCCTGACTTTATCCGAGTGCCTACGTCCTATTATGAAATTAAAACCGCTTTTTTTACTCGAAAAGATACTCAGTTCAGCATCACCTCTGTGGCGGATATCGCTGAATTAAATGTCGGCGTATTAACGGGTGTTAAACATACTCAAAATCTGGGGCTTAATCCTAAAAAAGTATTTTATTCAGCAACAACAGAAAAGATGATGGACTTACTCAATAAGAAAAGAGTCGATGTTGTCATTGCAAGTTATATGGATGGTATGGCGACAATTAATAAACGATACGCGGATACTTTGACGGTGCAATCTGCCACCATAAAAACGCAACCCGTTTATGTTTATATTCACCCCAATAGTAAAGAACTCGCTCCTATTATCGATAACGCTATTAAAACGTTAGTTAAAACCGGTAAGCTGAGCACTATGATTGCTGATGCTGAGCAGAAAGTATTAAATGAATCTTAGCCCAAATAGCATAAGATAACCTTACAAAGAAGCCGGCAAATAGGCCGGCTTTTTTGGCTATAGCATTTCTCAATCGTCTTTATTTTGTCGCTTGGTAGTCGAATTTTTTGCTTAATCTTATATCATTAACCGAAGCCCCAAGCATGACTTCAAACTCCCCAGATTCTGCTAACCAATTATTACTTTTAACATCCCAAAACGACAAGTCTCGTTGAGTTAAAGTGAACTGTGCCGTTTGGGTTTCACCCGCTTTTAACCAAACCTTGTCAAAACCTTTTAGTTCTTTTATGGGGCGGGGCACACTAGAATCCATATCTCGTAGATACAACTGCACCACTTCAGCGCCATCTACTTTACTGGTATTAGTGATGTTTACCGACACCTTTAAGCTATTATTGCCGCGGATGCTGGTACTGGATAATCTCATGTCAGTATAATTAAATTGGCTGTATGACAAGCCGTGACCAAATGCAAATTCAGGTTCAATGTCTTGTTGTTCGAACCAGCGATAACCAATGAAAACGCCTTCGCTATACCGTGAGGTTTCAGCATTGTAATCGTTTAGTGCTATGGGAGCCGTGTCGGTCAGCTTTTTCGGCAGAGTGATGGGCATTTTTCCGCTTGGATTTGCGTCACCAAACAAAATGTCGGCATAAGCATTGCCGGCCTCCATGCCACCATACCACCCCCAAAGTAATACCTTAGCTTCTTTGGCCCAGGGCATTTCTACTGCTGAGCCGCCAATCATCATCACTATGGTATTCGGGTTTACGCTAAGCAATTTGGAGATCACTTCATCCTGCTGTCCGGGTAATACCATGTTTGGTCTATCGATAGACTCTCTATCATCAGCATGACTAAGCCCACCAAAATAAATCACTGCATCGGCTTTTTTAGCTGCCGCTAAATATTCACTTTCGCTGTTATATAAGCTATTGGGTGTTTCCCAGCCTAAGGTGGCTTGCTTATCGCCTTGGTAACGGAAACTGACTGCGTAAGTTTCTCCAGCCACTAATGGCATGGATTTAGAGATGACCTTATTTGCGTGTGCCTTTGATGGAGAAATTAACGGTTTGTCGTTAATAAACAGCGCAACCTGCCCATCTGCCTTAATGTTGAAACTGTGATTACCTGTAGCCATAGGTTTGATATTGGCTTTTATTTCTAGCGACTGTGTTTGCCCTTTGGCATTAAATTGCGGGTCGGCTATCCAGGATTCACTTGCTAGCTGCGTCATTGCAGCATCCTGATAATAATTTATTTGCCAAGATGGCGTGCCTGTCCAGTGGCGCGTGGTGAGGTAGTCGTTTGGAATGGGCATAAATTGGCTGCTAGCAGGACGCATTAAGGTTATCCTGACCTTATCGCCTAATTTAGCTTTTAAGCCGTCAAGCGGGGTCATTTCATACAATGCTTTTACTTCAGAAGACCCGCCACCAAAGCCATGACGTTTATCGGCGTTGGGCCCAAGTACCAATATGTTGCTTATTTTATTGGCCTGTAAAGGTAAAACCTGATTATCATTTTTAAGTAATACAACCCCATTGGTCGCTATGGTGCGTGCATCTTGGCGATGGGCATCAGTATTACGTTCGCCAGATAAGCGTTGTTTGTCCATCATGCCGATACTTAATTGAACCCTTAAGATACGAGTCACTTTATCGTCTAAAGCAGATTCAGGTATTTTGCCATTTTTGATCATCTCTAAGAGTGGCTTTGCCATAAAGTAATCATCAAAGCTGGCAACATCAGTACCCATTTCAATATCAAGACCATTCATCGCAGCATCATAGGTATTGATGTCAACATTCCAGTCAGTTAACAGTACTCCTTGATAACCCCATTCACCTTTTAAAATGGTTTTGACTAAGTGTTCGCTTTGGTTAGCGTTTGTGCCTCTGAATTCATTATAGGCCCCCATAATAGCATGCACATTAGCTTGTTTTACCGCTGCCTCAAACGCCGGTAAATACACTTCACGTAAGGTGCGTTCATCGGGTGTGGCATTCACGCCAATGCGGTTAAGCTCTTGGGTATTTAATGCATAATGTTTAACTGTCGCGCCCACGTCATTAGCTTGAATCGCTTTTACTGTTGGCACCACAAGTTTTGACGCTAAAAAAGGGTCTTCCCCCATGTACTCAAAATTGCGTCCATATAGCGGCAGACGAGCAAGGTTTACTCCAGGGCCAAGAATTAAGTCTTTATTCCGGTGACGTGCTTCAGCACCTAATACATTGCCATGCAAGCTTGCCATGTGTTCATCCCAACTTGCAGCAACGGCGGTAAGGGGGGGCAGATATGTGGAATAGTCATTTGTCCAACCCGCAGGGGCCCATGAGTCTCGATCAATTTCGTAGCGTACGCCGTGGGGGCCATCAGACATCCACATTTCGTGGATACCCAAGCGTTCAATTGCGGGTATATGAAACTTACCCGCAGCGTGAACTAGCGATATTTTTTCTTCTAAAGTGAGTAAGGGTAATAAGCGTTTTATTTCTGCTTCCACATTTGCTATGCGCTCACCAATACGCTGTTTTTCACTGTCAGGTAGCACGCTTAGGCTGTGTATTGTTTGCGGGGTAATACTGGGGTGAGCCGCCGATGCTGTATTGAGCATACCTGAACATAAGAAGGTAGCAAGGCTGACTGTAAGCGCTTTCATTTTGTTTTTAGTTAAAACGTTGTAAGCCTTAATCATAACTTTTCCCTTTGTTATTTGAAATTTATAAAGATGTTGGCAGTGAGGCGGCCGGTATTAGGGTTATCATCAATATCTGTGCGTAAATCGACTAAAGTTGAATGCAGCATGTTGCCCGGGTAAATGACTAGGCGGTTAGGGCGGTATTCGATTTGATGATAAATGTCGTAATGTTGATCACTTTTGACAAAATACTCGGGGGTGTCCTTAGCATGGTCAGTTAAAAATGCTTTTGCTGATGTAAAGTAGTGCTCCATTCTGGCTTCATTAATTCGTTCAAAACCGGTATTTTTGTGCCTAAAAAATGCGGTATTGCCATGAGGTCCATCGTTAAGATAATGCAATATAGCAAAATAGTACGGCTCTGGTGTGTCAAAATGCGGTAAACGCTGCAGCGGCATTAAACTGTCAGGTGCTTGGCTAATTAACGAAAACGATAAAATTTGCGGTTTAATCCTTAAGTGGTGCGGAACACGATAGACATCATAAATCAACTGAAACACCTGATTGATGACTTCAATAGCATAGCGTTGAGGTAGTGGGGCGCGTACGCCCGGATAGTATGAACCGTCATCTTTTGTAAACTGGACCTGTTGACGAGCAATATCCAGTAACGTGAATAAATCATCAGCAAAGTTGTCGATAATAATCACAGGCGTCTGCTCTTGGCCGATAGAATAAACCTCGGGCTTTATACCACTGACATTGATAATACTGTCAGTGGTGTTTTGCTGTTGATTAACATGATTCGAGTTAGTCGTAATGGACGACATGGTCTCTATCCTTGTTGGTTATGAGTAACTTGATTGCTGTTCACTCAAGGTTATTTACACAATGTTTGATTTACAATAGTGATTAATAAAATCGAAATGTGGCGGTAAGGTTTCTACTTTACGCTTTGCTGTTGATTTGATGTTATTTAAAAAACTTGCTAATTCTTCTTTTTCCATCATATCCACAATTGGATGATACTCTTTTGGCATAATCCCTTGGCCCATCATCACCTGGATCCATGAGCTTTCACCAAATAATTCATTGCCGTATTTATACACTTTACCCGTCTGGCTAAACATATCTATACGATGCTGCAGTGATGCAGGAATAGGCATGTTCTTACAGTAACGCCAAAAACGGCTGTCTTCTCGATCGGTGACTTTGTAATGTAAAATAATGAAATCGCGAATATTATCCATTTCCAACTTAAGTTGTTGGTTAAATTCGTTGATGTCTGTGTCATCAATGCCCTGAGAAGGAAATTGCTGCATTAATCGCACAATACTACGTTGAATAAGATGTATGCTGGTGGATTCTAAAGGCTCTAAAAATCCCGATGATAGGCCGATAGCCACGCAGTTTTTATTCCAGTGTTTGCGGCGTGATCCTGTTTTAAACTTGATCACTCTTGGTTTATTAAGGGGTTCGCCTTCAATGTTGGCCATTAAGGTGTCGATGGCTTGCTCATCTGTCATGTATTTACTGCAAAATACAAAACCATTACCTGTACGGCTTTGCAAAGGGATCCGCCATTGCCAACCCGATTCACGTGCAATTGAGCGGGTATAAGCCAATGGGGTATTAACTGATTTTGTTTGCACGGCAATCGCGCTATCGCAAGGTAAGTAATGGCTCCAATCATCAAAACCAGTATTTAAGGTTTGTTCTATCAGTAGCGCCCTAAAGCCAGTGCAATCTATAAATAAATCGCCTTCAATTATTTCGCCATTATCAAGCTGAAGCGCTTTGATATAGCCATTACTGTTGTGCAATTGTACATCAGTAATTTTACCTTCAATTCGAGTCAGACCATTAGCCTCAGCCATTTTACGTAAAAACTTCGCATAGAGGCTGGCATCCATATGATAAGCGTGGTTGTAGTCCTGATTCGGTAATATGGCAAAGCGGCCTTGACGAGCAGCTAAATGTTCGGTGCAGTAGTCGCCTATTTCGCTGACCATACCCTGTTGCTTGCCCTTAAGCCAAAAGTGTTGAAAACCACAAGCCCAGCAGTCTTTTCCTAAAAAACCAAATGAATGCAGGTAATCTTTTCCTACGTCGTGCCAGTTTTCAAAATTAATGCCTAGCTTGAATGTGGCGTTGGTTGCCGCCATCACGTCCTGTTCTTTTAAACCTAATAGGCGGTGAAAAATATGCAACGTTGGTATAGTGGCTTCGCCAACACCCACAGTGCCTATATCATCCGATTCGACTAATACTACTTCAATGTGTTTACCCATCAATTTTGTTAACGCTGCAGCGGCCATCCATCCTGCTGTGCCGCCACCGGCAATGACTACTTTTTTTATTGCTGTCTTCATTAGGGTTACCTCTGGGGTATGTTTATTCTTATTCAGTTAGCGTTTTAATTTATTGGTTAAGTCGGCGCGTAATTTTCGCGCATTTAACTCATCAATCGGCTTTGTGAGCATGCCCTTGGCATTATCAGGGATATGGCTTTCATCAACTTCATCGTGGTCAAAAATGTAATAATCAAATAACGCTTTCCAGGCTTTGCGCTGCGCTTTTGGCAATGATCTCAGGCTGAGCATACTGTGCAATAGGGCATTATTGGGGCGTCCCAAAAATGCTGGGGTATCACGCCACCAATGGGTAATGAGTACATTAAAATCGTCAACACCTCGTACATGGTGCCACCACATACTTGGGATAAATAGCACGTCACCGGGCTCGAGTGCTGCGGTAAAAGAGGCCGCAAGTGCATCTTTGAATTTAGGGAATTGGTTATAATCGGGCTGGTCAAAATTGACCATGCTGATTTCTTGGCCGCCGGGAGCAAATTCCATCGGACCAATATACAAATTGGTAATTTGTTCTGGGGGAAATAAAGTAAATGTGCGTTTACCGACCATGTTACAGGCTAAATTGTGTGGGAAATCAAAGTGTGCTGCCACGCGGGTTTGATTGCCTAACCAAATATTTGCCATCGGATTAACTTGTGAAAACAGCAAGCAGTTTTCTGCAAAAAGGCCAGGGAAATATTGTTGGATATTGGTTGACCCCATATACACACTTGCTGGGGTTTGTTGTTGTGATTCAGTTTGTAAACGCTGGAATATTTGTGCTAAATCGAGTCGTCCAGCTTGATAGTTAAAGCCATCAACCTGCTCATTATAAAAGACACGCCCTTGCTGTTCTGGCGGTAAATAATATGCGGTGACAGGCTGACCTGCGTAGTGTTGTAACAAATAATCCATTGCCACTTTGTTTGATTCAAGCCCTGCTTTAACGAGTGGAAAGTGACGGCAAAGACCTTTAAAAACCATAGGTGTGTCGGCATATTCTATTCGTTGATATAGTTGATCAAGTGTGCAATCAGTATACTCAGGTACGCAATTTTGCATCCTGAGTTCAGTATCTGATGTGGTATTGGTATTCAACCCTTTCTCCATCATGCTTTTCTATTTTGGTGCTGTGCATTTTTACGGTCTAGTAAATCGCGCACGTTAGATTGAGACGCCATCGACATGTAAATAGCTTGTAGGTAGCCTTGTTCATGAAGTTTTGCCAGTACAGCGCCCGCTAGCATATTGAGCTTTTCTTCATTGATGGTGTAAAAACCAATCATTTGATGTTTTTCACCGTTATCTAATTCAATATCGAGAGTGAATGATTCCAACAAATCATGCTCAAGTAATACATCAATAAATACTTTGCTATCATTCAAGCCTTGATGAATTGCAGCTAACATATCGCCAACTTCATCTAAGTAATCGGTATTGCCGCCAAAAGGGTGAAATACAGCTTCACCTTGCTCTTTATTGACTCTAGGATGGTCGATATCGATATGAATGACATGTTGCTCTTGTTCGATGCCATCTTCACGTACCACTTGTTTACCGATCAAAAATGGTTGGCGGCGTAATGTCAGTGGAACATAGGATGCCTCCCAACCCTTGTCAGTTAAAAACAGGTTATCTTCATTTCTAAACCCAAATAATGCGACAGCGTAAAATTGACCCGTAGTAGCATCCTTGTGGAAAAAGATAGGGTAGTGAGCTTGTACACTACGAAATTCAAGCGGGAAGGTGACCGAATACCATACATTGTCACCATACTTTGCTGAGCGGTCAGTGATCACTTTTAGGTCTTTGTGTTCCACACTGTTCAGTAATACATGTTGGGTCATGTTGTTGTCCTATTTATGTTTATTGTTATTTTGAGCGTTGACTATTGTGCTAATTCATTAAAGCCCTGAGTACTATATTTTTGAAAATCCGTTTAATTTTAGTTGGTTTAACAGCGCTCTGTTGGTTGGCAATACCTGGCTTAAACGAGAGGCTCTTTGGCTGTTTTCGGTAAATAACTGTTGTGCCTGTTGCTTCATTGACGGTTTAAGTTGAACCTGAGGTCGGGTATCAAATTGCATGCCGTAAAGCACAAATTGATAACTCGCCGCCGGAAACAACATTTCGCGATAGATAAAGTCATGCTGACTAGGGGCTTGGTGTTGCCATAACGCCAGCTGCTCTGTTAATGCAGTGGGTATTGAATTGGCCGTTCTATGGTCGTGCCAATAGTCGCTGTCGCTTCTGTTGCTAATCACATAGTGTAGCTTTATAAATTCAATAATTTGTTGCCAATGATGCTGAAATTGTTGATTAACCCTTTTGGCTATGATGTCCATAGTATCGCGGGTCTGCGGTAATTGGGTTGCGACGGCTTTTGCTGTCCATTCCACAAGCGCAAGGGCCGAGGCTTCAAGTGGTTCAATAAACCCTGCTGCCATACCGATAGCAACACAATTATTTTTCCAACATACCTGATGATGACCCGGTGTGATATTCAATTTTCGTGGCGATATGTCGGCTGCTTTTGTGCCTAAATCAGGTTTTAGGTAGGCCATAAGTTGCTGCAAAGCTTGATCGTCATCTGTATGTGATGACGAATAAACATGGCCAATACCACGACGGGTAGGTAAACCAATGTCCCAAATCCAGCCATTTGTTTGTGCCGTTGAATGAGTACAAGAAGCGATAGGGCTATTATCGTCGGCGTAGGGGACTTGTATCGCAAGTGCAGAGTCATTAAACAATACATGTTTTTGGTTAATAAAAGGTACGGCTAACTTGTCACCCAGCAGCAAAGACTTAACGCCAGTGCAATCAATAAATAAATCGGCATGAATTTGCCCGTGTTGCTGAGTTAGCACATGGCTAATATCACCCTTTGGTAAATCTGTTTGTGTTGTTTCATCCACCAGAACAATATCCGTGACGTGGTCGGTAATATGCTTTACCGCTAAATTTTTAGTGCAATGTTGCTGTAATAATTGGCTGAATTTACCTGCGTTTAAATGATAGCCATAGTTATTGATAAAGCTGTATTCAGGTGTGGAAATTTGTTTCGGTGCCAACGCCAGTTGACTGACTTTATTTTGCTGGCAAACCGCATCAGCAAAACTGACCTGATCTTTGTGTGGTAGCCAAAAAGGGGCAATAGCAAATTGTGGTTCACCAATGGGTAGGGTAAAAGGGTGCAGATAACTGTGCAGTCCATTTGGCATATTGCTTGTAACAGCGTGGTTAGATGCTATTTGCCAGTCAATAAAACGTGAGCCTTGTTTGAAGCTAGCATCGCATTGCAGTAAAAAAGTGGTTTCATCGATCCCTATTTTTTGCAGGGTTGAGCGCATCGATGGCCATGTACCTTCACCTACACCAATAGTGGGTACATCGGGAGATTCTATCAAGGTGATGTCTAATTTAGGAGAAGGGGAGAGACGACCATTATCAGCATTGTGTTCGGCTGCAATTAATCCCGCAGTTATCCAACCTGCGGTGCCACCACCGACGATGACTATTTTGGTTACTGCTTTTTGCATGGACTCTGCCTACCGTTACTGCTTTGTTATTTTGTTTTGGTGCTTATGTTTGGCATCAGCATGGTGCTGTAATACTCACAGGTTAATGAACTCACTAAGCACGTTAAAACATTGGTTAGTTTAGAATTCATTAAAATGTAAGCACTTTCAAGTGTTAATTTGATTGTTTCGAATTTAAAAAAATAGGCAACATCCCTATTGCCGAGTTTTATTATCCATGTAAAAAAAAGAGGTGGTTGTGGCCACCTCAAACGACCTAAAGGGAAAAGCGGCTCATTCAATTGGACAGAATTGAATGAGCTATGTTTTAGAAGGTGTAACGTGCACCTAATCCATAACGTGCACCGGTTTGGGTGTAGTTTAAGACCTGTTCAGTTGCACGACCATGTACGCGAGTTGTTTCATTGGTGATGTTCAAACCTTCAACGAAGACCGTTAAGCCTTCAACTTGAGGTATGTCATAACCAATGCTGAAGTCAACTTGCGAGTATGCTTCGGTATACTGAGGGTTAGCACCCGTACCATTACCCGTTGCATTCAAGAACTCATCACGCCAGTTCCAAGCAACACGAGCGGTCACACCGTAGTTTTCGTACATTGCCACAATGTTTGCCGTATCACTGATACCGACTTCTACATTTTGTGGTAAATCACCAGGGCGATTTAAGTTAGCATTGTCATAACTGTCACCGGCATTCACTAAGGTGTAGTTAGCTTGCATACCAAAACCAGTTTCACCGAAGAAATGCTGTACTGCAAACTCCCAACCATCAATAACTGAGCTTTCGCTGTCATTGGTCGGTTGATTGATTAAGAACAGTAAATCATCATCACCTGGGTTGCCGGTAATTTCGATGTTGCCGTTAGCAGGGTTAATGGTAACGTTTGGATCTGTTGCACCGTAGTTATCATAAATCCACTGACGTTGAGCGATAGCCGTTGTTTGGCCCGCAGCAATTGCTTCATTCACATAAGCACTGTGTGATGGATCGGGAATGTTATAAATATTTGATTCAACCACACCGTTGTCGATGAAGTTAGTCACATCCTTACGGAAGTAACCTACCGAGGCGTAACTGCCTTGGTCAAAGTACCACTCAGCTGAAATATCGTAGTTAGTCGACTCAAGAGGTAATAAACCTGGGTTACCCTTAGTACCACTACCACCACCACGGTTAGCCAATGTGCCTACAACTGTACCGCCTTGAATAGAGGTGTAATCTGGACGACCAATGGTTTCACTGTAGGCTGCACGAACGTATACATCTTCTACGACTTCAATATTGAAGTTAACGTTTGGTAAGTAGTAATCGTAATCACCTGTTTCAGTGAGGAAAATACGCTCACCGGTAGGGTTAACAGCAATTTCTGTTTCCGCTATCCATGTTGCGCTACCAAATTCTGATACTGCTGAAGTTGACTCAACATCTGTTTGTTCATAACGAAGACCTAAGTGAACATCAAATGGCATGTCACCAATTTCGCCAAAGTAGTTATATTGTAAATAAGCAGATTTTGATGTTTCTTCAGTAAAACGGTCGGTATCACTAGCATAGTCAGTTGATGGACAGAATCCGTTGCCACAATCACCTACTGCACTTGAAGCATATAACTCAGCAGCGCGAGCACGTACAGCTTCAAAGTCCCATAGGAAAATCGTGTTTAAAGGATCTGTTGAAGCACTACCTTCATAGCTACCAAAGTTACCTTTTGAACCATCAAACTTATCTTGAACTGTGCCAGCAGGGAACCATGCCGCATCTAAATCACCCGCAGCGCCAACACCACCCCAGTCATTACGTTGTACGTTAACTGATTGAGAGTGATTGTTTACTTCAGTCGAGGCAATACCAAAGTCAATGCTACCCGCTTCTTCAAAATCATAAGTACCTGAAATTTGTACTTGTTCTATTTCAGAACGGTTTACTGCATTACCAAATACAGAACCTGTGATACGCATATCTTCAGGACGAACATTATTACCGTTACCAACGGCTAATACGGGAACTTCACCAGTAAAGTCAGTGGCAGCACTCGTACGGATAAACGCTGCAGTACTTAAGTTACTGCTACTACCGTTAGGGCTATTTGGTGAACGCTCCGCATATGAATTATGGTAATCAAGTTCTAAAGACAACTTTTCACTTGCATCCCATTCAACGTTGAAGCCTAAAGAACCGCCTTCATCGCGAGTACCAAAATCACCTGCAGCCATTGATAAGTCTGCACCTCCACCTGGGTAGTTTTCAGAATAAACTAATGGTGAAGATACTGGGCCGTCAGACCAAGTGCTTTCTTGAGTCGGTACGAAGTTAAACCATGCAGATACGTCATGTGACTGAGTATCGACATCATTGCGCATATAGGTATAGTCAAGTGTGGTACGAACCGAATCAATAGGCTCATATTGAAGTACTAATTGTCCGTTTGTACGTTTACGTTGTTGTTCTTCAAAACGGTAAATGGTGGTTTGTGGTACAGAATAAACATCACTATCGCCTGGGCGATTAATTTGGTTGGCATCTTTAGGTACACCACCCCATTCAGGGTTGGCACCAGGTGAACCGCTCCAGTCTTGGTCTACACTGCCAGGAAAGCTGCGCCAGCCAGTACCCACTTGCGCTTGTTGGTTACCACTTTCACGATCTTGATAACTGGCAGAGATTGAGATACCAAACTTATCATCAGCAAAAGTATTTGAATATAAAGCAGATAATTCAGGAGTAATGCTACCCTGATCTGTAGAAGTATCATCTACGGCTTTAACCCCAAATGAGGCTTTTTGACCAGGATTATTAAGTGGACGTTGGGTTAACACGTTAATTGTTGCCCCGATGCCACCTGTAGAGTTTTTCGCTTGGCTGGTTTTTTCTACTTCCACTGCGCTGATCGCTTCAGAGGCGACGTTAGCAAAGTCGAATGAGCGAGAACCCGTAGTGGTAGGCATTTGGCGATTGTTTAGCATCACTAAGTTACGGTCTGGACCGAAACCACGTACTGTTACCTTACTGCCTTCACCATTTTGACGGTCAATTGATACGCCTGAAATGCGTTGTAAAGATTCCGCTAAATTACTATCGGGAAACTTACCAATATCTTCTGCATTGATTGCGTCAACGATACCATTTGAACTGCGTTTGACATCCATTGACTTGACTAAACTGCCACGGATACCCGTAACCTGAATCACTTCAATATTTTCATCACCAGCATCTTCAGCAGCATGTGCAGGCATCATTGAACCTAAACCAAGTACAAGCGATAAACTTGTCGCTAGCTTAGTTTTGGTAAATGTTCTTGTTTTCATCTAGGAAATCCCCATTGACTAGATTCTACTTGTTCTAATAGTTTACGAAAGAATGCGCAAACCGATTTATTATTTTCCAATAGCGTCACATTGAGTTTGATTGGTTTATGTAAGCGCTTACATAAACCTAGTGCAATTTGTGATCTGAGTCAATCAAAATGACCATAAATAACAACATTTTGTTAACCTAACGATCTTATCAAAGCGCAATTTTGTTGTAATTACATGTATTATATAAGAAAGTAATTATGATGGAATGTTGTTAAATATGTAAGCGCTTTCTTTGGTGGGTTTGTTCGTTGAGGTAATTTGAGTTTTCTGCGGGAAAGTTTTGTGATTGAATTTTTGTACATAAAACGGTTATTTACAAAAGTTGTAACTTAACCGTGAAAGAGGAGTATGCGTCATTTGTTTCAGCATAAGCTTCTTTTTTACTGGTTAATGGCAAGATTAACCAGTAGTTACTTTATGCGTTTGGCGGAGTCCCGGACAAACAACTCGGGTGAGAAAGAGCAATTTACATCGACTTTTTCACTTTTATATACGTGTTGTAAAACCCAAAGTGCAGCCATTTTACCCATTTCGTTAATGGGGTTGCTGACTGTGGTGAGTTTGGGTGATATGTACTGTGGAAACGGAATGTTATCGTAACCGATAAAAGAGATATCTTCAGGTACTCGAATACCTTGTTCTAAACACACCGCAATTGCGCCGGATGCCATTTGATCACTTGCACACACGACAGCAGTAAAGTGTTTCTTCAAAGACAGTAAATGACGCATACCATCACTACCGCCAAACTCACGGAAGTTACCTTCAAACCACAACGCGGGATCAAACATGAGTCCATGTTCGGAAAGGGCTCTTTGATGGCCTTGCAAGCGATCTCTGGCGTCGCGTTTGTACATAGGACCAGAGATGTAGGCAATATCTTTATGGCCAAGAGACAAAATATAATCTGTAGCCATATGCCCCCCGCGCTCATTTTCAAGAAAGATACAATTTTCTTTCATTGAATCAATATAACGGTTAATCAATACAATAGGGGTATTGCCCTTGTGCAGTTGGAGCAGAAATTCATCTGATACGGCTTCTACATCTAAAATTAATGCATCACAACCGCGACTCATTAAAAAATCCACGCCGTCTTTTTCTTGTTCTTCATCGGCATGACCAGCAGCAATGATCACATGTTTATTGGCACTGCGCAGCGCGGTTTCTATTTCTGTCATCATCGGGCCATAAAAAGGACCATCTAATTGTGAGACGAGAACACCAATACTATTTGAGCAGTTTGAAGCAAGCGATTGGGCAATGGTATTCGGGCGATAACCTAATGAGGCCATCGCATCTAATACTTTTTGGCGTGTTTTGTCGCTGACTTTAGTGTTGTTATTCATCACTCGCGATACCGTTGCGAGAGACACACCAGCCAACACAGAAACGTCGTAAATTGTAGCCATAATTGCTTGATTCTTGTATTTGTTAAAATCGGCAGAAGATTACCATGATTTATCTTTAATTAGGAACCTTAGCCAATAAATTCCTCAATAACATATCCTGGCAATAACTAAGGCTTAAGTCTTCTGGTCTGCTATGTCAGTTCCTTAAGCCAAGTTTGTTTTTGAGAAAATAGCGTTTAATTTAATGTTGTTTATTCAACGCTAAATGTATTTCATCCACTTTATTTGAATCTAAAACATACCAGCGCATGACAATTGCAACCAGTATCGAACCTAGCGCAGGATAAAGGGTAAATGACAGTAAAATACCATTTAACGCTTCAGCTGTTTGTGTTGTGTCTGCTTGATATCCATAGCCAGAAAGCAACCAACCCGCAGCCGCGCCACCAACAGCAACGCCTAGCTTAATAAAGAAAATAATTGACGAATAAATCATTCCGGTAATACGTACGCCAGTTTTATATTGACCGTAGTCAACGGCATCGGCCATTTTCGCCCACAGCAATGGTGTGGCCATATTGAAGGTGAATCCCCAAAGAATAAACATGGCAAAGGCTAACATGGTTTGGTCGGCAGCCACAAAGTAGCTGGCAACACATAATGCTGCCGCAATTAGTTGTAAGCTAATGTAGGCTTTTACTTTACACACTCTTTTAGCTAAAGGTTGTGCCAACATACAACCAAAAATATTGCCTAACATACCTAAGGTTATAAATAAGGTTATTGAGTCAGGCATGTTTAAAAAATATTTGACGTAATAGATGGCGAGACTGGTTCTTAATACCATACCTGACAGCAAACACACAGCAGCGATAGACAGTATGCGCCACTGGTCATTTTTGAGTAAAAATCCTAAATCTTGCTTGAAGCTTGATTGCTGATCAACCGGAGGATGTAAGCGTTCTTTGGTTCCCCAAAAGCAAGTTAAAAACATCGCCACGCCAAGAATACTCATGGCTGCTATTGTCAGTTGATAGCCCTTAGCTTTATCACCCTGGCCTAAGAAGTCGACCAATGGCAAGGTTAAGCCTGAAACTAATAAACCGCCTAACATAGCAAATACAAATCGATAGGATTGAATTGATACACGCTCTTTAGGATCCGCAGTTAAGACACCGCCCAAGGCACAGTATGGTATGTTAATCGCGGTATAAACCATCATCAGCGCAGTATAGGTAACAAACGCATAGATCATTTTACCTTCTTCACCTAAATCTGGCGTGGTAAAGGCTAAAACACTGATTATTCCAAAGGGCAGGGCAAACCAAAGCAAATAGGGGCGGAATTTTCCCCATTTGGTATTGGTTCTATCTGCAAGCGCACCCATCAAGGGGTCGGTGACAGCATCAATTAATCTGACCGCTAAAAACATGGTGCCCACAAATGCAGGTGAGATCCCAAAAATGTCGGTGTAGAAAAAAGTGAGGAATAACATCACTGTTTGAAACACAATATTACTGGCAGTGTCACCAAGTCCGTAGGCGATTTTTTCTTTTATGCTGACCATTTTAGCCTCTTATTCTTATGAGTTTTGACTATGTTATCGGGAGCCGTTAACGGGAACCGATTAAGTCACGGTAAGCTAGACCGCTGGCTTTTATGGTACGTTGTTGGGTTTGATAATCAACATATACAATACCGAAACGTTTTAAATAACCCTCAGCCCATTCAAAGTTATCCATTAAGCTCCAGGCAAAATAACCTTTCACATTTACACCTTGTGTGATTGCATTATTGACGGCGTTTAAATGAGATTGATAATAGTCGATGCGATCAGTATCCATAACCTTGCCATCAATAATCTTATCTGCCATTGCTGCGCCATTTTCGGTTATAAAAATTGGCGGCAGATTATATGCATTGTGGAGAGAGACTAATAAGTCAGTAAATGCCTGTGGGTATATTTCCCACCCTATGTCAGTTTTAGGGGCGTTTAGCATATCAATTTGGGCATAGAGGGTATCTGGGTTTGCTTCATATACCGCTCGGGTATAAAAGTTTATCCCAAGAAAATCAATTTTTTGTGCAATGATATCAAAGTCACCAGGTTCAACAATCGGACGGTCGGCTTGCGCTAGGTCGTTAATAATCTCTGGATAACACTTATCGAATAAAGGTTTGATATACCACTGATTCATATACTCATCAGCTTTTCTAGCCGCGGTGATATCTTTAGGTGTCTGTGTGTGCGGGTAACATGGCGTAAAGTTTAGCACTATGCCATTTTCAGTATTAGGGCTGAGTTGTTGTAATACTTGCATGCCTAATCCATGGGCAAGCAATATATGATGGGCAGCTTGGCGTCCGAAGGCGACCTTAGTTTTTCCTGGGGCGTGAATACCAATTTCGTAGCCTAAAAATGCGCTACAGAAAGGTTCATTGAATGTAGCGTAAGAATAAACTCTATCACCCAATGCGATAACGATTTTTTCCACATAGTCTTGGAATAAAAATGCCGTTTTACGGTTAAGCCAGCCACCTTCATCTTCAATATGTTGCGGCAAATCCCAGTGATATAACGTGACATAAGGCTTAATGCCTTTCGCATTAAGCCGGTCTAATAAATGAATGTAAAAATCAACGCCGTCTTGATTTAGGCTTCCATCTTGTTTGATCACTCTAGGCCATGAAATAGAAAATCGATAAGCATCTACACTCAGTGATTCGATAAGTTCAACGTCTTCCTGCCATAACTTAACGTGCTCACATGCTTGCTTGCCATCAGAACCATCACGAATATTACCCGCTTGGGCACAAAAGGTATCCCAAATACAAGGTAGGCGAGTATCGGCAGCGCCCTCAATTTGGAATGAAGCCGTTGCAACACCAAAGGTAAAGTCTTTTGATAGCATTGGAGATTCGGGTGGTAAGGTTATTTTCATATTTAAATTCACTTAGTTTTTGTAAAGTGGCCAAGTTCAAATTGAGGTCATTCTGATGCTAACGTATTTAAAACTCAGTTCAAATTCACTTCATTGTTTATCTTTTCGGTTCAGTTAGCACTTTAAAAATTGTTTAGTTGTCATCAAAAATCGTTGACAACAGTTATCGTTATGTTAAAAATGAAAGCGCTTACATTGAGACTAGTGATAAATTGATAAAAGGTCAACACAAGTTTTAGACGCTAAAGCGCGATGCCTTGCTTGATGTAAGATTTCGCAATAAACATATAACTATAAAATGGATGAAAACATATGGCTGGGCCCACAACTGATGCATCAATTCAAGTTGATGCGACACAAGATGCTGCACACCAAGGTGGAAATTATCGTTTTGCGTTGTTCGCATTGACCTCGCTATTTTTTATGTGGGGTTTTTTAACATGCTTAAATGATATTTTAATCCCTTACCTTAAAAACATGTTCGAGTTGAATTACACCCAGGCGATGTTGGTACAATTTTGCTTCTTTGGCGCATATTTTATTGTGTCTATTCCAGCCGGTAATTTAGTTGGAAAGATTGGGTATCAAAAAGGGATTATTACCGGACTTGTTATTGCCTGCGTTGGATGTTTATTGTTTTATCCTTCCGCCAGCTTTGCCTCTTACAATATGTTTTTATTCGCTTTTTTCGTATTAGCTTCAGGTATTACTATATTACAAGTATCAGCGAATCCGTATGTGAGTGCACTAGGACCCGCTGAAACGTCTTCATCTCGCCTGACTATGACTCAAGCCTTTAACTCACTGGGCACAACGGTTGCGCCATTTTTTGGCAGTTGGTTAATTTTATCAACCATTGAACATTCTGATTCTGTTACTGAATTAGATCAGGCGATTAGCTCGTTATCCGCGGTAGAGCAGGCTAGCACGGTTCAGGTACCCTATTTGATTTTGGCTGCGGCTTTATTCATGTTAGCGATTCTGTTTTTATTTTTAAAACTACCTCTTCTTGGCAAAAAAGACACTTCAGCAAACCTACAACCGATATCAGGTAGTGCGTGGCGTTTTCCGCATTTAACCTTGGGGGCGGTTGGTATTTTTGTGTATGTTGGTGCCGAAGTTGGCATTGGTAGCTTTCTCATCAACTTTTTAACTCAAGACGAAATCGGTGGGTTAACCGAGTCTCAAGCGGCAAATTATATCGCGTATTATTTTGGTGGTGCCATGGTTGGCCGCTTCATCGGCGCATTAGTCATGCAGAAAATCAAAGCCGGCAAGGTGTTAGCGTTTAATGCCGTATGTGCTTGTTTACTCGTCGCGACGGCTATGTTTTCAGCGGGTACAACCGCAATGTGGGCATTGTTATTAGTGGGATTATGTAACTCAATTATGTTTCCAACCATTTTTAGTTTGGCGTTGCAAGATCTTAAACAGCACACCAGCCAAGGTTCAGGTATTTTGTGTTTAGCCATTGTCGGAGGGGCGATAGTGCCATTATTACAGGGTATGCTTGCTGACTCATTAGGGATCCAATTAGCCTTTGTGTTGCCGCTAATTTGTTATGGTTTTATTTGTTACTACGGATTGATTGGCTGTGATGCTAAACGTCCAAGCACATCAGTTTGATAGGGGCATAAAATGCGAACAACAATAACGACAAATTATGATGGCTTAGGTAATACTTTAATGAATGTACTACCAGTAACCCGAGCAGCTATCATGGTTTCTGCTGCATTAGTCATGGGGTTATCAGCTTGTGGCCAACAAGGTGAAACTCGCTCAACAGTGCTGAATGAAGAGGTAAGTACCCAACCCTCTGCGGCAATTAACGTTAATGAAGTTGCCACGGCTAAAGTGGTCAAAGATATTAATATTTGGCCGCAACAAGCACCGGCGATTAAAGTTGACCCTGAACTAGAACAGAAAATTGCAGCATTACTTGCCACGATGACATTAGAGCAAAAAGTGGCACAGATGATCCAACCTGAGATACGTGATATTACGGTTGAAGATATGCGTAAATATGGTTTTGGTTCATACCTAAATGGTGGTGGTGCGTATCCAAACAATGATAAACATGCGACTCCAGCCGACTGGATTGCTCTGGCTGAAAGTTTTTATCAGGCTTCGATTGATGATTCGCTAGACGGTAGTTCGATACCCACTATGTGGGGTACGGATGCGGTTCATGGCCATAACAATGTTATTGGCGCGACGTTATTTCCACATAATATTGGTTTAGGCGCAGCTGATAATCCAAAGTTGATTGAGCAAATTGCTGCCATTACCGCAAAAGAAGTGATGGTCACCGGCATTGATTGGGTATTTGCGCCAACCGTTGCCGTCGTGCGAGATGACCGCTGGGGCCGCACTTATGAAGGCTATTCAGAAGATCCCCGTATAGTGAGAGAGTATTCTTTTGCAATTGTTGAAGGTTTACAAGGTGCAGTAGAGGGTGACTTTTTAACAGATCAACACGTGTTATCTACGGTGAAGCATTTCCTTGGCGATGGTGGTACTGAAAAGGGCGTCGATCAAGGCAATAATATTGCCAGTGAACATGACCTCTATGCTATTCACGCTCAAGGTTATGTTGGCGGACTATCGGCTGGCGCGCAATCTGTTATGGCGTCATTTAATAGCTGGAATGGTGAAAAAATACACGGTAATCAGTATCTTCTAACCGATGTATTAAAAGGTCGTTTTGCTTTTGATGGCTTTGTTGTTGGTGATTGGAATGGTCACGGACAAGTGGCTGGCTGTACAAATGAATCATGCGCCCAAGCGGTTAATGCGGGTTTAGACATATTTATGGTGCCGACAGCTGCTTGGAAGCCTTTATACAATAATACTATCGAGCAAGTTAAGCGCGGCGAGATTGCTTTATCAAGAATTGATGATGCAGTGAGCCGTATTTTACGGGTTAAGTTTCGTGCCGGATTATTTGATAAACCAAGTCCTGCTAAGCGTCCACTGTCTGGTAAAACTGAACTGATTGGTCAACAGAGTTATCGCGAAGTAGCAAGACAAGCTGTACGTGAGTCATTAGTGCTACTTAAAAACAAGCAAAATTTATTGCCATTATCACCCCAATTAAATGTATTAGTGGCAGGCGATGCTGCTGATAATATCGGCAAGCAATCAGGCGGTTGGACCATTACATGGCAAGGAACAGATAATCAAAATAGTGATTTTCCTGGTGCTAGTTCAATTTTTTCTGGCATTAACGCCACGGTACATCAAGCCGGCGGCACTGCCACATTGAACGTGAATGGTGATTTTGATGTTGCTAACAAACCCGATGTCGCAATTGTGGTTTTTGGCGAAGAGCCTTATGCAGAAGGGAACGGTGACATTGATAACTTAGAGTATCAACGTGGTGATAAACGCGACCTTGCTTTACTAAAAAAGTTGACCTCACAAGGTATTCCTGTGGTGTCAGTATTTATCAGTGGTCGCCCGATGTGGGTGAATGCTGAATTTAATCAATCTGATGCATTTGTTGCAGCGTGGTTGCCAGGCTCTGAAGGTAATGGGGTAGCAGATGTATTATTTACTAATGCTGAAGGCAAGGTTCAATATGACTTTAAGGGTAAGCTATCGTTTTCATGGCCTGCAACGCCACAGCAAACGACTGTTAATCGACCTTTAGATCATCAAAGTGGTGCAGCCTCAACAGTCTATTTACCTTTATTACCCTATGGCTACGGTTTAAGTTACCAATCAAACCTCTCTGAGCATATTACCTTAGAGGGTTTATCTGAAGACAATTTATCATCAGCTCAAACACTGGAAGATTTAGCTTTATTTGAACGAGCGGTAAAATCGCCATGGTCAATGTTCATTGCTACTCCAACTGAACGTGAGGGATTATCCAGCAGTGTAGCAAGTAATAGCGCATTAACCATTCGCACTATGGATAGAGTGGTCCAAGAAGATGCCCGTTTAGTTAAATTTAATGGCGCAGAGCTTGGTACTGTTGGCTTAATCAGTAATTTTCCTCGAGATTTTCGCGCATTTAGTGACTCTGAGGCTGCATTGTCATTGAGTATCAAGGTGGATAATGACTTAACACATCCCCTGTGGCTTGGTATGGCTTGCGAAGGTGAGTGCCGTCCGCAGTTCGATATTGCTGGGTTAGTGAAACCTAGCGAGTGGCAAAATATTAGTGTGTCATTAAGGTGTTTTAATCAAGACACTATGGATTTCAGTAAAATCGTGTCGCCATTTTACCTCGCTACGGCTGCAAAAGTGCAACTGAGCTTTAGCGATGTGGTGATCCAAGCTAAACAGCAACTCAATACCGTGCAATGCGATTAATGTCATAGCAAACACGAGGTGTAAATAACGCAACATCAATTTGTTTTTACCCTGGCAAGCTTTCCTCACAAAAGGAAAGCTTAGCCAAACTCATTAAAAATATATGCGAGTAAGTTTTTGATTAACCTAATTTCAGTGGTTTGTTATTTACTATGATGTGTTCATCAGTTTAGGTTGAATAATGAAGCATAATAGTACTCGCTAATCTTTGATCATACATAGTTAAGATGAGCGTCTAAAATCAAATACGGCGATTCAGCAAGGGGTAGTATTGCAAATCGACAACATAAAACTGACTCACTAATGACTTTTTAAGTGTTAAATTCAGTGCGTCTGATTGCATCATTTACGTTGAATACGAATGCAGGATGCACTGTTTCCTTTGCCTGTTTGGGCGGTTAGCTTAGTATCTCTTTTATGGATGTTAATCGAATGTATTCATTTGGGCTAATGCAAGGGTAACATCGGTTTTAGTTGTTTTTGATTGAAGTGCAATCAAATAGTTATAAATCAATAGTATTAACAGTGGCATAATATTTATTAGGTTTTCATATTTTATCGATGTTTTTGCTAAGGATCTAATTTGTCTATTTTTGAATTTTCTCAAGCTGAATTACAGCAAATAGTCACTATTGCTAGACAAGCAGGTGATGCCATTATGGCTGTTTATGCGCAAACAGATTTGCAGGTTGAGGTTAAACAGGACGATAGCCCCGTGACGGCCGCTGATATTGCTAGTCATAATGTTATTGTTAATGGCTTAGCGAGAGACTTTTCAGATATTGCGATCATGAGCGAAGAAGATGCCAATATTGATTGGGCAACCCGTAAAAACTGGCAAACTTATTGGCTTATTGATCCATTAGATGGCACTAAAGAGTTTATAAAACGTAATGGTGAATTTACCGTTAATATTGCATTAATTCATCAAGGTAAAGCCATAGCAGGCGTTGTTTACGCGCCAGTTTTAGATAAATGTTATTACGGTATTTTAGGCGAAGGCGCTTGGCTTGCACATCAAGGGCAAGTTGAAAATTTAGATATTAGTCAGCGTATTATCCAATCTATTCCTGTTGTAGTGGGAAGCCGCTCGCACATAAGTCCAGATGTGGCTGAATATTTAGATACCGTTGGCGAGCATCAAATGCTCAGTGTGGGCAGTTCATTGAAATTTTGTATGGTCGCTGAAGGCCAAGCCGATGTGTATCCAAGATTGGGACTAACAAGTGAGTGGGATACCGCAGCCGCTCAAGCCGTGTTAGAGGCAGCTGGTGGTCTTGTAATGGAATACCCGGCATTGACGCCATTACAGTACAACCAAAAAGAAAACATTTTAAACCCGTATTTTATTGCTGCTTCAGCAGCATGGTTTGAGCGTAAATAACTGCGTTTTTTACCTTGGCCAATATGGAATCTAATTAATAATAATCAAATGGAGAGACAAGTTATGATGCGTATGGGCGTCGATCTTGGTGGGACTAAAATTGAATTAGTGGCATTGGCTGATAACGGTGATGAACTTTTTCGTAAACGTATTCCTACCCCCCGCAATTATCCAGAGACGCTTGATGCCATTATCGGTCTGGTCAACGAGGCTGAAGCTAATTTAGCAGAAACAGGCTCTGTAGGTGTTGGGATCCCAGGGGTTATTTCGCCTTTTACTGGATTAGTCAAAAACTCCAATTCAACCTGGATTAACGGTCATCCTTTAGATAAAGATTTAGGTTCACGTTTAGATCGTGAAGTTCGTGTAGCCAATGATGCCAATTGTTTTGCAGTTTCTGAAGCCGTTGATGGAGCCGCTGCCGGAAAAGGCGTGGTATTTGGTGGCATTATTGGTACTGGATGTGGTGCAGGCATCGCGATTAATGGTCGGGTACATGAAGGCGGGAATGGTATTGGTGGTGAATGGGGTCATAATCCACTGCCATGGATGACTGCTGAAGAACATAATTCTACCGACTGTTTTTGTGGTAATAAGGATTGCATCGAAACCTTTATTTCAGGAACGGGCTTTGTGCGTGACTTTCGTGCCGCGGGCGGTGAAGCCTCAAGCGGTATTCAAATTGCGCAAATGATGGCAGATGGTGACGAATTTGCTAAACAAGCTTTTGATCGTTTCATTGACCGCTTAGCAAGGTCTTTGGCCCATGTGATTAATATGATGGACCCAGACATGATTGTGTTGGGTGGTGGTGTGTCTAACATAGATGCCATTTATACCGAGCTGCCAAAAGTCTTACCTCAATATGTAGTAGGCCGAGAGTGCCGCACGCCAGTGGTTAAAAACCTGTTTGGTGCATCATCAGGTGTCCGAGGTGCAGCTTGGTTATGGGGTAAGTAATAACCAAGCTGACTTGTCATGTTAAATGCCATTGAATCATCAATGGCATTTTTGTTTGTCATAAGCAAAATGGTTTCGCTATATATCAATCAAATCGTTACACTATTGCGATTGTTGTCAATAGGACGGGTTTAAATGTTCTGGGTTAAAAAAATAGTTTCACAGTTATTTATGCCCATTCCACTTACGATATTACTGATGCTTTTAGCCGTAGCGCTTTGGCGGTTTTCATCGTTAAAACTCAAGTCGTTGGCTTGGTTGTGCTTTTGTGGCGGCATGATTTTACTGGGTGGGTTAAGTCAAACAAGCATCAGTTATTTTTTAGCGGACTCGCTAGAGTCCCGGTACCCAATTAATTCACAGCCTTTTACAGCTCATTCCGCTTGTTGGGTAATGGTGCTTGGCTCTGGTCACACTGATAAAGCCGATTTGACAGCAGTACAACAATTATCCTCTGTGGCATTAGGCCGATTAATGGAAGGCATACGCCAATTATCGCTTGGTAAGGATTGCCAATTGGTTGTTAGTGGCTGGAATGGCGGTTTTATGCAATCGGCTCATGCCAATGTCATGAAGCAGGCCGCCATCGAACTAGGGATTAATCCTAATAAAATAACCACTTTCCCCGATGCCAAAGATACGATAGAAGAAGCCATGTTTTTATACCCTTTAGTAGGTCAACAGCCTTTTCGGTTAGTCACATCTGCTACTCATATGCCTCGTTCGATGATGATTTTCAACTCGTTAGGTATGCAAGCAGAAGCCGCGCCTGGGAACTTTATTGCTAATAAAGGGTTATGGTGGCGACTAGATGCCGATAACTTACTTAATTCTCAGAAAAGTATTCATGAATATCTTGGTATGCTGTGGATTCAAATAAAAGGTGTGTCAGCAGATCAAATGGTGAATCAGGTTGTGATGCCTAAGGCGGATATAAATGAGTGAGACGTTAACGATTCATCCGCAAACCAAGCGTAATGGCCTTACGCTTGCGATATCAGGAGCGGTAGGATTATTACTGAGTCTGATTTTATTTATAAAGCTAAGCTATTTATTCGCTTTTTCTTTAGTTATTTTCGGCTTGTCGATTGTAGGGCTTTTATTGGGCATTGCTAAGTTAAATGAGCCTGCTGTGAGTCTTGAATTGACTAAGACTGGATTGACGTATTTTCATCGTCGAGGTCAATTCACAATAGGGTGGGATAATATTCAACGACTCGATAATGCCCGTGTTACTCAAAATATGGAATTAATCGAATTGCCCTATCTTGGCTTTAAAGTGAAAAAGATGAATCCTATTTTAGATTCTATTTCGCCTCGGTTAGCAACTGGACTGTTAACAGAGCAACGCCCATTGTTGATGACAGCCGCCACTCACGATGAAGACTTACAAAGTTTAGAACGTTACATAGGTGCAGAGTTTAACCCTTTTGTCAGTCATGGTGAGCGCTATCGAGGCGTATTAGCTATGTTTGGGCGTCGCAGTGAAACCTTAGCAGAAAATTTGGGCTACCATTTGTACATTTCACACGATGCCCTTGATAGAGATCCTAAGCAGATGGTGAGTTTACTTCGTGAGTGGCAACAACAGGCAACAATCAACAACACTTAAGATATTTGCTTGCTTAAAACGATTAAATCGCGGATGTAATTGCTGCGATGCCGATGCCGATGCCGATGCCGATGCCGCTGGAGTGACTTAGATATTTTCAAAAATGAATCGATTCAATCAGCAAACTGCCACTTGCCTTTAGGTTCTTCAACTCATTTGAAGTCGCTTTAGTGGCTTATCTTTTATGGGTTTTCTGTTTTAGGCTTAGTTTAAGGGGAGATGATGAAAACCAGTGAAATTTTGCTAGGTGGGTGTTTATGCGGTGCGATCCGCTATCAAATAGACGGAGCGCCGTTTGATGCAGATTACTGTCATTGTCGCCAATGTCAGTTGTCATCCGGTGCAGTGATGATGGTGTGGATGGATTTTAAGCATCAGCAAGTGAAATGGTTAAAGGGCAATGTGACTGAGTTTGCTTCATCCGAAAAATCCGCCGAGGATTTTGTCAGCAATGTGGCTGCAGTGTTAGCTATCGTCATATGGATCACCCTGATTATCTCACGCTCTCTATTGCCACATTAGATAATCCCAATCTAGTGACGCCAAACTATCATATTTTCACTGACAACCAGGTGACTTGGTTGGCACTTGAAGATAAATGCTCGCGTTATCCTCAAGCAAGACCGTAGTTTCTACTTGCTAAAACGAAGTGAAATTATGTTATCAACATTAAGCAATATTCAATTTAGCATCACGATGACGTTGACCTAAAAATTGTCCACCATCAATGACTTCTAGCTTTTCACAGTAGGCATCGCCTTCAAATAGCCCGGTCGATGATATGTGCAGTTTTTGGCATTGCACTGTGCCTTTAACCAAACCGGTAATACTTATATCCTGACATTGGATATCACCGTTGATTTCGCCGCCAGCTTCAACAACCAAATTACCTTGCGTAAATATGTCTCCAAGTATTTTCCCGCTGATCATTACATCACCGTTAAAATTAAAATCACCTGTTAGTTCACAGCCTTGGGCAATAAAACTCAGTTGCGGACTGTCTTTTTTTTGAGTGAACATGTGAAAACTCTTGTTATTATTAACGTGTTGTTAGCTTCAATCTTGTAATTGATTTTGTATCATCATTTTGACTGGCATGTAAATAAAAAATCATATCTAAGCAGTCTTGAACATGTGTTTTGTTAGGTGCTTGCCAAAGTAACCGCATCAGAAGGGCAGGGTGATACACAGGCACCGCAGCCTGTGCAGGCACTCACGTCAATAACGGGTTTAGGCACTTGGCCAACAGCCATAACGAAGCTGATCGCTCTGGGGTCACAGGCATCTTTACAACTTTGACACCATACACCCGTGTTCGTTAAACAAGAATCCTTAATTGACGCGGTAATTGTCCAAGGCACAGATTGTTGAGCATCAAATATAGGTTCTTTGCAAGCCGTTACACACTTTTGACAAAAAGTGCATTCATCAATAGTAAAATCAACCTCAGGAAACCCTCCATCACCGCGTTTGATGATATGGGTCTCGCAAGCTTTTATGCAATTGTCACAACGAGTGCAAATATCGGTAAATTCAATATCAGCTTTTACCCAAGGAGGTCTTAATGCTGAACTATTCCGACGGTTAAATAAACGTCGACGACCTTGGTCGATTTGACTCATTGTCACTCCTTGCCAAAATAACAGGCAATTAAACAGAAAATTAGTTAGGTTTGTAACCGTTTGGGTTATTTGATTGCCATTTCCAGGTACTGCTTGCCATATCTTCAATTGAATGTGTTGCGGTCCAAGCTAATTCTTTTGCCGCAAAATTGGGATCGGCATAATATTCTGCAATATCGCCAGCTCTTCGGTCAGTTATCTCGTATGCAATTGCTTTACCGCAGGCTTTTTCGAATGCCCTAACCATATCTAAAACACTGTAACCTACGCCTGTACCTAAATTATATGTTACCAGCCCAGGTTGCGTATTCAGTTTATCTAAAGCTTTTAAGTGCCCCATTGCTAAGTCGACAACATGAATATAATCACGCACTCCAGTGCCATCTGGCGTGTCATAATCGCCACCAAATACACTTAGTTTGTCGCGTTTACCGACAGCAACTTGTGAGATAAATGGCATAAGATTATTGGGTATATCGTTTGGATCTTCACCAATTAATCCACTGTCATGGGCACCAACGGGGTTAAAGTAACGTAAGCAGGCAATGTTCCATTCCTGATCAGAGCGGTAGAGATCTGTCAAAATATGTTCAACCATTAATTTTGACTGACCGTAAGGACTGGTTGCTCCTGTAGGAAAGTCTTCTTTAATGGGCAAACTAGCGGGTTCACCATAAACTGTCGCTGAAGAGCTAAATACCAAGTTTTTCACACGATATTCAGCCATAACCTGACACAACACTATGGTGCCGGTGACATTGTTTTCATAATATTTAAGTGGTTTGGCAACCGATTCTCCAACAGCCTTCAGGCCAGCGAAGTGAATAACCGAATCAATGACGTGATCTGCAAATATTTTTTGTAATAAAGCTTTATTAAGCACATCACCTTGATAGAAGGTGACTGGTTTATGGCTGATTTTTTCTGCACGCTTTAGGGCTTCGATACTTGAGTTTGAAAGATTGTCTACAACGATGACATCCTGTCCGACAGCTAATAATTCCACCACGGTATGAGTGCCGATATAGCCTGCACCGCCAGTAACCAAAATTGCCATGTTTAATTCCTAAAAAGTATTGAGCATTGAGGTGTTCTATTACAGTTATTGTAAATCAGCTGACTAGAATTACTATAAAAACCCAGTATTTAAGTTAAATTTAATTGGTTTTAGCGACATGTTGTTACCACATGGAAAAATACTTATCCAAATTACAGTGCTGATTTTAAAGGTTATTTGTTGCTTTGTGTGCCATCTGTATTTATTTATTTACAAAACAAGCTTGTTGCTACACAGACTATAAACTGTGAGGGAGTTAACAAAATTGTTCGGATGACACAATATGAATGCAGTGAAGTTGACGTAAAGTGGAATTATGAGTAACGCAGCAAAGTATATTTCTCACCAACCTGATAGCCAAGGATATATTAATTATTCTGAGCAAGAACACGACCTTTGGCAGCAGCTGTATCAGCGCCAAATTACTAACTTGCCTGGGCGTGCTTGTGATGCCTATTTACAAGGAATTGATGCGCTTAATATGTCAGTGGATAAAATCCCTCAATTACCGGATTTAGACCGTGTTTTAACCAACACCACTGGCTGGAAAACGGCAGCTGTACCGGCATTGATTTCTTTTGGTAAGTTTTTTGAATTATTGGCAAGTAAGCAATTCCCTGTAGCGACGTTTATCCGTACTAAGGAAGAATTTGATTACTTGCAAGAGCCAGATGTTTTTCATGAAGTATTCGGTCATTGTCCCTTACTGACTAATCCTGCGTTTGCAAATTTTTCGCATATGTATGGACAGTTAGGTTTAGCCGCCTCAAAAGAAGATCGCGTTTTCTTGGCACGTTTATATTGGTTCACGGTTGAATTTGGTTTGATGCAAGCTAAAGATGGTCCATTGAACATATATGGTGGTGGCATTTTAAGTTCACCAGGCGAAACATTATATGCACTGAGTGACAAGCCTGAACGTCGTCCATTTGATTTATTAGATGTACTGCGTACTCCCTACCGTATCGATATTATGCAGCCTATATATTATGTGATTGAACACATTGATTACTTAGATGAAATAGCAAAAATGGACATTATGGCTTACGTTAAGCAAGCCCGTGAGTTAGGGATGTTTGAACCCACATTTGCCCCCAAAGTAAAAGTGGCTTCAAGTTAACAGGTCTATCAGCTAGAAGATTATTTTTAAAATAAACAGTAAATTAAGATGTATTTAGGAGTTCCAATGACCGCACTATCCGAAATGAAATGCGAAGCTTGTCAAGCTGATGCCCCAAAAGTAACCGATGCAGAGCTTGCCGAATTGGTTAGAATGATCCCTGATTGGGCAGTACAAGTGCGTGATGGCGTGATGCAATTAGAGCGTGTATATAAATTTAAAAACTTTAAATTAGCGATGGCGTTCAGTAATAAGCTAGCTGATTTAGCAGAAGAAGAATTTCATCATCCAGGTATTTTTACCGAATGGGGTAAGGTTACTGTGACCTGGTGGTCACATTCAATTAAAGGTCTACACAAGAATGATTTCATTATGGCTGCCAAGACCGACCAGTTACTAGATTAACAACAAGACATTTCAATTCAGCATGTTACGTTAACGTAATGTGCTGAATTCTTTCTCTGTTACAATTCTGCTGTAAACTTCACTTGCCACCACCCACATAACACACTACCGTATGCTCAGTTTCCAAAGAAAACACTAATAAATTAGGGAATCAAAGCATTATGCGTTTGGAAGTGAGCTGTAACGATCGCGTCGGCCTCGCGAAAGACATCCTCGTCGTACTTGAAAAATATGGCATAAATTTGATTGCCATTGATGCCAGCAACAAAGGTTTTTTGTATTTACAATTTGCCGAAATCAGTTTTGAAATGCTGCGAGAACTGATGCCACTTATTCGTAAAGTGGAAAGTGTGCACGATGTGCGTACTGTGTCATTTATGCCATCAGAGCAAGAGCATTATGCATTAAAAACCTTACTCAAAACCTTACCTGATTCTGTTTTTTCGCTTAACTCAAAAGGGCGCATACGGATTGTGAATGAATCGGCATTGTTAACCCTAAATATGGCTGAGCATGAAGTGGTTGATGAATCGCTTAATCATTGGGTGCAAGGTTTCAATTTTTCCCGTTGGCTAAGTGAACCTCAAGTCCCCGCTGTTGCATCCCGTGTGACTATTAATTCCAATGAATATTTAGCTGAAATGCTACCTATTTACTTGCCTGATGATAATGATAAAACCATTCTTGCAGGCGCGGTAGTTTCTCTTAAATCACCTGCCAGAGTTGGTAAACAGTTCAATGCATTACAAAACCAAACTACCGGTTTTGATAATGTGTTAGCGGTGAGCGACAAGATGAAAGACGTGCTTAAGCAAGCTAAACGTATGGCTCAACTTGATGCACCGTTATTAATTACCGGCGAAACGGGTACCGGCAAAGAGTTAATGGCACGTGCTAGCCATGATGCCAGTATGCGTAGAGAACATCCTTTTATTGCGATTAACTGTGCGGCGCTGCCTGACAGTGTGGCAGAAGAAGAGTTATTTGGTTTTGTCAGTAATGGTCAAGTGGTCAAGCGGGGCTTTTTTGAAGAAGCTAAAGGCGGCACAGTCTTTTTAGATGAAATAGCCGAAATGTCTAAGGCTGCTCAGGTTAAATTATTACGTTTACTGCAAGATGGTGCTTTTAGACGCATGGGCGGGGATGAAGAAGTACGTGCCGATGTAAGGATCATTTGTTCTACTCAAAAAAATCTGGCTGAACTTTGCCAAGCGGGTGAGTTTAGAGAAGATTTATATTATCGAATTCATGTGCTTAGTTATCACATGCCATCATTGCGTGAGCGTAAAGTGGATGTCATTCCACTAACAGAAATGTTTTTAGAGCATTACAGCCAGCAACTTTCTAGCCCGTTACGCCGTATTTCTGCCTCATGTCGTGATTATCTGTTCACTTATGCCTGGCCTGGAAATGTGCGTCAGTTAAAAAATGCCATTTTCCGGGCGGTTTCAATGTGGGATGGTTCGGCTGAATTAACAGTAGAACAGCTAAAGCTTCCTTCTTATGCGGAAGGTTTTGGCTATTTTGATGAAGAGTTTGAAGGCACATTAGATGAGGCCATGAAAGAGTACGAAGCTAATTTGTTACGTCGTTTGTATCCTGCTTATCCAAGCACAAGGCAATTAGCTAAAAAGCTTGGCGTTTCACATACTGCAATTGCCAATAAATTGCGTGATTATAGTATTTCAAAAAAGCGCTAATCGAGGCGTAATAAAATGGTGTAACGTTTTAATGCCAATTTTTTGCTGACAATCTGAACAAAGCAAGGCTTGAAAATCATCATTTTCAGGCCTTGATTATAAGTGTATATAAATATTTACAAAATAGGGGTTAAAGATAAAAAATGTGATTCAGCGCACAAGCTATTTATTGTGTGGGATATCGGTTATTTCTATCATTAATCAAGCTGTCATTGTCTGATTTAGCCCGCCTTCTTTATGGCTAACAGATGTTTTGAATTTAGGAGCAATAATGAAACTTGCAAGTTATAATAATGGTCGTCGTGATGGCCAACTGATGTTGGTAAGCAAAGATTTAACTAAAGCTGTTGCTGTACCTGCAATTGCTCACACTATGCAGCAGCTACTTGATGCGTGGGATTTATTAAACCCACAACTGCAAGAATTGTACGAAGCATTAAATGCCGGTCAAATGGACAATGCCATCGCATTTGATGAGTCTAAATGTTTGTCGCCATTACCACGAGCTTACCAATGGGCTGATGGCAGTGCCTATGTCAATCACGTTGAATTAGTACGTAAAGCCCGTGGCGCTGCAATGCCTGAAACCTTCTGGACAGATCCATTGGTTTATCAAGGTGGCTCTGACAGCTTTATTGCTCCTAAAGCCGATATCGAAATGGCCAGCGAAGAATACGGTATCGATTTTGAGTCTGAAATTGCAGTTATCACTGATGATGTTGCTATGGGTGTTAGCAGCGAAAACGCCGCCAAACACATTAAATTACTGATGCTGGTTAACGACGTGTCATTACGTAACCTTATTCCTGGTGAACTTGCCAAAGGTTTTGGCTTTTTCCAATCAAAACCGTCTAGTGCTTTTTCTCCTGTTGCTATTACCCCAGATGAACTTGGCGATAAGTGGCAAGACAGCAAAGTACACTTACCATTAGTGACGCACTTAAACAGTGAATTATTTGGTCGTCCCAATGCGGGGGTCGACATGACCTTTGATTTTAGTCAATTAGTGTCGCATGTCGCAAAAACTCGCCCATTAGGTGCTGGCGCGATTATTGGTTCGGGTACTATTTCAAATTATGATCGCAGTGCGGGTTCAAGCTGTTTAGCGGAGAAACGTATGCTTGAAATTATTGCAGATGGTAAGGCAAGCACTCCTTTCATGCGTTTTGGTGATACCGTTCGTATTGAAATGTTTGATGAGAACAATATCAGCATTTTCGGTTCTATTGATCAAAAAGTGGTCGAGTACAAAGGGTAACACCTTAGTCAATTGTGAAAATTTAGGGCAATAACAGCAGTGTTATTGCCTTTTTTATAGGGGAAATGATGTGAAATTATATGGCTATTGGCGTTCGAGTGCTGCTTATCGTGTGCGTATTGCGCTTAATTTAAAACAGTTATCTGCCGATCATATTTCAGTGCACTTAGTCAACAATGGTGGCGAACAGCATAGTGAAACATATCACCACCTGAACCCTCACCATCTTGTGCCTACGTTAGTTGATAGTAATGAGCAGGGTGAATTTAGTTTAAACCAATCATTAGCGATCATTGAGTATTTAGAAGAGAAGTACCCGCAAATTAATGTGTTGCCGACAAATCTTGAAGACAAAGCCGTCGTTAGAGGCATGGCTCAAGCGATAGCCTGTGAAATTCATCCACTGGATAATCTAAGAGTTTTACAATATTTGGTAAAAGAAATGGGCATAGATGAAGGCCAAAAAATGCAATGGTATGCCCATTGGATCCATTTAGGCTTTAGCGCGTTGGAAACCCAACTCGAGCGTTATGCGGGCGAGTTTTGCTTTGGAAATAAAGTGACTTTGGCTGATATTTGTTTGATCCCACAAGTATATAATGCCAAGCGCTTTAATGTGCCTTTAGCTGCCTATCCTAATATTGTGCGTATTTGGGAAAACTGCCATCAATTAGATGCCTTTATTCAATCCGCTCCAGAACAGCAAGCAGATGCGAGTTAATTTCTATTGATGTTAACCGATGACAAAACACCACTATCCAACAATCTGTCATCCCAAACCCAGTTGGCTTTATTAACCACTTGGTTTGAGCAAGATAAGATGCGCATGCAGGCATTAACCGCCTGCTCTGTGGTTTTTAATCGCTTAAACATTAAAGATTGGGCAATTGCTGCAGGGTTTGTCAGAAATTTAGTCTGGGATAAACTACACGGTTTTGCAACCAGTGCCTTAAATGACATTGATGTGATTTACTTCTGTGCTTCCGATTTGAGTGAGCATACTGAACGGCTCATTCAGCAATTATTGAACGACATTCTTGCGCTGAATTGGTCGGTAAAAAATCAGGCAAGAATGCATATTCGTAATGGCGATGCGCCTTATCTTTGTTGCCTTGATGCGATGGAGTATTGGCCTGAAAAACAAACGGCGGTAGCGGTTAAGCTAATAGATAATATCGTCGTTGAACATCATTATTCTGTTCAATTGAACACAGTTGATGCATTTCATCCGCCATTTAAATTAATGTTTATTTTTGCTTTTGGTATTGAACATTTGTTTAATCTGACGTTATCCCACAACCCTAGACGTTTATTAACCGTCTTTGAGCAAAGAGTCGCGCAAAAGCAATGGCTGATCCGCTATCCTCAATTAATAATTAACCGCAACTAGGGATTGAGATATCAATAAGTGATATTTAAATAAATATATTCAACTACTTATCACGGTCAAGTTTTAAGTTGTGCTGGTAGCAAGGCACAATTTACGAGCCAATAGCTGGACTACTACAATTAAAGTCAACACTGTTAGCTGTGTAAGTGGCTATTTGATATCGATTTAGTCTCCCGAGCTGAGATGAATTAAATCGCCTTTCTATACGCATTTGAGTGAGTTTTTAGTTATCTGCGCTTGCCAAAACTAAACGTCTCAGCTATTTTACTGTTATTATATACAGTGTTTTGTTGGCGTATTTTATATTCGTGAAATTCAGTTATGGTTTTTTGTATCAATAAACGATGCACATCCGCATGAATATCAGTGCTGCAAATGTATAAAACTAATCCGATGATGGTAGGTAAACCAATTTGAGATTATTTATTGCAGAAAAACCAAGTCTTGGGAGGGCATTAGTGGATGTCTTACCCAAACCACACCAAAAGAATGATGGTTTTATTAAAGCGGCTAATGGTGATGTGGTTACTTGGTGCATTGGGCATTTGCTCGAGCAGGCCGAACCCGAAGCATATAACCCCGATTATAAAAAGTGGGCGGTAGAGCATCTACCAATCGTCCCAACAGAATGGAAGTTGGTTGTTAAAGCCAGTACCAAAAAGCAATTCACTGTGGTTAAAAAGCTCATTAAACAGGCCGATGTACTTGTTAATATGGGAGATCCAGACCGTGTTGGTCAGATCCTAATTGATGAGGTCATCAATCATTGTGGTGTGTCTAAAGCCCAAAAAGCTCAAGTGATGCGGTGTTTGATTAGTGACCTAAATCCAGCCGCGGTAACAAAAGCCCTAAACAATCTGCGTAAAAATACCGACTTTATTCCATTAGCCACATCTGCCCTTGCCAGAGCCAGAGCTGATTGGCTATATGGTATCAACATGACTCGCTTATGTACGCTACAAGGCCGTCAGTCAGGCTATAACGGTGTGTTGTCTATTGGCCGGGTTCAAACACCCGTGCTTGGGTTGGTGGTACACCGTGATCTTGAAATAGCCAATTTTATCGCAAAACCGTTTTATGAAGTCGTTTGTCAATTAAAAACCCTTTCAGGAGAGTTTTATCAAGCTAAGTGGCGTCCAAGCAAAGCCTGTGAGCCCTATATGGATGAAGACAATCGCGTTTTGTCTAAAGCGTTAGCGATGAATGTCATCTCCAGAGTGCAAGGACAAACAGGCAAGATTGTTAAGGTCTCACAAGATAAAAAATCTACACCTGCGCCGTTGCCTTATAGTTTATCTGCTCTGCAAATTGACGCTGCTAAACGGTTTGGAATGAGTGCTCAAAGTGTGCTTGATACGTGTCAGCAATTATATGAACGCCATAAATTAATTACCTACCCGCGTTCAGATTGCCGTTATCTGCCCAAAGAGCATTTAAATGATGTTCCGCAGGTAATTAACGCCATTGCTCATTCATGCGCCGCATTAAATGGTGCAGCTAAAAATGCCAATTTAAGTTTAAAAAGTAAGGCGTGGAATGATGCTAAGGTGAGTGCTCACCACGCGATTATTCCAACATCAAAATCAACGGATATGAGCCGTCTTTCTGCGGCAGAAAACAACATTTATGAACTTGTCGCACGCCAATATTTGATTCAGTTTTATCCTCCATTTGAGTATGTCGATAAGCAAATTGATACAGAGGTATCAGGCGGATTATTTATTGCCAAGCAAAAGGACGTTGTATCACAAGGCTGGAAAAGCTTGTTTCCCACAAAGCCAAACACACAAGGTGACGGTGAGTTTTCTGCAACGAGTTTGCCCTATGTTGAAAAAGGCGATCAAGTAGACTGCCAGCAAGCTGAGCTCAAAGAAAAGCAAACAACGCCACCTAAGTTTTTTACCGATGCAACCTTGCTTGCTGCAATGACAGGTATTGCGCGTTATGTCACTGATGCTTCTATTAAAAAGGTATTGCGGGATACGGACGGTCTGGGCACAGAGGCGACTCGTGCAGGCATCATCGAGTTATTATTTAAAAGGCAGTTTCTGACCCGTAAGGGGAAAGATATTCGCGCGACAGAGGTAGGCACCCAGTTAATTTGTTCTCTACCAACACGGATGACAATTCCCGATATGACAGCACATTGGGAGTCACAGCTTGAAGCTATTAGCCAAAAAGAAATCAAGTATGCACACTTTATGGACCCTATAACTCAAAGCATAGATGAGTTAATTAATGAGGTTAAAGTCGTGACTTTCACTGGTTTGCAAGGAAAGGGCAAACCTTATAAACCCAAAAGGACCTATAAAGCTAACAAAAAAACAAGTTTCAAAAAATGAAGCATTAACAAGCGTTGCAAACAGCCACGTTTGTTAATGCTTGGCCTGCCTAGAAGGCAAATTGTTGAGTTGATTTATCGTATTTTTAGCTTCAACAATTGGCATTAGGCCGAACTTAATCTAACTCAACAAATACGATCCCTTTGCGCTGGATGTAGATTAGCCTTCCGCCAAATAAAAATGCTGCTGAAGTTAACCCCGCGATTAAGCCAGCCCAGAAACCATGTGCACCCATAGCAGGTACAATAATGTCTGTGTATGCAAGCACATAACCCAATGTCATACCGACAAACCAATATGAAAAGAGGGTAATATAAAATGCGCTGCGGGTGTCTTTATAGCCTCTTAATGCACCTGCAGCGACAACCTGAATTGAATCGGATATTTGATACAGTGCTGCCATTAACATCAAGCTACCTGCTAAAGCAACCACAGCAGGGTTATCATTGTATAGCAGGGCGATTTCTTGTCTGAATATCACAGTTAATATTGCTGTTATCATTGCTAGAGACAAAGATAAGGCGAGGGCAACATAGGTGACTAGTTTGGCGATATCCGTTCGCTCACGTCCAAGGTAATAGCCGATACGAATGGATGCGGCAATACCAATTGATAATGGCAACATGAACACCATAGATGAAAAGTTAAGTGCTATTTGATGGCTTGCAACAACGTTAGCCCCTAATGGCGCCAAAAATAGCGCAATGACGGCAAACAAGCTGACTTCAAAAAACAGCGCCATAGCAATAGGGAATCCTAATTTACTCATGGACTTCATTGTTGACCATTTTGGGGCAAAAAAATGTTTAAAAGGAGCAATCTCAATGAATTTTTTATCCACTAACATGTAGATTGCCATTGAGATAAACATCGCCCAAAACACCATAGCGGTCGCCACACCACAACCAGCACCACCCATCGCCGGCACTCCTAACTCACCGTAGATAAAGATGTAATTGGCAGGAATATTCACCGCTAAACCGACAAAACCAATGATCATGGTTGGCATAGTGTAAGAAATACCTTCACTACAACCCCTAAGTACTTGATATAAAGCAAATGCTGGTGCACCCCACAATATCCCATCAATATAGCCGACCGTGAGGCGATGTAATTCGGGCTCTAAATCCATAAACGCCAGAATATAACTGGAAGAGGCTAAAAAGAACATCACACCTAAAGCTCCAATTATGGCAATATAGCCAGCTTGAAAAAGTAAATTTGGGATCACCTTTTGATTATTCGCGCCATGATGCTGCGAAAATACTGGAGTGAATGCCATTAATAAGCCTTGCACAAATAATATTGCTGGTAACCACAAACTGGTGCCGACAGCCACTGCAGCCATATCGACAGCACTGACGCGTCCTGCCATAACGGTATCAATAAATCCCATCATGGTTTGGGTGACTTGTGCTATTAAAATAGGTAAGGCAAGTTGTATTAATCGCTTGGCCTGAAAGCCGGTGTTGTTCATATTTAGCCCATCATTAAACGAGAGTTATGTTATGTTTACAGGAATTGTACAAGCCACATGTGAAGTGGTTTCGATTCAACAGCAAGCTGGATTGAAACGTTTTGAAATTGCGCTAAAGCCTGAATTGCTTGACCGTTTGCAGATTGGGGCAAGTGTTGCCACCAATGGCGTTTGCTTAACGGTAACTAAGATAGCGAATGATAAGGTTTTCTTCGATGTAATGGAAGAAACATTAAGCCTGACAAACTTAGACAAAGTTCAAGAGGGTGATCAAGTTAACATTGAGCGTTCACTCACCTTCGGCAGTGAAATAGGTGGCCATATATTATCAGGGCATATTCATACCCAAGCCCAAATTGTATCTATTAGTGATACACCTGAGCATTACGATATCGAGCTTGCTGTCGATGCAAAGTGGAGGGATTATATTTTTTATAAAGGCTTTGTTGCAGTTAATGGTTGTAGTTTGACTGTTGGGCAATTAACGGAACGCGGTTTTAAACTTCATCTTATTCCAGAAACATTGCGCTTAACTAATCTTGATTTGCAAGCAGTTGGTGACAAAATGAATATCGAGATTGATAGTCAAACTCAAGTTATTGTTGACACAGTTGAACGTATTCTGGCTAAAAAGCAATTAGGCTAATGCCAAGTCATTATATTGATAGTGACTAGGGACCGTATAACCTTTTAGGTTGTCTTTGATGTGAATTATTGGCCATTGATACAAGGCAGGGGCTTTACAGTCTAGTGACTTTAGGTAACAAGATGATATCGCACGCAGTTAAAATGGCCAACAGACGCTGTCCGAAGGGAACGGCCGAAAACACATTAATAAATCGTGTTAAGTGAATTTTGCTACAGCTAGGCAGCACTCCAGTTGTCGAGCTTTATTGGTTTTATCTCAAACAACTACACCAACAGAGAGCCACAGTCCCTAATATATTTGCTCATCATCAGAATCAATAAACAGTTGTATTGTGCGCCTGTTGTCATCTAAATGCATTTTTATATGGATTGGATTACAACAGATTCGACAATCATCATAATAATCCTGATCGCCACAGCTAGCATCAATCGTGACATGTTGATGATGCCCGCAGTGGGGGCAACTTATAGCCTTAGATAAAAGCTTCATCATTTCTCTCCTAAACGCCTTTGCAGTATGAGTATGACACCCAGTTATCTCATTTGGTTGGTTGTCATTTATAAATATAGTCGGCCAGTAATAATCTGCATTCAGCGCAAGGTATTAAATTAAACCGTTCGGAGCTGATTTTTAAGGATGTTAAAGGTTGATTCGTCTTAAGGTTGTCACATACAATTGACGGCTACATTTTTGGGTCATTAAGACTCTTGTACTGTCTTTATTCCATTAATGTTCATCACTTATTTTAAATTAAACCAAGTGGCCCTACGTGTGGGTCACCACTGGCCAAGGAATTTTCATGCCTATTATTACATTGCCTGATGGCAGCAAACGTGAGTTTGCCAATCCTGTATCTACTCTCGATGTTGCAGCTGACATTGGTCCTGGCTTAGCCAAAGCCTGTATTGCTGGTCGCGTTAATGGCGAACTAAAAGACGCCTGTGACATTATTTCTACCGATGCGGATTTATCTATCATCACGGCTAAAGATGAAGAAGGTGTTGAAATTCTTCGCCATTCTTGTGCGCATTTGTTGGGGCATGCTATTAAGCAATTATGGCCTCAAACCAAAATGGCTATTGGTCCTGTTATTGATAACGGATTTTATTATGATATTGATTTAGACCATAAACTGACTCAAGAAGATATTGATGCGTTAGAAAAACGCATGATGGACTTAGCCAAAACAAATTATGATGTGGTTAAACGAGTCGTGTCTTGGCAAGAAGCCCGTGACGCATTCAGCGAACGTGGTGAAGAATACAAAATAGCTATCTTAGATGAGAATATCAGCAAAGATGCAACGCCTGCTTTATATCATCACGAAGAATATACCGACATGTGTCGTGGTCCTCACGTCCCTAACATGCGCTTTTGCCAACACTTTAAATTAATGAGTGTTGCGGGTGCATATTGGCGTGGTAACTCTGACAATAAAATGCTGCAACGTGTTTATGGTACTGCGTGGGCAGACAAAAAAGCCCTTAAAACACATTTAACTCGTTTAGAAGAAGCGGCAAAACGTGATCACCGTAAAATTGGTAAGCAATTAGATTTGTACCATATGCAAGAAGAAGCTCCTGGAATGGTGTTCTGGCATAATGATGGTTGGAGCTTATTCTTAGAGTTAGAAAAGTTCATTCGTCAAAAACTAGGTCAATACACTTATCAAGAAGTGAAAGGTCCATTAATGATGGACCGTGTGTTGTGGGAGCGTTCAGGTCACTGGGATAAATACTCAGAAGCCATGTTCACCACTAAAAGTGAAAACCGTGAATATGCCGTTAAGCCAATGAACTGCCCAGGTCACGTGCAAATTTTTAACCAAGGGCTTAAATCTTACCGTGACTTGCCATTACGTATGGCTGAATTTGGTTGCTGTCATCGTAATGAGCCATCAGGTTCATTACATGGATTGATGCGAGTACGTGGTTTTACACAAGACGATGCACACATTTTCTGTACGGACGATCAAGTCCAAAAAGAAGTGAGTGCATGTATCCAAATGGTATATGACACTTATGCCACATTTGGTTTTGAAAACATTGTTGTGAAATTATCAACACGCCCAGAAAAGCGTATTGGTGATGACGATATGTGGGATCGTGCGGAAGAAGCATTAAAGCAAGCGCTTAAAGCCAATAATATTGAATTTGAAATATTACCTGGTGAAGGTGCGTTCTACGGACCTAAGATTGAGTTCACATTACATGATTGTTTAGATCGCGCTTGGCAGTGTGGTACTGTACAATTAGATTACGCGTTACCGTCTCGTCTAGGGGCAACTTATGTTGCTGAAGACAATAGTCGCCAGACACCGGTAATGATCCATCGTGCTATTTTAGGCTCGTTAGAACGTTTCCTCGGCATTTTGATTGAAGAATATGCTGGTAAATTCCCAACATGGCTTGCACCAATGCAAGTTGTTGTAATGAATATTACTGACAAACAGTCTGAATATGTTGAAGAAATCGTTAAATTCTTCAAAGAACAGGGCATTCGTGCATCTTTTGACTTGAGGAATGAGAAAATAGGCTTTAAAATACGCGAACACACCTTAAGACGTGTGCCTTATTTATTGGTCGTAGGTGATCAAGAAATGGAAAATAAGGAAGTTGCGGTGCGTACCCGTGATGGTATCGATTTAGGTAAGCTAAAATTAGAAGATTTTGCTACCAAGATACGTCAACAGATTTCGCTCCGTAGTCTAAAATTGTTGGAGGAATAGGTCATAAAGATCAAGAGAGCAGCAGGGCGACAACCAGCGCCTAATAGAATCAATGATGAAATCACCGGTGTTCCTGAAGTCCGTTTATCGGGTTTAGATGGTGAGCCAATTGGTATCGTTAGCATTAAAGAAGCCCAGAGTGTAGCAGATGAAGCAGGGGTAGACCTTGTAGAAATCAGCCCTAATGCTGAGCCTCCAGTTTGTCGCATAATGGACTACGGTAAGTTCCTTTTTGATAAGGCTAAAGCCCAAAAAGAACAAAAGAAGAAGCAAAAACAGGTTCAGGTTAAGGAAATTAAATTCCGTCCTGGCACTGATGAAAACGACTATCAGGTAAAACTACGCAACCTGATTCGTTTTCTGGAAGATGGGGACAAAGCGAAAATTACGCTGCGTTTCCGTGGTCGCGAAATGGCACACCAAAACCTAGGTATGGATCTTTTGAACCGTATCAAGGCTGATTTGGAAGTATATGCGGTTGTTGAATCTTTCCCGAAAATGGAAGGTAGACAAGCAATTATGGTGCTAGCACCTAAAAAGAAATAGTAGGGCAACCAATTAAAAAGTAGCGAAGACTCTTTTGAGGACTTCGCTCGCCTTACGTTTTATTAACGTCCCAATGCGGAGTTTTAGAAATGCCTAAAATGAAAACAGACAAGGGTGTACAAAAACGCTTCAGAAAAACCGCTAATGGTTTCAAGCGTAAACAAGCACACTTACGTCACATTTTGACCAAGAAGAGCACTAAGCGTAAACGTCACTTACGTGCTAAATGTTTAGTAGCTAAGTCTGATGTGCCAGCAATTGCACGTCAACTACCATACGCTTAATTAAAGGAGCAATGAACAATGCCTAGAGTTAAGCGTGGTGTAACCGCTCGTGCTCGTCACAAGAAAGTACTTAAATTAGCTAAAGGTTATTATGGCGCTCGTAGCCGTACTTTCCGTGTTGCTGTTCAAGCAGTAACTAAAGCTGGTCAATATGCTTACCGTGACCGTCGCCAAAAGAAACGTCAATTCCGTCAATTATGGATTGCACGTATCAATGCGGCTTCTCGTCAAAATGGTCTGTCTTACAGCCGTTTCATCAACGGTTTGAAAAAGGCGTCTATCGAAATCGATCGTAAGATTTTGGCTGACATCGCTGTATTCGACAAAGTTGTATTTGCAACTTTAGTTGAAAAAGCAAAAGAAGCTTTAACTAAGTAATTAGTTAGTCGGCTTTGAAAAGAGGAACCTTCGGGTTCCTTTTTTTATGGCTAAATGTTACAAACTTTTGACGATAGTAAATGTATTTTAGCCTGTTTATACCCAAGTCATTAGTGATGTGAAGCACCAGATTGACTCAGTTCTTTTAAATTGAGGCGCATTGTTAAAATACTGGTAGCTCCCATGTAAAACAGGATGAAAATTAACAAAGCTAAAACGCACCCTGGAGCAATTTTCTACAACATTATGCTATTTAACTACTATTTGAACTACGACAGTATGCATGCCGCTGATAAAGCTATGGCGGATCTACTGCCGAGAAAGTCTATGATCAACCTAATTATCTCTGGTTTATAAAGTGAAGCACTCATACCGAAAGACCAACTAAAAATGAAATGGGAATGATCTTAAACCAGCACTATTTTATTATTTTATTGGCGTAACGAGCTTAATTATTGCAGTAAGTAAATGTCTCTATTGGGTTAAGCTATGATTGGTCGCTTTCTAATTACACGTTAACTTTGCATTTAATAACAAGGTCAATTGACTCTACATAGCTCGCCTGTTGTAAGAATACTTCAGTAAAAAATAACACTGTTAACGGGCAACGATCTTTTTGACATGCATTGATAATCATTAGCAGAGGCTATTGATTGAGTGTTATTCTTAACGTTATTCTGGCGTAAGCTTTGACGGCTTGCCACAAGGGCACTGTTATTTAATGATTTGATTATTAAGTTTAATCGAAATTTATCAAGAGCATTCAACACACTGTGAATAACACTCGATCATCAATATCACCTAAATTATCCAGTCTTTCTTCACTTGTTATTGATGAGTTTGGTGAAGGAGGGTCTTTATCTCGACATGTACACCAATATCGTAGTCGCCAGGTGCAAACAGATATGGCCGTTGCAGTAAGCGAAGCTATGATAAAAAAGACAAACTTAATTCTAGAGGCTGGCACAGGTGTTGGAAAAACATTTGCATACTTGATCCCTGCATTATTAAGTGGCAAACAAGTGGTTGTGAGTACTGGTAGTAAGAACTTACAAGAACAATTGTTTTTAAAAGATTTACCCGCGTTGCTTTCAATGTTGGACATCACCCCACGGATTGCCTTGCTAAAAGGCCGTAGTAATTATTTATGCCAGCTTCGTTTAGACAAGCAAATGCAGTATGCAAGTCAGTATCGAGAGCAAGCATTAGATGATTTGTTGAAAATTAATCAATGGGCAACGCTCAGTAAAGATGGCGATATTGGTAATTTAACCTCAGTGTCAGAACACTCGTCTGTTATTCCCGGTGTGGTGAGTACAAAAGAAAGCTGCACAGGGAAAAAATGTGACTTTTATGATGTGTGTTTTACACGTAAAGCCCGCTTAAAAGCGATGGAAGCAAAGCTTGTTGTGGTAAACCACCACTTATTTTTCGCAGATAGATTATTAAAGGACACCGGATTTGCTGAGCTGTTGCCTGATCCTGATGTGGTGGTATTTGATGAAGCACATTTAGTTCCTGATATTTGCATCAGTTATTTTGGAAGTCAAATAGGCAGTCGCGAGATTGATAAGTTGCTTAGCCTTTTTATTTCTATTCATAAAAAAAACATTCGTGACAGCATTCAAATAGAACATTTAGCTAATCGAGCTATAATGGCTTTAAACCATTGGCATAATGCCATGTTTGATAGTGCTCAGACAGATTGGCGTCAAGTGCTAGCGACAAAATCTTTGATAGTAAGCTCATGGGAATTACATCAATCTTTAGCTGAATTAGGTCAGCTTGTTACGCACCACTTGGGGCGGGATGATGATCTAGACAATGCATTTGAACAACTTGTTAGTCTAAACGATAGATTAAAAATATATTTTGAATGCCAAGATCCACAAGCGGCATATAGTGTTGAATATGGACCTAGGTTTATTACACTGCGCGCTTCACCTATTAATGTTGCCAAGCAATGTGAGCAGTTGTTTACTCCTAAAACCTCTTGGATTTTTACCTCTGCCACTTTACAAGTCAATCGCCAGCTAAGCCATTTTGCAAAAGAATTAGGCTTACAAAATGCAACACAAGTCATTTTAGACAGTCCTTTTGATTACCCAAACCAAGCTATGTTTTGTGTCCCAAGGCATTTAGGCAAAGTAGGCCAAACACAATTTAGTGCAAAGCAACTTGTTGATGTGTGTGTGCAAGCAATTAACGCCGCACAAGGGCGAACATTTATTCTATTTACCAGTCATAGCATGTTGGAACAGGTTGCCAGTTTATTGCGAAGCCAAGTGAATTATCCGTTACTTGTTCAAGGACAAGCAAGTAAGCAAAGTTTACTTAATAAGTTTCGACAATTGGGCAATGCTGTGTTGTTGGGTACAGGCAGCTTTTGGGAAGGCGTCGACGTAAGAGGTAAGCTATTGAGCTGCGTGATTATCGATAAATTACCTTTTGTATCGCCAGATGATGCTTTATATCGGGCAAGGGCGACAAATATTGAACGTCAGGGTGGCGATCCTTTTGCCGCGATTTCGTTACCACAAGCTGTAATAGCATTAAAGCAAGGGGTAGGGCGGTTGATCCGTGATGAAAAAGATCGGGGAGTACTGATACTGTGTGATAATCGCATTGTAAATCGTGCTTATGGACAAGCTTTTATCAATTCTTTACCCCCAATGCACCGTACCCGTGATTTAGATAGTGCGTTACACTTTTTAAAACAAATCCCTTAAGTTATCATAGCGCCCTAATTTTGATCCCAAACCAAACGGGTTGTAAACATGACTTTTCATTCTCCATTACGTGTACTCGCACTTGATACTTGCACAGAATCTTGTTCTGCAGCCCTTTGTGTTGACGGAAACTTATTTACTCGTATTGCAGATGCTCCGCGCGAACACAGCCAACGTTTACTACCTATGGTTGACGAAGTGCTTAAGGAAGCCAAAATTACACTTGCTGATATCGATGTGATTGCATACGGACGAGGTCCAGGTAGTTTTACTGGCATCCGTATTTGTACTAGCATGACGCAAGGGCTCGCATTAGGTTGTGATTTACCCGTTATAGGTATTTCTACATTGGCCGCTATGGCGCAAATGGCAATAACAGAGCATGGTGCAGAACAAGTATTTTGTGCCATAGATGCACGAATGAATGAAGTTTATGTCGGTCAATTTATTGCTGAAAATGGTATAGCAACGTTAGTTGGAACTGAACAAGTCTGCCTACCCGCAGATGTTGAACTACACTTAGATGCATCCAAATCTATCAAAGCCTGTGGTACAGGATTTGACGCTTATCCAACATTAACTGAATTAGCTGTCTCTATAGAGGTTGTTGAAGCGATAAAATTTCCCGATGCTAAAGCTATGCTAGCACTTGCGGAGTTCGGCGTAAGCCAAGGCATGCAAACATCTGTAGATGATTTAGCGCCAGTTTATTTACGTGACACAGTTACGTGGAAAAAACTACCCGGACGAGAATAATATTGATAAATGCTGTGCGTTATTTTTCAACGATGGTATAAATACATCACAATAACGCATTAACATTTTCGGTGTATAAAGTCTTGTGAGATAAACATCAATGCAAATTAATTCTACATCGATTCAAAAGACAGTATCTCAACCCATGGTGAAAACCACATTGAGCCAAGCTGTTGCGGGTAATCGCCCGTCAGGCTCTGTGGATGACATTAAACAGATAAACCCGCCTGCACCCAATAATGTTTCTTCCTATACACAGTCCATTGCTCAACCGATTGAGCAAAATCTATTAAGTCAAAATGAAATAGAACAAGCTGTAACAGATTCGGGCTTATTTGAGTTTACCGGAAAAAGTCCCCGATACGATTTAGCTTCCAATGGTACTGATAACAAAAGCGCAAAAATACAATATGATACAGATATTGAGATGAACCGTGGCGCCATACAGATGTATATGATGACACAACATGCCGCTCAGCGTGATGAGATACAACAAATGGTCGGTATCGATTTATACGTATAAGTTGTATTAGTTTCGACTTGATCTGACATTCAACTTGAAAAAGTGAGAGATACCCGTTTTGATAAAGGTGTCGAATCTTTTAATCAAAACCAAAGGTAACTCTCATGTTGCATACTAACAATCCAATCATTAAACACAAAGCAGGTTTACTCAATTTAGCTGAAGAGCTGGGTAACGTATCTCGAGCATGTAAAGTAATGGGTGTCTCTAGAGATACATTTTATCGCTATCAAGAACTTGTTGAAGATGGTGGTATTGACGCCTTAATTGAAAAGACAGGCAGAACACCTAATCTGAAGAATCGAGTTGACGAAGCGACTGAACAGTCAGTAATTAAATATGCTATCGACTTTCCG
>NZ_JAPJEE010000009.1:0-174443 GCF_030731885.1 Shewanella sp. ULN5
AACGCTCGGACCCTCCGTATTACCGCGGCTGCTGGCACGGAGTTAGCCGGTCCTTCTTCTGTAGGTAACGTCACAGCAATAACGTATTAAGTTACTACCTTTCCTCCCTACTGAAAGTGCTTTACAACCCGAAGGCCTTCTTCACACACGCGGCATGGCTGCATCAGGCTTTCGCCCATTGTGCAATATTCCCCACTGCTGCCTCCCGTAGGAGTCTGGGCCGTGTCTCAGTCCCAGTGTGGCTGATCATCCTCTCAGAACAGCTAGGGATCGTCGCCTTGGTGAGCCATTACCTCACCAACTAGCTAATCCCACCTAGGTTCATCCAATCGCGGAAGGCCCGAAGGTCCCCTCCTTTCCCCCGTAGGGCGTATGCGGTATTAGCAGTCGTTTCCAACTGTTATCCCCCTCGACTGGGCAGATCCCTAGGCATTACTCACCCGTCCGCCGCTCGCCGGCAAAGATAGCAAGCTATCTTCCCGCTGCCGCTCGACTTGCATGTGTTAGGCCTGCCGCCAGCGTTCAATCTGAGCCATGATCAAACTCTTCAATTAAAGTTTTTTGATTCCGAAGAATCGGCTCAATGAATTCTGATTGCTTTATCAACCGAAGTTAACAAAGTCTTTTTGTACATATTGCTATGAACATTCATCGTTGCATTGAGTTTAAATTTTTTGATTGCTCTTCCTAAGAAGAAGCAATTTCGAATAACTCAATACCTGTGAATGTCCACACAGATTTCTTGTTTAAGTTGTTAAAGAGCGTTGATGTTAATTTTTCAAACATCGCCGTTAGACGCTAGGTCGTTGGCTTGGGCTGCGTATTCTACGCTTTCCCGTGTCTGCGTCAAGTGTTTTTTCAAACTTTCTTTTCGCTGCTGATTTGAGGTTAAAACCGAAGTCTTTATGTTTCAAATCAACCTGACTTCCTAAGTGATTAACTTCGGATGGCGCTTTGCTTTCGCGCTGTGCCGTGTCAGTGGATGCGCATTATAGGGAGCTAAGATTTTTGTGCAAGTGGCAATTTGCACTTTTTATAAAAAAGAGGTTTGTTCGATTACGAATTCATCAATTCGCTTTTATTTCGCGCAGCTTTAATGGTTTCATCTTAGATAATGGCATTTTTTAGTGAATTGGCAGCACTAAAACGACTTATATAGAGGGTCACTTTAACCCTAAATACCTTAAAATATTTAAGGGCTGCATATTATCCTTGCTTAAGGACGGATATTTAAGGTGATCTTGTTGGTTATTTTTTCTCATCAACGGTGGGGTCATCTGAAGGATCATCTCCCACAATATGGCCGACCTTTATCTTATCGACACTTTTTAAGGTAATGAAAGGACCTGATAATGCGTATAGATAGAAACCTATACAAAGGATAATTGCTGGTTCAACCGATATAATGGCAAATACTGCAACAACTAGGATCATAACTAAAAAGTTAACCTTACCTTTCCAGTCTACATCTTTAAAAGAGTGATATTTAAAGTTACTAACCATCAGCAAACCAACAAGAGCTGTAATAAATGCTGCTAAGTAGCTTATTTTAGTAGGATCAACACCATAAGTTGAACCGCTCCAAATACTACCTGCAATAACGGCTGCGGCTGCTGGACTTGCTAACCCTTGGAAAAAGCGTTTATCGGCTGAACCTACTTGAGTATTAAATCTAGCAAGTCGTAGCGCTGCGGCTGCGCAGTAAATAAACGCAGCCATCCAACCTATTTTGCCTAAATCACTTAATGCCCAATTATAAGCAAGAATAGCTGGCGCCATTCCAAATGACACCATATCTGCCATGCTGTCATATTCGGCACCAAAATCACTTTGTGTATTTGTCATCCGTGCAACTCTACCATCCAAGCCATCACATATCATGGCAACAAAGATGGCAATCGCTGCAGATTCGAAATGCCCATTCATGGAAGATATGACCGCATAAAAGCCTGAAAACAGGCCAGCTGTGGTAAATAGGTTAGGTAATAAGTAGATACCTTTGTTTTTTGTTGTTTGATTTGCTGAATTTTGCATACACTAATGACTTAATGATAAATATAAGTTGGATTTTACCTAAAGATAACATATTTTTGTTTCATCAAGGATAGTCGTTTATTCCAGCTTTATACTTTGGATGCTTATATGAAACCGTTTCTTTTATTGGTAGCAAGCCTGTTTATTTTTCCATCAGCTTTGGCCACGACTATTTATACCTGGACCGACAGTGATGGTTTAGTGCATTACAGTCAGCAAGCGCCGATAGGTGTCGATGCGAAACAAATTAGCAGTGATGATATTGAACCCAGAAAAATTGGAACGGCTTCGGCTGTTCGCAAAACTGCAGAAAAAGAGCCAGAATCTGATTTAGCTAAGTCAGCTAAAGTTATTAAAGAGAAAGATGCTAAGCAAGCTGAATCGATCTGCGAAAATGCCAAACACAGCATGAGCTTACTGGATACCTATAATAGGCTTACCAGAAAAGACCCTGTTACAGGTGAAGACGTCGCAATGACAGAAGAAGATAAGCAAGCTGCGCGAGCTGAAAATGCTGAACGAGTGAAACTGTTTTGTAATTAGTCGCGTTAATTATAGAACAACTCACTTGTTTAAAATTAAAAGGAGCCTTAGCTCCCTTTAATTCAACCTTAATTAAAGGTTATTGCAAAAACACCAACTGCCCCTCTTCAACATCCACTCGTATCGTTTGGCCAGGAATTAACTGCCCACGCAGTAATTTTTGCGCTAACGGATTTTCCACTTCCTGTTGTAATGCTCGTTTTAGCGGTCTTGCGCCATAGACGGGATCAAATCCTGCTTCTGCAATTAACGACAGTGCTTGGTCTGATACATATAGGTCGAAATCCTTCTCAGCTAAACGCTTGCGCAGCAATTCGATTTGGATACTGGCAATATGCTTGATGTTATTTGCATCCAGAGGATGAAAGACAACAGACTCATCAACCCGGTTTAAAAATTCAGGGCGGAAGTTTTGCATCACAACTTCCATGACACTTTGCTTCATTTCATCATAACTCACCATGCCGAAGCTTTCTTGAATACGATCTGAACCTAAGTTAGATGTCATGATGATGACTGTATTTTTGAAATCTACGGTACGACCTTGGCCATCGGTTAAGCGTCCGTCATCTAATACCTGCAGTAAAATATTAAAGACATCAGGATGTGCTTTCTCAACCTCATCTAATAGGATGACGGAGTATGGCTTACGGCGCACGGCTTCGGTTAAATAACCGCCCTCTTCATAACCAACATATCCTGGAGGGGCACCGACAAGTCTTGATACTGTATGTTTCTCCATGAACTCTGACATATCGATACGCACTAATGCTGATTCAGTATCAAACAAAAACTTAGCTAATGATTTACATAGCTCGGTTTTACCTACACCCGTTGGCCCTAGGAATAAAAACGAACCAATAGGACGCTGCGGATCGGCAAGTCCTGCTCTGCTTCGACGGATGGCATTTGACACAGCATCGACGGCTTCATTTTGCCCGATCACACGCTCATGTAATGCCTGCTCCATGTGCAACAGTTTTTCTCGCTCACCTTCAAGCATTTTTGACACAGGAATACCTGTCGCTTTGGATAATACCTCGGCAATTTCAACATCGGTTACTTTATTGCGTAACAAGGTCATATCTTGCATTTCTGCTTGTGAGGCTAAATCTAACTGTTTTTCAAGCTCTGGAATTCGACCATATTGCAGCTCAGACATACGCGTTAAATCGCCTGCGCGGCGAGCAACATCCATATCCATTCTGGCTTGCTCTAAATCAGCTTTAATATGTTGAGTACCTGCTAAGGCAGCTTTTTCAGTGTGCCAAATTTCGTTTAGCTCTGATGCTTTTGACTCTACGTCTTTAAGTTCAAGCTGCAAATGGTCTAAACGTTTGCGGCTAGCATCATCGGTTTCTTTAGACAGAGCTTGCTCTTCAAGTTTTAATTGAATGGCACGGCGCTCAAGTCGGTCTAACGATTCAGGTTTTGAATCTATTTGCATACGGATGCTTGATGCGGCTTCATCAATTAAGTCGATGGCTTTATCAGGCAACTTTCGATCTGAAATATATCGATGCGACATGCTGGCGGCAGCGACAATTGCAGGGTCGGTAATTTCAACGTGGTGATGCAGTTCATAACGTTCTTTTAAACCACGTAAAATAGCAATGGTATCTTCAACGCTAGGCTCATCCACCAGCACCTTTTGAAAACGGCGCTCAAGCGCTGCATCTTTCTCAATATACTGACGATATTCATCTAAAGTGGTTGCACCAACGCAATGTAAATCACCACGGGCTAAGGCAGGCTTTAACATATTACCCGCATCCATAGCGCCTTCGCCTTTACCGGCACCAACCATAGTGTGTAATTCATCAATAAACAGAATAACCTGGCCTTCTTCTTGGGATAATTCGTTCAAAACAGCTTTTAAGCGCTCTTCGAATTCACCACGATATTTTGCTCCCGCGATTAATGAGCCCATATCTAAAGAAAGCACACGCTTGTTTTTGATCCCCTCAGGGACTTCACCATTCACAATACGTTGGGCCAAACCTTCCACAATTGCCGTTTTACCAACACCAGGCTCGCCAATTAGCACTGGATTGTTTTTACTCCGGCGTTGTAAAACCTGAATAGTGCGACGAATTTCATCATCTCGGCCAATTACAGGATCTAATTTTCCCTGCTCTGCTCGCTCAGTTAAATCAACCGTAAATTTCTTCAATGCCTGGCGTTGGTCTTCAGCATTTGGATCATCTACTTTTTGGCCACCACGAACTTGTTCGATGGTTTTATCCATCAACTCTTTTGATGCACCAGCATCTTTTAATGCTTTGGCTAGAGGGTCGTTCCCTTCGAGGGCTGCAAGGATAAATAATTCTGATGAAATGTATTTATCTTTGCGCTTTTGAGCCAACTTGTCACATAAGTTTAGTAGGCGAATAAGACCTTGCGATAATTGCACGTCACCGCCGGTGCCATCTACTTGTGGAAAACGCTCAAGCTCTTGACTTAATGACGAGCGCAACGCGCTGACACGAATACCCGCTTGGGTTAATAAAGGGTGAATTGAACCAGAATCTTGATTAAGCAGTGCCATCATTAAATGGATAGGTTCAATAAATTGATGATCCCGTCCTAATGCTAATGACTGCGCATCAGAAATGGCAATTTGAAACTTATTAGTCATACGATCGAGTCTCATACAACCTCCTACATCTGATACATAAAATGGATATCCATTATGGATATTCTGTTACCTAAAAGATGGGGGCGTTAGAAGACAATTTCAAGCGTATGAACCATTAACTCGTATAAAAAGTGCAACTTTTTTATACAATAAAAGCACAGTTAGGATTTAAGCCAGATTAATGAGGCCATTCTGCCGGTTTGTTTGTCTCGGCGATATGAAAAGTAATCGTGATTAGACATGGTGCATTGATCAACACTGTATATGCAACTAACACCAAGCCTTGCTAAACGTAATTTTGCTAAGCCAACAATGTCAGCTAAATATTTATCATCAGCACCTGCTTGTGCAATAAAACAGTTTGATGCCGTAAGTTGTTGCGCGACAAATGCGCTTTTCACTTCACTACCAACTTCAAACATACTAGGGCCAATGGTCGGTCCAAGACAGGCTATTAACTCTGATGCTGGCACAGAGAAACGCTTAACCGCTTGTTCGATTATGCCTGCGCATAAGCCACGCCATCCAGCATGCACTGCAGCCACTTGTTGTCCTTGTATATCACACAACAAAATTGGCAAGCAGTCTGCAGTCATTACCGCGCACACTTGCCCATATTGATTAGCATAACTCCCATCAGCAATTGGCACTTGTTGATCATTTTTAGGGATCTGATCAGTGTCTGAAAACGACACCACCTCAACACCATGTACCTGTTCTAACCATAATGGCTCGCTAGGTAAATTTAGCACTGAAACAAGTTTATCCCGATTTGCCTTTACCCTTAAAGGATCATCCCCTACGTGCAGCCCGAGGTTTAAACTGTCAAAAGGTGGCAAACTACAACCACCATGACGGTCAGTAAACGCAATAGCAACATTATTAGGTAAAGGCCAATCGGGTTTTAACACTTATAGATACTCAACCGGATTTAACTCAGTATCAATACGTAAAGCCTTGGTTAACAATGCCATATCTTCAGGAATAGGCGCTTGCCAGCTCATGATTTCACAGGTGATGGGATGCGCAAGTTCTAAACGTACCGCATGCAGTGCTTGGCGTTTAAAGTTTTTCAATAGTTCGAAAAACTCTGGGCTTGCCGCTTTAGGTGGACGAGGACGACCGCCATAAACCGGATCACCAACCAATACGTGACCAATATGGGCCATATGCACACGAATTTGGTGAGTACGACCAGTTTCAAGACGCAAGCGAAGACGCGTATGTGCACGGAATTTTTCCGCAACACGGTAATGGGTAACGGAAGGACGACCACCGTTAATCACTGCCATTTGAACGCGTTTAGTTGGATGGCGATCAATAGGTTCATCAACTGAGCCACCTGCGGTCATAGTGCCTTGTACGATAGCTTCATACTCGCGAACAATATCACGGGCTTGAAGCGCTGCAACTAAATGCGTTTGCGCTTCAACGGTTTTAGCTACCACCATTAAACCTGTCGTATCTTTATCTAAACGGTGAATAATACCCGCTCTTGGTACGTGTTCAATATCTGGACAATGATGCAGTAATGCGTTCATAAGTGTGCCATCGGCATTACCCGCACCAGGATGAACAACTAAACCCGCAGGCTTGTTAATTACGATAATGTAGTCATCTTCGTAAACAATATTTAAATCGATGTCTTGAGCTAATGCGCGAACTTCTTCTTCAAGCGTTGCATTAATTTCAATTAGCTGAGATTCAAAAACCTTTTCCCGAGGCTTGTCGACTATGATACCGTCTACGGTAACTGCACCGGATAAAATCCATTCTTTGATGCGTGTGCGCGAGTAATCAGGAAAAAGAATCGCCAATGCTTGGTCAATTCTTTGCCCTGTTTGGGTTGCTGTTATCTCGCTTTTTAGATTAATCTCTTGTGTCATAGGAACCGTACCCCTTTTTTGGGGTCCAAAGTGAATGTAGTATCTGTTACAATCGGATGTTTTCTATTTTACCGTGAAATGGAAAAATTCTTAACCACAACTTATAAAAGAATTGAATTCAAGTATGTATAAATTAGCCAAAGGCGCCGCCCTAGTATTACTTTCAGTAGCCATAACGGCTTGTAGCAGCAGTCCCGAAGATGACGAGTTTACGAGTAAAGCTTCTCCAGAAGTACTTTATTCACAAGCTAGAACATCAATGGAGTTAGGAAACTACTCTAAAGCAGTTCGTACTTTAGAAGCGCTAGATTCGCGTTATCCTTTTGGCCCACATAAAACTCAAACTCAATTAGATCTGATTTTTGCTTATTACAAAATGGATGATGTCGCTTCTGGTTTAGCCAATATCGACCGTTTTTTACGTTTAAACCCAACTCACCCCAATGTTGATTACGTGTATTATATGCGTGGTTTAACAAATATGCAGGCAGATAGTTATTTATTTCACGATATGATGAATATTGATCGCACAGATCGTGATCCTAAAAACGCTGAAGATGCATTTAAAGACTTTGATCGCTTACTAAAAAGCTATCCAAATAGCAAATACGCGGCAGATGCTCAGCAACGTATGCAGTACCTAAAAAACCGTTTAGCGCGTTATTCAATTAATGTAGCAAGATACTATATCAAAATGAATGCTTGGAGTGCTGCTGCCGTCCGAGCACAAACGGTATTAGAAAAATTCCCAGGAACTCCTGAAGCTGAGTCAGCCCTTGAAATTATGGCAATAGCTTATGAAGAATTAGGTCAAGAACAGTTAAGAGCCAATACCTTAACCGTGATGAAAGCTAACTTTCCAAATAATGAATTAGTGAGTAACTAATCACTTCACTCGTTATTTTTATTGTAAAAGGTCTCTTTATGAGGCCTTTTTTGTACCTAATCTGCAGTCTGGTTACGAGTAAGCTATCTTGGTAAACCATGTGCTAAATAACAGATGAAGTGATTATTACTGTAAATTGTTGCACGGCTGCAAAAACGAATGTAGCCATAGCAACACACATCGTAAATCAAGTATTCCTTTATTATCGATGTAAATGCATAGCGATAGAAAAGCTAATGCACAAGCCTAATACTCAACAATCTGCTTCAGCGTAAATGAAAGTAAGCAGGATGCAATATTAAGGTGTATTTACAGACCCAAAAATATCTCCTCAGCTAAGTGGTAATAAACTCTTTATTATTTCTATAACCCAAGCATGACAATATTTACTCTCACAAATGTCGATTTGTTAGCCGAAACGTTGTTTTATCCAGCACACGCGTTCAAATATGAATTATTTTTGAAAAAATCGGTTGACTCAAACAACAGAAAACCTTAAATTGCATCCCGTCGCCCGAATAGCTCAGTCGGTAGAGCAGAGGATTGAAAATCCTCGTGTCCCTGGTTCGATTCCGGGTTCGGGCACCATATTTACATTGGTGGCTTGAAGCGACTAATAAAGTGATTAACAAAAAAGCCTCGCATTGCGAGGCTTTTTTGTTAATCACATTTATCATTTACTGAATCTAAGTACTTTGCTTAGGGCCTCAAATACCCATTAGGTTACATAGGTTCTATATACTCCACCATCAGTTGCACCGTTTGATTCCCCCTAAACTCATTCACATCTAACTTGTAAACCACCCGGGCCTGTTTAATGGTCACATCTGGCCAAGTTTGCATATCAACATTAAACGCAATGCCATCTAACATTAATTGACCACATTCAGTTTCAAGTAAAAGCTTAAGATGCTTTTCACCCACAATTCGTTGCTGAACTACATTAAAAAAACCATCGAACAAGGGCTCTTCAAATGATTGGCCCCAAGGCCCTGCATTGCGTAACATGAAGGCTGTATCTAATGTCATGTTAGCGGCAACTAACTCACCATCTGACATTAACTCTCCTGTAAGCTGCTCATAGTCTAAAATATCACGCACTACATCATCATAAACTTGTTTGAACGTATCTAAAGCACCAGCTTTTAATGACAATCCCGCCGCCATTGCATGGCCGCCAAACTTGATGATCATACCTGGATGCATAGTATTAATTCGCTCTAATACATCCCGCATGTGCAGGCCTTTAATCGACCGTGCTGAACCTTTTATTTCTCCATTACCAGCATCGGCAAAAGCAATGACGGGGCGATGATATCGGTCTTTTATTCTTGATGCTAAAATACCGATAACACCTTGATGCCAGTCTGGCTGAAACAAGGCTAATCCCCAGGGCAATGTGGCTTCATTAAGCGCAATAGTTTGTAAACTTTTTAATGCTTCTTGTTGCATGCCGGCTTCAATATCGCGTCGGTCTTGATTTAAACCGTCTAATTCTGCCGCCATTCGCCTTGCGCGCATGATGTCATCACACAATAAGGTTTCGACACCTAATGCCATTTCATCAAGACGCCCCGCAGCATTTAGCCTAGGTCCCACGGCAAAACCAAAATCTGCAGCCACAATTTTACTTGGATCACGCTTTGCCACTTCTAATAACGCCGTTATTCCTGGGCGGCATCGCCCTGCACGCACTCGTTGAAGTCCGGCTTGTACTAAAATGCGATTATTCGGGTCTAAAGAGACAACGTCAGCCACTGTCCCTAGGGCTACAATATCTAACAACATAGCTAAGTTAGGCTGTTCTATACCTTGTAATTCATACCAATTACGCTGGCGGAGTTCAGCTCGAATGGCGGTCATTAGATAAAATGCTACCCCTACCCCTGCAATGGATTTACTGGCAAATTGGCAATCTGGTTGATTAGGGTTAACGATCGCATCAGCATTAGGCAAAATGTGTCCAGGTAAGTGATGATCCGTAACCACCACTTGCATACCACAAGCCTTTGCCGCATTTACACCATCGATAGATGAAATGCCATTATCAACGGTGATAAGTAATTGTGCTTGTTTACTGTGAGCCACGGCAACAATTTCAGGACTTAAGCCATAGCCATAATCAAAACGGTTAGGAATAAGATAATCAACCCGCGTAGCCCCCATCATTTTTAACGCTAGTAAACACACACTGGTTGAGGTGGCACCATCGGCATCAAAATCCCCGACGATTAGGATCTGATGCTGGTTCTGCATTGCATCTGCAACGATTTTGGCGGCAATGTCTAACCCTTTCATCGTATCTGGACGCAACAATTTTGCGAGTACCAGTTCACAATCATCCTGTCCCACTCCACGTCGAGCATACAACTGCTTCAATAGCGGTGGTAATGAAGATGGTAGATGTGAATCATCTACGTGAGGGCGACGAATAATTTTATGCGACAAAACGAACCTTAGATCCTATGAGGATGATTTGATAGAAAAAAAGTAATAAAAAGGTGAGCCAGTGCTCACCTCGTATCCTTTAAACAACGAATGTTCACCTGCTTTTAGTCAAACTAATTTTCCTGAAAGCAAAGCAAATTTTCGCCCCAATAACTTACCAATGATAAGCCTTCACATATAAAGGAAACCGCAGCTAATACAAAGGGACGTTTCATTTGTATTGCTCGTAGGCTGAAGTAAATTAGCTTACTATCTAGATTCGATAGCCTGCAATAAATTTTCTGGAGGCTGATAACCCGGAATCATACTACCATCTTCCAGTATGATTGCTGGCGTCCCATTTATCCCAAAAGACATGCCTAAACGGTACTGCTTTGCGATATCAATATCACAGGAAGCCGCTTTAATATTCTTACCCGCTTTAGCATCTGTCATAGCTTGCAATGGATCTTTTGCACACCACACAGCTTGCATTTCATCAGCATTAGCAGACGGAATACCGGCACGAGGGTAAGCTAAATAACGCACGGTAATACCTAAATCATTATACTCTGCCATTTGATTATGTAACTTACGACAGTAACCACAATCAACGTCAGTAAACACAGTTACCACATGCTTTTCATTTTTTGCTTTATACACCAACATGTCTTTTTCAAGTGGCTTCAACATCTCGATACGAGGACCTGCTAATGCCGCTTCGGTTAAGTTTTTCATGCGATTATTTAAATCATAAACATTACCGTGAATAAGCTTAGAGCCATCTTCAGTGATATACAGTACACCACGGTCTGTTAGCACTTGCTGTAAACCGCTAATCGGTGAAGGCTGAATAGTGCTGACTTCAACACCTAACATATCGGATATTTTTTGTTTCAACTCATTGTCTTTATTGTCAGAGCTTGATGCTGCTTGCGCCATTGCGGGCACAAGTAAACTGGCGACAAGAATGAATGCTTTTGATAACTTCATGATAATTCCTAATTACACGGGTGACATAACTAGACCCGATTTTAAGTGCAAAACTTACAGATTTACTCAGATTAACGCAACTATGAGATAGACTTTTTAATGTAACCAAAAACTACCTAGTAGATTAACCTCTTGGATGATGCTGTTGGTGCAACTGTTGTAACCTTGCTTTGGCTACATGGGTATATATTTGTGTGGTCGATAAATCACTGTGTCCTAATAACAACTGCACCACTCTTAAGTCTGCGCCATGGTTTAATAAATGGGTCGCAAACGCATGTCTTAACGTGTGCGGTGACAAATGTACGCTGATGCCCGCTCTGGAGGCATACAATTTAATTCGGTGCCAAAATGTTTGTCGAGTCATCATCTGAGCACGTTTAGATGGGAACAACACATCTGACTGTTTCATGTGCAGTAATTCTGGCCGGGCTGTTTTCAAATATTGCTCAATCTCATCAATTGCCAGCTCGCCTAATGGCACTAACCTTTCTTTGCCGCCCTTACCCATCACCCTTATCACGCCCTGACGTAAACTGATTTGGTCCATGGTTAAACTCACTAACTCTGTCACCCTTAGCCCTGTTGCATATAGCAGCTCTAACATGGCTTTATCACGGCTCTCTATAGGATCATCTGTATTGGGTTCACCAAGCAAGATATCTACTTGCGCTTCTGATAACGCATCAGGGAGTTTTCTTACCAGTTTGGGAGATTTAATTAATGCTGTCGGATCAACGCTGATTCGTTTAGTTATCACTAAAAATCCATAAAAACGTCTCAGGCTACTCATTAATCTTGCGGTACTGGTTTTGGCATACTTTTGTTCAAAGCGATAGGCGAGGTAATCTTTTAGCAGCAAGCCATCAGCTTCAAGCAATGAGGATTTTTGACTAAGGACAAAACGTTCAAAATGGGCTAAATCAGTGCGATAAGAAGCTAAGGTATTATCGCTTAACCCTTTAGTTGACCATAAGTCGTCAAGAAACTGATCAATCATAGGATCTGGAGAATAGTTGATAGAATTCAAGTCATACTCAGTTTAACACGCCGGATATACTGGCTGTAGATTAGCATATCCAGCGGTTAAATATCAGCTTACTCGGCGCTAAGCCTCTTAAGCAACTGAATCAGATTGTGAGCTTTTAGGTAAAAACAAACACACTAGGGTTACGATAGCCGTAGGTAATAGCCATGCCATACCTTCAGCGTGCAAAGGTAAAAGGTCAAACGCTGACATATCAACACCTGCGGTTTTCAAACCATCAAGAATACCAAAAGCTAACGCCACGCTCAGTACTAACCGTTGCGAAAACTCTGGACGAGCAAACTTAGGCGTAATTAAAGTAATCAAAACCAGTGCGATGGCGACAGGATAAATCGTCATCAGCACCGGAATACTAATAGAAATTAACTGCGATAACCCAACGTTAGCTACGATGGCACAAACCACACTGAAAAAAACCACAAAACGTTGATATGAAATCTTTGGTAGCAGTTCATTAAAAAATTCAGAACACGCTGTTACTAAACCAATTGCAGTGGTTAAACACGCTAAGCCTACAACAGTCGACAACATTACAATGCCTAACGTGCCGAAGTGGTAATCAACATAATTTGTTAAGATTACCCCGCCATTGGATGCACCTGTGGCTAAATCACCTGCTGAAGCACCTAAAAAGAACAGTGAAATGTACACAAAGGCTAAACCTGATGCAGCAATGATCCCTGCGCGAATAAGATACTTAGTTTGATCAGCCGCATTTTCAATGCCTTTTTTACGAAGCAAATCAATAATCAACATACCGAACATAATCGACGCCAACGTATCCATAGTGTTATACCCTTCAATAATGCCTTTCGATAAAGGGCTAGAGAGGTATTCACCAGTCGGCGCACCGACTTCAGAACCGGATAAAAACAACACACTCATTGCTAAGGCAACTAACAATGCAATTAAAATAGGAGTTAACACCTTACCGACGTTGTCTAATAATTTGCCAGGGAAGAGTGACATAAACATCACGATGGCAAAAAATACTAACGTAAAGATAAGCTGGGCAATATTGACTGACTGGCCTGCAATCATCACAACCGCATCAGCGTTAGCTATAAAAGGGCGGGCACCGATTTCAAATGCAACTAAGCTGGTTCTTGGGGCAGCAAACGCTGGGCCAATAATAATATAAATGGCAATCGCCAATGCCGTAGCGGCAAATGACGGCAAGTAGGCCATAATTTTACCGTTAGCTTTAGCAACCGCAATTAATCCGATCAGCGGCATACCGACCGCGGTTAAAAGAAACCCAAACATCGCAAGCGACATGTTTTCGCCCGCTAAAAAGCCTGCAAAAGGCGGGAATATTAGGTTTCCGGCGCCTAAAAAGAATGCGAAAGCCATAAATCCTAGGCCAAAGGTATCGGTAATCGATAATTTAGTTGTTTGCACTATGAGGTCTCATTTTATTGTATTTGTTTCTTACCAACTTAAGTGATCAAATTCTATTTAGCTACTGCTAATCTATAACAAAACACAAGCTGTAAAAATATATGTACACATTTATCGAGTAAAACCTACCAAAATCAGTATAGAAAAAGTACTTTCTTGGCTACGATGCTTGCTCAAAGGCCATTTAAAACCCTTAAAACAAATAGAACCGCTGTTTTACTATGACAAAACAGGCTGAAACTAATATCAAAGAACACTTCTGTACACAATAGCGGAGTAAGATAAACTGCAAATTTACATTTTTATGCTTAAACAACTCGCAAAAACACCAAACATAAGTAAAACAGGCAACAAAAAACGATAACAATATTTAACAATTAAGTAATTAGAAACTAACCGTACAGTGCTCCCTATATTATTTAAAGCCGCCAGAAAAGATGTAGCAAATTAACAAAGCCAAATATTTTGCTACAATGCATCTTCTGCCCCTTATCCGTAAACCGCATGCCATTTACATTTAAACAATTTCATATTGATGACAGCCGCTGTGGTATGTCCGTCAGCACTGATGGTGTGTTATTAGGTGCTTGGGCACCATTAGCCGAAGCTAAAAACATTCTGGATATTGGCGCGGGCAGTGGATTATTGAGTTTAATGGCTGCTCAACGCAGCCATTTTGATGCAAAGGTAACCGCCATTGAACTGGATTCCGCCGCGAGTGATGACTGCCAAGCAAATATTGATAGCAGTCCATGGCCAACAAAAATCACTCTGTTACACACTAGCATTCAAAATTACTGCTTATCATTTTTACAGCATCCACAAGCACATTTTGACCATATTATTTGTAATCCTCCCTATTTTACTAATGGGCCACAAACGCAAAATGTTGCCAGAGCGACAGCAAGGCATACTGATCAACTCAGCTTTATTGAATTACTCAACGCAATTGCGCAGCTTTTACATTCACACGGCACAGCAAGCCTGATTATTCCAACTCAAAGCTGGTCTCAATTCCAACAGGCTTTGGCACAAGCACCATTACACATTTGTGAATATGTTGACGTCAGTAGTGTTGAGGGAAAACCTGCAAACCGCTTATTATTAGCAGTGAAACATGGCAAAGCTCTGCTGCCTATTGTTAATAGGCAGATGCATATTCGTAATAAACAGGGGCATTACTCCGCCCAAATGATAGATTTCTGTCGAGATTTCTACTTAAAACTTTAGCCTATGTGATTCGTCAGTTATAATGTTCGGCTACTTTTAAGCGAGACCCACGCGCATGTTATTTGAAGATTTCGATTTAGACCCAAGGTTATTAGATTCGTTGAAAGCCATGGGCCATAAAAGCCCAACCACAGTCCAGCAAGAAGCTATTCCTATGGCGATGGAGCAACGGGATATTCTTGCGCGTGCACCAACAGGAACGGGCAAAACAGCCAGTTTCTTATTACCAGCATTACAACACCTTATTGATTTTCCGCGTCGATTTGAAGGTCAAGCGCGTATATTAGTGTTAACGCCAACACGTGAGCTTGCTAGTCAAATTCACCGTTATGCTTGCCATTTAGCAACGGATTTGGATCTCGACATCGCCATTATTACCGGTGGTGTACCTTACGGCCCTCAAGAAGAAGCACTTGAAGGAAATGTAGACATTTTAATCGCCACTCCAGGTCGATTAATGGAATACCTAGATAAAAGAAAATTCGATGCTACTGAAGTTGATATTCTGATTATTGATGAAGCTGACCGCATGCTTGATATGGGTTTCTCTTCAGTCGTTCAAGCGATTGCAATTGAAGCACAGGGCCGTAAACAAAACATGCTATTTTCTGCCACATTAGAAGGTAGTGGTGTTGAGCGTTTTGCAAGGGATCTGTTAAAAGACCCTATCACTATCGATGTAGAAGCACCGCGCAGCGAAAAAGCCAAGATACATCAATGGGCACATTTAGCTGATGACAAAGAGCATAAATTTGCCCTGTTATGTAATATTTTACGACAAGAGCAAGTCAAACGAACTATCGTGTTCGTCAAAACTCGTGAGGTTGTTGCTAGCCTTGAAGGGTTATTATTAAAAGCCAATATTCCTTGTGCTTTTATGCGTGGAGACATGGAACAGAAAAAACGTTTCCAAGCATTAGGTCGTTTTACTAAAGGCGAGGTCAATGTGTTGCTGGCTACCGATGTGGCCGCGAGAGGTATCGACGTAGATGATATTACCCATGTGATTAACTATGACATGCCACGTTCAGCTGACACCTATGTTCACCGCATTGGTCGAACCGGTCGTGCAGGTGCGAAAGGCACAGCAATCTCTTTAGTTGAAGCTCATGATATTCGTATTGTAGGTAAAATTGAGCGCTATATTGAGCAACCACTAAAGCGCCGGGTAATTGAAGAGCTGCGCCCTAAGCACAAAGAAGCCAAAGTGCCTGGCAAGAAAAAAGCCAACGCAAAAGACGCAAAAAAGCCGTCTAAAAAGTTTAAGAAAAAGAAATAAACCCTGCTTTTATATGATGTTAGCGGTATTCTAATCTAGCGAACCTAATCTTGGTTCGCTTTTTTATGCCTGCATCCTACCATTATCAATGCGGTTAACCCCACTATTAAAATCCACTTACAGTAATAACTCATCCTGCTTTATGACCTTATCCCACTACAGTTCAGCGTTGTTATGATTGAGGTTGTCACAAAAAACCAACCATGTAACAAGCCTGATACACTTTATTTACTTAAAGCTGTTTAGGTAAACCTGAAATTCTGATAGTTTAGGCATAATACTGATAAGCATAAAAAAACAGTTAATTGATTGATGATAAAAACATCAATTACGACTTGCTAATATCATCAGTCACAATTCAGCATGGATACGCAAAAAGAATGATAACTATTTTAAGAAGACTCTCCCCCCTCTTTATCCTGATTGTATTTATTGGATTAGCTATGCTGCTTATGGGGACGCAAGAAACACCCGAGCAGAAAGAGGAAGCGGCAATATTGACCATCGTGGAGGTCATGACCGTTGAACAACAAACGGTGTCGTTAAACCTCCCCTCTTACGGCGTCGTCAACCCAAAATATAAAACCCAATTAGTCACTGAGGTTCAAGGGCGATTGCAAAGTATCGCACCAAACTTTGTCGCAGGCGGCATGGTTAAAAAAGGCGAACAACTTGCGCTAATAGAACCTTCAGATTATGAAGCTGACTTAATGCAAGCCGAGGCAAATGTCGCGCAAGCTACGGCAATGCTTAACGAAGAAATAGCCCGTGGCGAAGTGGCTAAAATTGAGTTTAAAGACTTTGATAACGGCGTCGCACCCGAGCTTGGTTTGCGTATTCCACAACTTAAAAAAGAACAAGCCAATGTTAAATCTGCACAAGCTGGGCTAGCAAGAGCACAACGAAATCTTGAGCGCACCGTAATACGTGCCCCATTTGACGGCATTATAAAAGCAAGAAAAGTCGATTTAGGCCAATACGTGACCCTAGGCACCAACCTAGGTGAGCTTTATGACACCAATACAGCAGAAGTACGTTTACCTCTTACCAATAGCGATTTAGCTTATTTAGAGTCAATCGACAACCCAGATACTCAAGTCACGTTAAATGCATCACTTGCTGGTCAGGATATCTCCTGGGAAGGCAACATTATCCGCAGTGAAAATGTCATCGATGAGCAAAACCGTATGGTGTATTTAGTGGCTGAAGTGACCGACCCTTATCTACTTCAATCAAGTACCTTGAATAAACTGCCATTAAAATACGGTAGTTTTGTTACTGCTGTGATTAAAGGCCGCACCGTAAGCGGAATCGTGTCACTGCCACGCCATGTCGTTAGAAACTCTCAAGTTGCCATCGTTAAGCCTGACAATATCATTGAAATGCGCTCGGTGAATATTGTCAAAAGTGATATCGACAAAGTGTATATCAAAGATAGTTTCACCGATGGTGAACGAATTTCAACCACCAATGTGGTTAATTTATCTGATGGCCAGAAAGTAAAAGTTTTAGGTGAAGGTGAGCAACCTAGCCCTGCTGATGATGTGTCAGATGATGAAATCAGCACAGCAGGAGCAAAATAATGCAAGATCAGTCAGGGATCATCGCTTGGTTTGCCCGTAATAACGTTGCCGCAAACTTATTAATGTTAGTGTTGATTGGCGGTGGCTTATTCAGTGCATTACTTATCAACAAAGAAGTTTTCCCAAGTTTTACCCTTAACCTTATCAACGTGAATGTGGCATACCCAGGTGCGGCGCCACAGGAAATTGAGGAAGGAATTAACATCAAGATTGAAGAAGCCATTCAAGATGTGTCAGGGATAAAAAAAATCACCTCAGTCGCCAGTGACGGCGTGGGCTCAGTGACCATTGAAGTCGATGATGGCTATGATGTTCAATCGGTATTGGATGAATCGAAGCTGCGTATTGATGCTATCGCTACTTTTCCAGACAATATTGAAAAACCGAATATTTTTCAGATAAAACCAGAAAATAATGTTATCTGGGTGTCGGTATATGGTGATATTTCTTTGCATGACATGAAAGAAATTGCCAAATCGATTCGAGAAGATATCACCGATCTTCCAGGGGTGACTCGTGCCAAATTAAACGGGGTACGTGACTACGAAATTGGCATTGAAGTATCAGAAGATAAACTGCGAGAATACGGATTAAGCTTTAGCCAAGTTGCCCAAGCAGTACAGAACTCTTCAATAGATTTACCGGGGGGGTCTATTCGTGCCAGCGACGGTGATATTTTATTACGCACCAAAGGTCAAGCTTATACTGGTGAAGATTTTGCCAAAATTGCCGTATTAACTAATCCCGACGGCAGTCGAATTATGCTGCCACAGGTGGCAGAAATTAAAGATGACTTTGAAGAACGTCTTGGATATACCCGCTTTAATGGCAAACCCGCCGCCATTATTGAAATCACCAGTATTGATGACCAAAATGCACTGGCCATTTCAGAGCAAGTTAAAACCTATATTGCCGACCGCCAAAGCACCTTGCCGGCCAACGTGCAGTTAGATACCTGGGGAGATTTAACCCACTATCTCAAAGGCCGATTAAACATGATGTTATCTAACATGTTTTATGGCGCATTATTAGTCTTTATCATTCTGGCACTTTTCCTTGATCTTAAACTCGCATTTTGGGTGATGATGGGTCTGCCAGTATGCTTTTTAGGAGCCATGTTGCTCATGCCTATGGTAGGCATGTCAATTAACATGCTTACCCTGTTCGCCTTTATTTTGGTCCTTGGGATTGTCGTCGACGATGCCATTGTGATTGGAGAAAGTGCCTATAGCGAAGTCGAAGAGAATGGTCATTCTTTAAACAACGTCATTACCGGTGTACACAAAGTGGCGATGCCTGCCACCTTTGGTGTATTAACCACTATTGCAGCATTCGTGCCTATGATCATGGTTTCTGGCCCGATGGGGATCATTTGGAAGTCGATCGGCATGATTGTTATTTTATGCCTGGCGTTTTCATTGATTGAATCTAAATTCATTTTACCCGCTCATTTAGCGCACATGAAAGTACGTAAAAAAACCAAGCCAACAAATGTATTTTCGCGTTTCAAACTGGCGTTAAACGACAAGTTACAATTCTTTATTCACCACAAGTATCGTCACTTTTTAGAGGCTTGTATTAAGCAACGCTACAACGTTGTGGCGCTGTTTATTGGGGTATTGATTCTCTCTATCGCCTTAGTGGCAAGTGGTAAAGTGCGCTGGGTGTTTTTTCCTGATATTCCATCAGACTTTATCCAAGTTCAATTAGAGATGGATGAAGGCAGCTCAGAGCTCAACACCTTAACCACAGTGCAACAGGTTGAAGATGCCTTGTACAAAATGAATGTGGTAATGGAAGAGCAATATGGCTCTGCAGTGGTTAAACATAGCTTTGTGTCACTCAACTCTCGTACCTCAGCATTTATCTTCACTGAATTAACCAAAGGTGAAGATCGTGAAGTTGACGGCGTCACTATCGCTGAAGAGTGGCGTAAACAGTTACCTGAACTATTATCGGTCAAAAAACTCAATATTAATGCCAGCACCAATGATACCGGTGGTGATTTATCGTTTCGATTAACATCCAGCGATTTAGACCAATTAGCTGAAGCGTCGAAAGAAATCAAAGCTAAACTGGCCACCTACGAAGGTGTATATGACATTTCAGACAACTTTTCATCAGGTAGTCACGAAATAAGACTGAACATTTTACCTGAAGCTGAAGCTCAGGGGCTTACGCTATCAGATCTCGCTCGACAGGTGCGTTACGGATTTTACGGTTATGAAGCCCAACGTATTTTACGTAATAAAGAAGAAGTGAAGGTCATGGTGCGCTATCCATTAGAGCAGCGACGCACTATTGGTCACCTTGAAAATATGATGATACGCACCAAGAATGGGCAAACGGTTCCCTTCTCCAGTGTCGCGTCAGTTGAATTAGGTGACTCATATGCGTCAATTACTCGGGTTGATGGACGCCGCGCGATTACTATTCGTGCCAATGCGAATAAAAACAAAGTTGAACCGAGCAAAGTGGTTGATGAAGTGCAGTCAGAGTTTATTCCGTATCTAACAGCTAAATACCCGCACGTATCGGCATCACTTGATGGCAGTAGTTTGGATGAGCAAAATGCCATGATAGGCTTAATACAGGGCTTTTTCTTTGCCATGTTTACCATTTATGCATTAATGGCTATCCCGCTAAAATCGTACAGCCAACCATTAATCATCATGTCGGTGATCCCATTTGGTATGATTGGCGCCTTAGTGGGCCACTTTATGCTGGGATTGTCGATGAGCGTATTGAGCTTATGTGGCATCGTCGCGCTTGCCGGGGTGGTAGTGAATGACTCGTTAATCTTAGTTGATTTTGTCAACAAGGCTCGTGAGGAAGGAAAACCAATATTGCAATCGGCAATCGATGCTGGATGTTATCGATTTAGAGCGATTATTTTGACATCCTTAACGACCTTTGTAGGCTTAGCCCCGATCATTATGGAAAAAAGCTTACAGGCGAAGATTGTGATCCCAATGGCCACCTCATTAGCGTTTGGTATCTTATTTTCAACAGTAGTCACGCTGATTTTAGTGCCCGTGCTTTATATCATTTTAGATGACATAAAACGGATCATTAAACGTTTCTATTTGTGGTGGTGGCAACCTAAAAATACCGAAGCAGATTACCACTAACGTTAACTTCAACTTTAAAAACAGCGCTTAATTTAGCGCTGTTTTTGTTTTCAAGTTCTGAGATCTGACCAACATTCACTATACATCAAATACAGTATGATTAATCGTCACCCATTATTCTTGTATCTTATGAAATCGACTCAATCTACAGACTCAATTATTGATAACACCTTAGTGTATGATATTCGTCAAAGCCGCTATATTAACCTGACAAGCCGTTGCACATTACGCTGTCAGTTTTGCCCTAAACATAATGGCAGCAAACAGGTGGCAGAATATGATTTAACCTTGAGTAAAACCATTCATGCTGATGATATTTTACCGTTATTAGGTGATGTAGAGGCATTTGAAGAATACGTATTTTGTGGTTATGGTGAGCCGACACTCAACTTAGATACTTTGCTAACGGTCGCAACTGAGCTTAAGCAACGTGGCGCTAAAGTCAGACTTAACACCGATGGATTAGGCAATTTATTTCATCGACGTAATATTTTACCTGAGCTAGCAAAGTGTATTGATGCCATGTCAATTTCACTTAATGCCGATACAGAAGCGGCCTATATAAAACATTGCCAGCCTAAATTGCCAAACGCTTATGCTGCGGTACGTGACTTTATCAACCTTGCGCCCCAACACATCAAATCAGTCTCTGTGAGTGCAATTAATGGCTTAACTGAAGTCGACATAGAACACTGCCGCCAAATTGCGATGAATGCCGGATGTCACTTTACTGAGCGACAACTTGATGTGGTCGGGTAAACCCAGTTTAATTTGAATAACATCATAAACAAAAGGGGAGTATTATTTAGTTAAACAATTCATGCTAATATTAGCGTCCGCTTCACATAAGTGTAATTTGGCGAAATTTTTACAAACAAAGTTGGCGCAATGTTTAAACGAAAAAACACCATTTCAAGTGCAATACCGCTCATTGCTTCAGTCCAAGATATACATTGGTCTCGCACTCATATTTTATCGCTCGCAAGCCAAATCATATTACTGATTATTGGTCTGTTTATTGCGACTAATATGATTATTAATATGGGAGAGCGTAGACTACAAGAAGACTGGGCAGGTCAGCGTTATAGCGAGCTGCAAACGGTTGCGTCTTTAGCATCTGACAAAATGAGTTTTTTACAGTTTAGAACTCAAACCTTTGCCAACGGTGAATTACTGCGCCAATATTTATCAAGCCCAAGCGAAGAACAGAAACAAAAGCTGTTTCAAAGTTGGGACTCACTCACTAAGCATATTCCTGAACTACTCGGTTTAGCGCTTTACGATCCGCAAGGCAAACTTAAATTTGCTACCTCAAGTAATTTTGAAGGACTGACACTTCCTCCTAAATTATTAAAAGGGAGGAGTGCGATGGGCGGAGGTGAAATATTCTCTTCTGATATGGCTTTTATTCCTATAGATGGCAAGTTGGAACCTTATATTTTTCAATTGGCCTGGTTAGAGAATCCTGATCAATCGATTAATGGCTATTTGGTCACCTACAACTCTGTTACGCGTTTATTGGACACGATTAAACCAGCGTTTTTTAATCCTAATTCACCGCTTTTACTCTTGGACCATCAAAGCTTTTTGTATGCAGGTGCGAACCAGTCAAATCCGCTCACCAACATGCCTGATACTTTAGGGGCAAGCTTAAAGCAGACTCATCCAGAGCTATGGCAATCAATGGCGATGAATAATTTTGGCCAATATCACAGTAAAAACTCCACTTTTGTATATTTAAAAGTTGAGCTAACAGGTCAAAATGAAACCAAGCGGGAGTATTTCTTCTTGTCGTATATTCGCCATCAAGATATCGCCACGCGTTTTGAACAATGGACCATTGTATTAGTGATCGCCAGCATTTTTATTGCCTTACTCGGGGTGGGATTAATCGTGTTCCGCTATCGCTACTTAATGGAGCGCAAAGCACGGCACAATAGTATTCGTTTATCCAATGGCTTATTCAATACCGAGCTGAGCTACGCGATTACGAACGACAGCGGAAGGATTTTAGGCATTAATGAAAGTGCAGCTAACTCTTTACATTACCAATTAAAAACCTTAACGGACCGTAGTTTACAGCGGGTATTAAATCTTACCGATGATAAATTTAATGAAATTACCAATATTCTCTATGAAAAACAGTGTTGGTCTGGCTGCATAGGCTTAGATGACGACAACCACCAAATTAATATTCATATTCATCGAGAGTCTTTATCGCCGTCTGAACATTACTGGATTGTGGTGTTTAACGACATCAGTGAATTAGTAGCGAGTCGTCAACTGGCATTTTTAAATCAATTGCTCAGTGATGGTGCTATCGCAGCAGCCTTGACAGATGCACAAGGTAAAATGATTAGCTGTAACCATTGTTTTGATGGATTAATGAAATTACATGGCGATCATCAACTTGATATAGTCGCACTACTGGGTCATGAAATTAGCAATGTCTGGGGAAATATCCTAACCCAAGTGACTCTTCAAGGTGAGTGGCAAGGTCAGGTGTCACCTTTTGAAGAAAGCCGATTCAATAAAAACTTAAAAGTCACCATTAACGGCCACCTTTCCTTAGAAGGCGATATTGAATACTTGATTTTTACGGTTGAAACCAACGCCCCAGCGCCTATGCATAGTCCGGAAATCATGTCATCAAAGAGCAATATGGTGATGAGAATGGTTGATTTAGAAAACCATTTTAATAATACCAGTGAAAATATTAAGTTCAGCTCAAGTTTGATGGTGATGGATATCAACCCAGAAGGTATTTTCAATAATATGGGTGATATTAGCCAGTTAGAAAAACGACAACAGGATATTGAAACTCAGTTGTTAATTGATTTGCCACCCAGTTATCAATTAGCCCATTTGCAGCTAGGTAAACTAGTGCTATTTTTACCCAAAACAGATGCCACTCATACACACTTATTTGCTATAAAAACCCTCCAAAATCTAGCCAGTCATCAGTTAGATGAAGGCATCAACATTGGGATTGCGGGTTATTTAGAAAAACAAAGTTTAGAGCAGTATCTAGCTAACGCGGATGTCGCCCTTAAACGTGCTAAGCAATCTGGCGATCAAAATATTTGTCAGGCATTTACCCGAACATCAACCTTCGATTTTGGCAATACAAGTATGTACTAAACGGCTATTAGTCCTGCTCAATCGTGAATGGATTTATGTTGTCGGGTAACTTGCTTTCGGTGATTTCGATAATGCTTGAGCGATTCATAGTCACTTTAAATCGAGCATATTCTGCAGGTGCTTTACCGTCTTTCAGTACCGCGACTAAATTGAGTTGATAGCGACGTTCAACCGACTCATTACTAATTTTCCCATCAGATTCGTGGTAAATCTTTGCTTTGCCACGCTCAAGATGACGAGCAAACGGCACAAGGTTAAAGTTAACTTGCTCCTGAATTTGCGAGTACCCCGCCTCAAAGGGTTTATTGGTTACTTTGGTGGCAATACGATAATGCAACACCGTTGTATCCACCTTGTTTTGGCTGTGACGATGTTTCATAATTTCTGCCACATTTTTAGGGATGTCCTGAGGGCGAAGAAACTCAAGCCAAACTAATTGCTTAGCCACTACGGCCTGAGTTGTTGTGTCACGTAAGATCCTGCTCCAACGTGGACGACCGCGCTGAACGATACGCCACATGACATTTCTAATGTCTTCTTTAAAGATTTCACGAAACCCATAAATGACTGCGAGTGTTAGCAATAACGTCAGGGTTAAACCATTAAAAAAGCCCTGAGCTTTGAATATCAAAGCGGATACCACCAACATAACTAAGCCAGTTGCCAAACCAGTAACAAACTTTTTTAAGCCTACACCGAGCGGCTTTAACTCTTCCTTTAACACCACCCCTTGTTGAATTAATCTTCGTAGCAACAGCATTTTATTTGAAATACGATTGGCATCTTGTCTAGTGCTTGTTGAATTGTAGCGTTTTTCCACTTCACGGTAATCATTTTCGCTACGGCATAGCGCAATGACTTTTTCAGAAATATCACTGTGTTCAGCGCTACGCGGTCCATGCGCCAAGGTTTTTAGCAGTTGTTGTTCGCAAAACCAGGACAGATAATTATCCGCATGTTCAAAGTAAGATTTCCACTTTTCTTCACTCGGTTCATTACGGCGGAATTTCTTCAATAACTGTGCGACTTGTTCACTTAAATCATTCAGTGCAGGGTAAAAATCCTGAGACTCTGATTTTTGACGTAACTCTTTAGCATCGGTCTCAATTGCTACTGCAAATTGGTAGGCAAATAAATTAAGGTATAAACGAAACTCTTCTAAAGTGCGTTTATTTAAGCTGGCAAAACGTGATTGCACTAGAGGTAAGTGCAGCCCTTTAGAGTAATATGAACGACGCCCCACAATTCCACTATGGTAATAGGCTTCTTCATCTAACGTCTTACTGTCAATCCACATCTCACTGGGCAAGAAAAAATATAAATCAAAAGAACGTTGATCACCCGTTTCCATTTGGTGACTAAATTTTACTGAAAGCGCTTCTTCCTGTTTAACTTTAACCTTTGCCACAAAGCTACTCTATTGCCAATTACGATAGCCTAATCTTACTATAGTTCTAATAATTCTTTTATAGGATTCAATGAATTTACGTTAACCCGCAACTATCTTCAGCCTGAGTATCAATACAATAAGTTGCAGGCCCACAATTGGTTGCTCGGAGAGAATTTGATCACCAAGAAGTGACGTGCTAAATCGGCATCTAATACTTGAATACTTTGGGGGAATAATTGGCCAATTTTCAAACTGTCTAGATTTAGTTCATGCAAGAGATACTCATTCAGGTGGCTAACGTCTGAAAATTTATAATCTGTCATATTCAAGGTGTAATCATAGGTAAGTGAACCAGTATGTAACGCCAATAATTCTCCTTCAAATACAGCATACTCACGAACATTGTCCTCAAATGCTGAATAATATGTCAAAGACAACCTGCCACCTTCTTCAACGAGATGCAGTAACATATCACCATGCTGTATTTCTGCTGTAGGTTGCTTTGATAAGTTAAATGCACTGGCCTGACATTGAACATCATACATGTGTATTTCCGTAAACCAGGTTAACTTTATCATTAGTAAAGTAAATAAAACTCCCGCAATAAAGAGTCCGCCTTTAAGACTAAATGGCTTAAATCGGCTGTGTTTAATCACAGATATGCACCTCTTTGAGCCATTCTGCGCTTAGCCACTTTTGATCTAAATATGCGCGGGACAATTTAACATTATGATAAAGCCAAGAAGCATCAGTTTGCTGTTTCATCACGAGACTAAAACTGAGTTTGTCACTGGATAAAGCTAAAGTAATAGATTGCCAAATTATCGCATCACAGCTTTTTATATGTTTGACAATAAAATCAATTTTTTCATTTAGTTTATCCTGCTCATCATCCGCTGCATAAACTAATAACTGGGTTAGTCCCCCCTGTTTTGACAGAATTTGTTCAGAATAATCGGCTTTAATATGACTTGTGGTTGATAAGCCAGAGTAAGCATAAACACAACCTGCAATGACCAATAGCATAACTATTAAATACTGGCTGTAGGACATAGGGCCTAGAGGAGACATCATTAAGCTTGAAGGTTGTGATGTGGCATTTTTATAAAGGATAACCCCCTGGTCGGGAATATACTCTAACAAACTAGCATGCTCTTTACCTAAAAAATGAATGAATGAATCAACAATTTTTATCATGGTAGTACGATGCATACTTGGCAACTTTAGCTGATGAATGGATACAACCTGCCCACGATGCAGAACAAGTTGTTCCAACACCCAATATTCTTGATCATTCAATGGCCACGAGATGTCTTTTGATTGATCAATTAATTGTTTGTTCTGTCGGTCAAACCAACAGCAGCCAATTTGCATATCATGATCTCTAAAAGGGTTAACCAACAAAAGTCAGTTTTTCGGTTATTTGATACAAGTAAAGAGCGCTAGCACACGGTTTAATAATTTCAGAATAACTGCCTTTATCGAATGCGCTCTCCCTTAACGTAAACAACATTGTGCACCTATTTAAAATTAAAAATCGTGAACTTAAGCGCGAAAAATAAATAACTTAAGCAACAAAATGTATCGCTTCTGTCTTATGTTAGCGCGACATTGATAGTTCAATCGTTTTTCTATCTCTTCCCACCTTTTCGCTTAAGGGCACGCAATAACGATGCTTACTCCTAAAGAAGCAAATTGTTTAAAAGCGATATTGGTTGACTCTATTAACCAACAACGAGCGCTTATTACTAAAAGCAGTAATTTGGATGCAACAGAAGAACTTGAAACCAAGCTTATTACTCGTGTATCTGCCCACAATAAAATAAAAGTAATACTGAATAACTTTCAAAATACTCCGCAGTCAGTGACTATGCCTCGAGTGTTGGTTGTAGATGATGCTGAATCTATGATTGGGATAACCTGCACCATTTTATCGGAAATGGGGTTTAGAAAAGTCGACAGCGCCAATAGTGCTGAAAAAGCGTTAACGAAACTTATTGAAGCCGCAGATGAGGAATCGCCTTTTCACTTAGTATTAACCGATTGGGAAATGGAAGGTGAATCTGGATTAGATTTATTAAAAAACATTCGAATTCATGAAAAGCTGTTAGAAACCGATGTCTTTATTGTCAGCTCTCATGGGGAACAAGCCATTATTCTTAAAGCAATTCAAGCTGGAGTTACAGGCTATATGTTAAAACCTATCAATTACAACGTACTGGCTAAAAAGCTATCGGGATACTTGCCTGAACAAGATGATGCTGCTGGCAAGAATAATGACATCACCCCCAAAATTAGTGCATCGGGACAAGCAGTCGTGCCAAGCAAGAGCAAATAACACTTACTCTGCAGTAATTAAGGTTACTATGAAAGTGGCTTGCTGTTGTTAAAACAATAAAACCAGCTTTCGCTGGCTTTATCAATTGACTCAAACCACACTAGAATGAATATAGCAGTGTCATGTTGGTTTCAGTATCAGTGCTTTCTTTGCCTTCTAATGGCTCACTGTTATAACGAACAACCACAGCAAACTTCATTGCCAACGCGCCGACAATACTCGCTGTTAACGAGGTTTCAGAACGCGCATCTAATTTATCACCCCAGTCGGCAACAAAACGCTGTTGAAACTTTGATGAATCACTGATTTTAGTCTCAAAGTTTACCACGCCGTGGGCAACCACGCTGTCGATAGACTCATAGCCTTCAATCAGGGCGGTTTCAGTGTCTAAACGCTGATAGATATAACCTGGACCGATTTCCGCTTTTAAAGAAGTATCTGCATTATCAATGAATCGATGACCATAACCCGCTGAAGTCGTCGAGGTAAAATCGTAACCCGTAAAAGGATCTAATTCGTAGTTGGTATTAGCAAACAGGTAGCTGCGATCATTAATTTGATAATCACCCTGAACACCAACAAAGAAACGCTTAGCGGTGACTTCATCAGTGTCTTCTTTATAAAGTCCTTCAAATAGGTATTGGTTTTCCCAATTACCTAGCTCATGCTTCATGTCCAAACGCGCTTTATAAGATGAAGTATCCGTATTACCGGTTGTTAAGGTTGCCCCTAATTCAGCATCTGCAGCAAATGTTTTATCACCCTCGACAAAATCAGCACCGGCGAAGGCAGTACATGGCATAACCAATGATATTGCAGCAGTTAATAGCAACTTTCTCATGTTATCTGATCCTTTATTTAACAATTAATCCCATCAAAATCGTGGGCATGTTAACACTTTAGTGACCAAAATGAAAAACTCACTACCAAGAAAACGAATATTCTTTAGGGGGTTAAGGATGGTCCAGAACTAAACTTTTAGTTTGCCAACGACCACTGCGCCAACGCCAAAGCATAGCAAGGCCTCTCACCCACTCATCAATAGCTAAAGCAGTCCACACTCCGACGAGTCCGTACTCTAAATGCACCCCTAACCAATATGCTCCCGGAACAGCAATACACCACATGGAAAACACGCCAACAAAAAATGGGAATTTCGCATCACCGCTAGCGCGTAAAGCATTTATTACCACAAGGTTAAAGGTTCTACCGGGCTCCATAAATAAAGTTAAAATGAACAAAGGCGCAACCAGTTGTAGTACGTCTCTCTCGTCAGTAAACCATGAAACTAAGTATTCTCCATATATCGCTGCTAACGCCGCAACGGAAGTGGTGACTATCAAGCCAATTTTTAAGGCTCGATATAATTGCGCCTCAGCAGCCTTAATCGCTTTGGCTCCAACTAAATGACCAATGATAATTTCGTTGCCGATCCCGATAGACAAACCAAATAACAAAATGAACATGCAGATTTGAAAATACAAAGATTGCGCGGCTAACGCTTTATCGCCCATCAAACCGACAAAAGAAGTCACCACCAAAAATTGCAACATCCAAGACAAGTTTTCGCCGGCTGCAGGCAGACCAATATGGAACACTTTTTTAAGCATTTTCCATTGAGGCTTAACAATTGAAGGAATATGTAGGCGTATGCTGGTATAGCGAACAAACAAAAATAACATAATGCACATGCCAATAATTCGGCCAGTCACAGTGCTAATAGCCACCCCTGCTACGCCCATTTGAGGCAAGCCAAACCAGCCATATAAAAGTAATAAATTTCCACTGAAGGTAATGATATTCATCGCTAATGTAACCCACATAGCCTGCTGCGTATGCCCATGGGCACGCATCGCTCCTGCAATGCACATAGCAATGGCTTCAGGTATCAAGCACAAGCCAACAATTTGCAAATACAACTTACCGTCGACCAATAGATGCTCAGGTAAATTCATTAAAGACAAAATGGTACTTGCGCCGGTAATGATCCCTAATGCAGCAACAACGCCCACCCCTAAATTAAATCCAATCGATGAGTAAACTACATCTCTGGCAGCTTGTTTATTCTTAGCCCCTAAGTATTGTGTAATAACCACGCTGGCACCTATGCTGACAAAACTGAATAGGGTAATAGCCAACTCAAATACCATATTACCAACAGATAATGCCGCAACGCCTTGGTAAGACACGTGGCTGATCATAAATGTGTTTAACGCAGCTGTCAGAAAATGCAACGCAAAATCAATGAACAATGGCCACGTAAGGGCAAAAAGTTTGAGGGGTTTATCTGTCGTTGTTTGCATAACAAAGTCACTTTAACGATATAAAAAAAAGAAATTTAACTACATTGTGCCAAAGCCACTAGCACGATATCACGCCATAACGGTTGTGCGATTAGCCTATTGGGGACGATATTTTGAAGGCGGCGATGATGCGCCATTTTGTATAAAAATACAACAGACTTGGTAGTAAACTTTCATGTAAATTAACCCAACAAAAAGCCCGCTTAACTCACGTTAACCGGGCTTTAACATCAACTAATACTCAGAAGATAAACACTTAACCAATCATTAACTGAAGATTAGTTATTGATTTTTGGGTCTAACTCGCCTGATTGATAGGCTTTATACATAGCTTGTAAAGACTTAGGCTTAATTTTTGACCCCATACCCGCACAACCAAATGCTTCATAGCGCGTAGTACAAATGTCAGCCATTGCTTCCATAGACGCTTTTAAGAATTTACGAGGGTCAAATTCTGCTGGGTTTTCCGCTAAGAATTTACGCACTGCACCTGTTGATGCTAAGCGCAAATCAGTATCAATGTTCACTTTACGCACGCCATGCTTAATACCCTCAACAATTTCCTCTAAAGGAACACCGTAAGTTTCAGGGATAGCACCACCGTACTGGTTGATAATCTGCAGCCATTCTTGTGGGACCGAAGATGAACCATGCATAACCAAGTGAGTGTTCGGAATGCGTGCATGGATTTCTTTAATGCGGTCAATACGCAATACATCGCCGGTAGGTTTACGGCTGAACTTGTAAGCGCCATGGCTAGTGCCGATTGCTATCGCAAGAGCATCAACATGGGTATCGGCCACAAAACGTGCCGCTTCTTCGGGTGTGGTTAACAGTTGATCATGGCTTAAAATACCTTCTGCACCGACACCATCTTCTTCGCCAGCCATGCCTGTTTCTAAGCTACCTAAACAGCCAATTTCACCTTCTACTGACACACCACAAGCATGAGCAAAAGCGACAGTACGACGAGTCACATCAACGTTATACTCATAAGATGCAGGAGTTTTACCGTCAGCCATTAATGAGCCGTCCATCATAACTGATGACATACCCAACTGAATAGAACGCTGACAAATATCGGGATCTGTACCGTGATCTTGGTGAATACACACTGGAATATCTGGATACTGCTCAAGCGCAGCAGCCATCAAATATTTTAAAAACTGAGGGCGAGCATACTTACGCGCACCCGCTGATGCTTGTACGATAACAGGGCTATCTGTCGCTTCAGCAGCTTGCATAATCGCACGCATTTGCTCAAGGTTGTTTACGTTGAAAGCAGGAACACCATAACCATGCTCTGCAGCATGGTCTAGCATTTGTCGTAGAGAGATAAGAGCCATTTTGTTCTCCAATTATAGGGTGATTAATCACCTAGGTCGCTATGTTTTGGATGGATTTTTATATTCCTTAAACTGCGAACTGCAGTTTAAGGAACGGTTTTTTCTAATAATTATTATTTTATCGCTTAACGCTTATTTTGCGCCACGTTGCTCTAGCATTTCAACAGCAGGTAGCTTTTTACCTTCAAGAAACTCAAGGAAAGCGCCACCGCCAGTTGAAATATAGGAAACTTTATCTGCGATATTGTATTTATCCACTGCCGCTAACGTGTCACCGCCGCCTGCAATAGAAAAGGCTTTTGATTCTGCAATCGCCATCGCGATGCGCTCTGTACCTTTACCAAATTGATCAAACTCAAACACGCCAACCGGGCCATTCCACACAATGGTGCCAGCCTGTTCAATAATTTTAGCTAAGGCTTCTGCGCTATCTGGACCAATATCAAAAATCATATCGGTATCAGATACATCACTTACCGCTTTTAGCGTTGCGGTTGCTGTTGGGCTAAACTCACTCGCGACAACGACATCCGTAGGCACAGGAATATCTGCACCACGGCTTTGCGCATTGGCAACCAGACGTTTTGCTTCATCAAGTAAATCGGCTTCGTATAATGATTTACCCACATTGTGACCCGCTGCAGCGATAAAAGTATTAGCAATACCGCCACCGACAACAAGCTGATCAACGATAGTAGATAAACTTTCAAGTACCGTTAACTTAGTGGATACTTTTGAGCCACCAACAATCGCCACTAATGGACGAGCAGGATTATCCATGGCTTTAGCTAATGCATCTAACTCTTGAGCCAATAACGGGCCTGCACATGCGATTGGCGCATATACACCCACACCATGGGTTGAAGCTTGGGCACGATGAGCTGTACCGAAGGCATCCATGACATATACATCACATAAAGCAGCCATTTTCTTTGCTAAGGCTTCGTCGTTTTTCTTTTCCCCAGGATTGAAGCGTACGTTTTCAAAAACAACAACTTCACCTACTTTAGCATCAACACCATCAAGGTATTCATTAGCCAAACGCACTGGGCAATCAAGTGCTTTCACCAGGTAATCCACTACTGGTTGTAATGAAAACTCAGCATTAAACTCGCCTTCAGTTGGGCGACCTAAATGAGACATCACCATTACAGCAGCACCTTTTTCAAGTGCAAGTTTAATTGTTGGTAATGCTGCACGTAAACGAGCATCACTAGTGACTACGCCATCTTTAACGGGTACGTTTAAATCTTCACGAATAAGCACACGCTTATTTTGTAGATCTAAATCCACCATATTGATAATTGCCATAATTAGCCTTTCCTCATAAATGTAAAAATAAAAACAAAATGGGTGTAACCCGCCGATAAATATCCACGGTTAATCAATCGTTGCCGCCTTCACGTTTTAGGCATCAAAATAACTGCAATATGTTATTGCCCTGAATGTTTAGCTTGAATCATCGCCAAGCTGGTGTCGAGCATGCGGTTGGCAAAACCCCACTCATTGTCACACCATAAGAGTAATTTAACCAAATGACCGGCACTCACACGGGTTTGTGTTCCATCGACAATACTCGAACGCGGATCATGATTAAAATCACATGACACAAGCGGCTCATCTGTATAGCCTAAAATGCCATTAAAACTGCCGTTAGAGGCCAAAGCTAACATGTGATTGACCTGCTCAATATCAACCTTTTTATCCAAGGTAACGGACAAGTCGATGGCGGTCACATTAATGGTGGGCACACGTACTGAAATAGCTTCAAACATATCTTTCATATGTGGCAATATGCGCTCAATTCCTCGAGCAAGCTTGGTATCAACCGGAATAATTGACTGACCCGCTGCGCGAGTACGACGTAAATCATCGTGATAAGCATCAATGACTTGTTGATCGTTCATTGCTGAATGAATAGTAGTAATAGCGCCACTTTTGACACCAAAATGCTTATCTAACACCGCAATCACTGGCACGATACAATTAGTGGTACATGACGCGTTCGACACCACAGTATGCTCTGGACGCAATAAATCATGATTAACACCATACACAATGGTGCCATCAACATCTGCAGAAGAAGGATGAGAAATGAGTACTTGCTTAGCACCTGCTTGAATATGTACTTCACATTCTTGACGATCATTTAAGCTACCTGTCGCTTCATAAACGATATCAATATCCAACTCACCCCATGGCAATAAACTCGGATCGGGTTGATTAAGTAATAAAATCGCATCATCACCAACAATGAGGTGATTGTCTTTCAAACTCACTTGATATTGGAAGCGACCATGGGTGGTATCGTACTGGGTGAGGTGGCAAATGGCTGCTGGTTTTGCAAGCTCATTGATTGCAACAATTTGAATCTGCTGGCGTTTACCTGATTCATACAGGGCTCTAAGAATAGACCGACCAATACGACCATAACCATTTATTGCAACTCGAATCATTCAATTCCCAGCATAAAAAGATAAGTTAATAAGGCAGAAAAATAAAAACGACCCACACTGAAAGTGCGGGCCGCTTTATTATACACAATTAAACACTTAACATATAAGTGATAATTTGAGTAAGTGACTCAACTGCTTATTATGCTAATGCGTTAACCTTGTTAACCACATTTTCAACAGTAAAGCCAAAGTGCTTCATTAAATCGCCACCAGGTGCTGACTCGCCGAAAGTTGTCATACCGACAACATCACCACCAAAGCCAACATACTTGTACCAGTAATCAACGTGTGCGGCTTCAATTGCTACACGCTTAGTCACAGCTTTTGGTAATACTGACTCTTTATAAGCAGCATCTTGCTTGTCAAACACGTTAGTTGAAGGCATAGAAACTACGCGAACTTTTTTACCTTCATTTGCCAATGCTGCCGCTGAATCTAGCGCGAGCTGCACTTCGCTACCCGTTGCAATTAAAATCACATCTGCAGTACCTTCACAATCAGAAAGTACATAACCACCTTTAGCCACGTTTGCTAATTGCTCAGCGCTACGTGCTTGTGCTTTTAAGCCCTGACGGCTAAAGATTAGCGAGGTTGGCGATTTACGAGTTTCAATTGCAGACTTCCACGATACTGCGGTTTCAGCAGCATCACATGGACGCCATACCGTCATGTTTGGTGTCATACGTAAGTTAGCTAGCTGCTCAACCGGTTGGTGAGTTGGACCATCTTCACCTTGACCAATTGAATCATGGGTGTAAACGAAAATGTTTTGAATACCCATTAATGCCGACATACGTACCGCATTACGCGCGTATTCCATAAACATCATAAACGTTGCACCATAATTGATGAAACCACCGTGAAGTGATGCACCATTCATAATACCGCTCATACCAAATTCACGTACACCATAATAGATGTAGTTACCCGCTGGATCGTCTTGAATACCTTTAGAACCAGACCATAGCGTCAGGTTTGAACCCGCTAAGTCAGCGCTGCCGCCTAAAAGTTCTGGTAACATTTCACCGAAGAAACCAATTGAGTTTTGTGATGCTTTACGGCTAGCAATCCCTTCAGCTTTGTCTTGGCATTGTTGAATAAATGCTTGTGCTTTAGCTTCAAAATCTGCTGGTAAATCACCGTTTAATACACGACGTTCAAATTCAGCTGCCAATGCAGGCTCAGCAACTTTATAGGCTGCAAATTTTTCATTCCATGCATTTTCATTGGTATTGCCAGCGTCTTTAGCATCCCAACCTTTGTACACATCGGCAGGGATTTCAAATGGTGCATGCGGCCAACCGAGAAATTCACGTGCAGCTGCAATTTCAGCATCACCTAATGGTGCACCGTGACAATCGTGGCTACCAGACTTGTTTGGCGAACCAAAACCGATAATGGTTTTACAACAAATCATTGTAGGCTTATCAGTTACCGACTTAGCTTCTTCAATGGCAGCGCGAATTGCGTCACTATCATGGCCATCAACATTAGCAATAACGTGCCAGCCATATGATTCGAAACGCTTCGGGGTATCATCGGTAAACCAGCCTTCAACATGACCATCGATAGAAATACCGTTGTCATCCCAAAATGCAATAAGCTTACCTAAACCTAAAGTACCTGCTAATGAACAAGCCTCATGTGAAATGCCTTCCATTAAACAACCGTCACCTAAGAAACAATAAGTGAAGTGATCAACGATATCAAAACCAGGGCGGTTAAATTGTGCCGCTAAGGTTTTCTCAGCAATAGCCATACCAACTGCATTACTGATACCTGCACCCAATGGGCCTGTGGTCGTTTCAACACCTGGTGTATAACCATATTCTGGGTGACCCGGTGTTTTTGAATGTAATTGACGGAAGTTTTTAAGCTCTTCGATAGGCAATTCATAACCAGAAAGATGCAGTAGAGAGTAGATAAGCATTGAGCCATGGCCGTTAGACAAAATAAAACGGTCACGATCAGCCCAATTAGGGTTATTCGGGTTGTGCTTTAAAAAATCATTCCATAACACTTCAGCAATATCAGCCATACCCATAGGTGCGCCTGGGTGTCCTGAATTGGCTTTTTGAACGGCATCCATACTTAACGCACGAATTGCGTTTGCGAGTTCTTTACGAGATGACATGCTCTCTCCTGCTTGTTGATGAGGTCTAGCGGGCAATTGTGAGGGGATATTTTCCCCTACTAGGCGACTGGACGCAAATTAAAATTTACGCGGCAACTCCGCAACCAACAGTAATCGCATTTAGAAAGCGATTACTGTTCAAAAAATACGCTAAATTACCATGAGTAAGAAAATATATTGAAGCCATTGAATTGATTATGGCAGCGAAACATGCATTTTCATTATATTGATATTGTTTCACTATTTATCCATCCCCTTATTTTAAAATCACATAAAATATAATGAAGTCTTTAAATTTCAGATTGTTAATTGCGCAATATATAAAACAGGTAAATTTCACTTAATATTATTTTTTGCTGCATTGCACAATTCTGAGCATTAATTCGTATAGAGGGGTGTTATCAGATTAAATTTCGACTAGAATAGACGTCTAGACGTATAAAACTCTTTATTTTTTATCAGCAAACGACGAGATTTTCCCACTATGGCAAAGCACTTGTTCACTTCTGAATCAGTTTCAGAAGGTCATCCAGATAAAATCGCCGATCAGATTTCTGATGCGGTATTAGACGCAATCCTTGAGCAAGACCCGAAAGCTCGTGTTGCGTGCGAAACCTATGTTAAAACAGGCATGGTATTAGTGGGCGGCGAAGTGACCACCTCTGCTTGGGTTGATATTGAAGAAATTACCCGTAAAACGGTTCGTGAGATTGGTTATACACACTCAGATATGGGCTTTGATGCCGATTCTTGTGCAATCTTAAATGCAATTGGCAAACAGTCTCCAGACATCAACCAAGGTGTTGACCGTAGCGATCCTGCTGAGCAAGGCGCTGGTGATCAGGGATTAATGTTTGGTTATGCAAGCAATGAAACTGATGTATTGATGCCAGCTCCAATCACGTATGCGCACAAATTAGTTAAGCGTCAATCAGAAGTGCGTAAAGACGGTACTTTACCTTGGTTACGCCCTGATGCAAAAAGCCAGGTTACCTTTGCTTATAACGAAGGTAAAATCGTTGGTATTGATGCAGTTGTGTTATCAACCCAACACAAAGAAGAAATCAAACAAGCTGACTTAATTGAAGCTGTGATGGAAACCATCATCAAGCCAGTATTACCTTCACAATGGTTAAATAAAGAGACTAAATTCTTTATTAACCCCACAGGTCGTTTTGTTATTGGTGGCCCTGTTGGTGACTGTGGATTAACCGGTCGTAAGATCATTGTTGATACCTACGGCGGCATGGCACGCCATGGCGGCGGTGCCTTCTCTGGTAAAGATCCTTCAAAAGTTGACCGCAGTGCGGCTTATGCTGCTCGTTATGTTGCTAAAAACATCGTTGCTGCTGGCTTAGCCGATCGTTGTGAAATTCAAGTATCTTACGCTATTGGTGTGGCAGAACCGACGTCAATCAGCATTGAGACATTTGGTACCGGCAAAGTATCTGAAGAAGTGTTAATCAAACTAGTGCGTCAACACTTCGAACTGCGTCCTTATGGTTTAACAGCAATGCTAGATTTGGCTCGTCCTATCTATCAGCAAACCGCTGCATATGGACACTTCGGTCGAGAAGGCTTCCCATGGGAAGCGACTGACAAAGCAGAAATATTACGCGCAGACGCCGGACTATAATTCTTGGTATTTGCATCATAAAAAACCGCTATTATGGCGGTTTTTTTATGAATAAAATTTAGCGGCAGTAACCTTTCGAATGTCATGTTGATCATAAAAGATCTACAGCTTCACACTAACAATGATCGAAGTGCGCACTTTCAATACACATAAATCCAACCTGTTGCATGCTCATCACAGGAACGTTTATTTCATTTATCATTTCAAGTGACTTCTTATTACACTCGTCCACCAAGCTTAAACCCACCTGATATTGATTTAATTTACCGCAATCAATCCAGTAGTCTAACCATTTAACTCCATAGTGCTTAACTGATCTTGCCTCATCGCCAGTCAGCAAAATAATTTCTGCCGCTTGAAACTGTTGCCCATGGGCGGCTAACACCGACACCACTAACTTGGCATTATCAAACGCGCTCAAGCGAAGTCCAAGATAAGGTTCGAATAAAGTTTCGAATTGGTCTGACATATTCAACCCCATCATCTAAAGTTAAGGCAACTTTCGCAACAACAGATAAAAATCTCGTTGCTGAAAACCAAAATAATCCACAACTTGCATATCTGCATATTGGGTGTGAGCCTTAAAAGAACGCCCATTGTCCTCGGCAATGTAAGCCACTAAATAGCGGCTTTTATTTTTGGTAGCAAGGACAAGTTGGTTAACTAACTGCGCAAATATGCCTTGGCCACGATAAGGCTCAGCAATCCAAATCGGCCCATATTGAAGGCTATTCTCTTGATTTATCCTCAGTGGCAAACCATCTTGATCTGTTTCAAGTGAAGGCAATTTTTGAATTATTTTTTGATACAAAGCTTGCTTAGCAAAAAATCGCCATTGAGCCGCTATCACATAGCCAATAATATTAGCCCCATCTAATGCCAAAATAATCCAGTGCTGATTAATCAATTGCGTTAATTGGATTGGTGTTAACCCCTGCCCTTGAAGACTTGGATCATGCCGAGATAATTCAGCATTAACGTGTTGACGTTCCAGTTCAACTAACTGAGGCACATCTGTTAAATTGGCTTTGCGATATTGAATCACTGTTTATCCTGAGGTTTTTCTGCTGGCTGATCTGTTGATTTTTCCGGTGATGGTTGAGCATCAGCATCTGATGATGGCAATGATTGGCTATCTTGATTTTTAGCCCACTGGATCATTAATGCCACAGGGAAAGGCGCCATCATCACTAAGCCGATACCGATACAGCTGGCGACAATCAACATGCCTTGTGCTCGAAGACTGGTATCGGTGAAAAGATGCAAATAACATCCGAGCATTAATAGCATGGAACCGAGATAATGAAGTAACTTTAACGCTTTAATCATGCTGGTTTCTCACTAATAGACTGAAGACGAGTTATCACTTTGCCACAGTATCAAGTAGAATAGCCTCAATTTGAATATTCTAGGCAAAAAAGACGTAAACATGATAAAGCATTTTTTAGGCGCAGCTGCAGTTATTTTCTCTTTAAGCGCATGTCAAAATCATACAGCAATCGATAATTCAACCTCATTAGTTGGTTCGTGGCACATTGAATCAGTATTGTCTGCACCAACCATAGATTACAGTCCGGCTAAATTAATTTTTAGTGAAAATGGCCAACTCAATGGCAATACCAGCTGTAATCCTTTTATGGGCAGTTACATATTCGAGAACAATGTCCTCACGCTCTCACCAGCCGGAGCAACACGTAAAGCCTGTATTGAAGCGCTCATGACCCAAGAGCAAAAAGTCATGCAAGCCATACCGTTAGTCATGTCAGCGTCAATTGCGCAGGGGAAATTACGCTTAGTTGATCAAAATAACAAAACAATTATGGTATTAAGTAAGTTGACCAAGTAAACCATTTACTACACTGTTAAAATGATTGATATTGAATTTTTATTCATTAAAAGTGGTTTTTTCTTGACAAAAAAACCACTAGTATTCAAAATAAAGCGTTTTTCTGAATAACAACTATAAGATGAAAATACTATATGCCAACCACTAAAAATCAGGATGATCTGGTCAAAACCTTCAAAGCTATCTTAAAAGAAGAACGTTTTGGCAGTCAAAGTGAAATTGTTAATGCACTTCAAGCCGAAGGATTCGGTAACATTAACCAATCAAAAGTATCAAGAATGCTCAGTAAGTTTGGCGCGGTCAGAACCCGCAACGCCAAACAAGAAATGGTCTACTGTTTACCTGCTGAGTTAGGGGTGCCGACTGCAGGCAGCCCGCTTAAAAACCTTGTACTTGATGTTGACCATAACCAAGCGATGATTGTGGTAAGAACTAGCCCAGGTGCGGCACAATTAATTGCACGTCTATTAGATTCTATAGGTAAACCTGAAGGTATTTTGGGGACTATTGCCGGTGATGATACGATTTTCATCTGCCCTTCAAGTATCAAAACCATCGACGATACGCTTGAAACGGTTAAGTCATTATTTAACTTTAGTGAGTAATTGCTGCTAAAAATACCAATAAAAAAGCAATGCCTAGGCATTGCTTTTTTATTGGTAATACGCACATTGACTGTAATTAAACATTCCAAAAACCAGTACGTTAACTCACATTTTGCTACAAGCCCTATATTTACGCTTCATCCCACTGCATCAAAAAGTCCAATGATGGCGCAAAAAATGATGACCCCGTCAGCGCCTTAGTAAACTGCATTAAATGATCGTGATTACCATGTCCATCACCATAAATCATGCTGCGTAACATTTGCTCAAAATTATCGGGTGTTTTACAACTAGAGATAAACATGAGTCCCTGCTCTTTTACTGAGCCATAAGGCATACTTTGACGTAAAATTTCCATTGATGCACCATTAGCATCTTTTAAATTAACCCGCTTAATATGACTGGTTAGTGGCTTATCTTCGGATTCATATTCAATGTCATCTTGCTTGGTTCTACCAATGATATCTTCTTGTTTTTTAACTGGTAAACGATGCCATTTACTTAAATTGTGCGCATATTTTTGCACATGAATATAACTACCAGATTTAAACTCTGGATCTTCTTCAGCAACTAATGCCACTTGCTGACGATGACGCCCTTTGGGATTTTCAGTGCCGTCCACAAAACCGGTTAAATCGCGATTATCCATAAAGCGGAAACCACGCTCCTCTTCCACTAGCTCAACCAAGTCTTCAAACATTTGGTTAATTTCGTTGGCGACTAAATGTAAAATATCAAAGCGATCACAGCGAATATGCACAAACAAATCGTATTCAATCGCTGGCGCATCACGATTACCTTCATTCATTGAAGGAAAAGGCTTTAACAAGGCTGGACGGGCTTCTGGGTAATAGGTATCCCAAAAGTTAGCACCAATAGCCACAAAACCATTAAAAGCACTGTCAGCATACTGGTCGGTCAGTTCATAGATATATTGCGCGACACTGGCAATAGAAGGACGCAGTTGATCTTCAACGCCATCATTGGCATTAAACATTAAATAAATACTGTGTAAATTACCTTCGGCACAAATCCCTAATTGCTCGCGCGGCATAACCTGATTATCCATATTGAAACAAACCACCTACATTGTTATCGGTTTAAAAAATGAAAACTAAACACACAAGTCCAGTTACCGCTCAGTTGAATATTCTAAACCCATCATAATTTAACTTTTCGATCTGACACAATCAAAAAATAACCAAGGGGTGCGCTGGTGCAAATAAATTGACCTTTTGACCTGGTGACAGTTGTAACAGCTGGCTTCGAACTTCCAAACAATGCTCTTCAACTTTTACCCAATAATGGCATACTGTTCCAAGAAAACGTCGTTCGACAATCACGGCTAGCCCTTGTTCGTCAGCAACCAATTCAACTTGTTGAGGCCTGAGTAATAACTGCCCTTGATAATCAACAGGATAGTTTATAGACGCACTACTTTGCAACACGCCTATTGGGGATGATACTTCCATGCAACTATTTACAGTAACAGGTAAGTAATTACCTGCCCCTAAAAACTCAGCCACATATCTATCGTTTGGATGAGCATATAATTCTTCGGCTAAACCATGCTGAATAATACTCCCCTCTTTGAACAATGCCAGTTTATCAGCAAAAACAAAAGCTTCATCCTTACTGTGGGTTACAAATACCGCACTGACATTGCGTTGTTTGAGGATATTGCGGATTTCAAGCATCATCTCATTACGCACTTGCGCATCGATATTTGAAAATGGTTCATCGAGTAACAATAACTGTGGCTGATAAGCTAACGCACGAGCAATAGAGACACGTTGTTGCTGACCGCCAGACAGTTCATGCGGGTAACGCTGACTTAAGCCCGCCAATTTAACCAATTCGAGCATTTCATCTAAACGGGCTTGTCGCTCAATTTTATTCAAGCCTTTTACACCAAAAAGGATGTTATCAGCCACGGTAAGGTGCGGGAATAAGGCGTAATCTTGAAATATCATCCCAACACCACGTTGTTCACTTGGGATAAACACGTTATCACTGCTTAGCGCATCGCCATTTATCTTAATAGTCCCCTGACTGATCGGCTGTAAACCTGCAATAGCACGTAATAAAGTGGTTTTCCCACAACCACTTGGGCCGAGTAAGGCAACAATCTCACCTTGCTGTAAAGTTAAATTGAGTCCGTTTAAAATCACCTGTCCTTGGTAATCACTAAAGACATTTTCAATCGTAAGAGTCGACATATTAGCTCGTGTGCTCCAATGAACGGTTGAGATAAATTAACGGGATTAGTCCTACAAAAACAATCACAATAGCCGCTAATGCGCCATGTTCTAGTTTTTCATCGGACACAAACTGGAAAACATAGGTTGCTAGGTTTTCAAATCCTATTGGACGTAATAATAATGCTGCGGGTAGCTCTTTCATGCTTTCAATGAAAACAAGCAACGCGCCAGCCAATAATCCTTTGCGAAGTAAAGGTAAATGTACGCGCATTAGTAATTGTTTAGGCGTTTGCCCCATAGTGATACTTGCCATGTCTAATGAAGGTGAAATCCGTTTGTAACTGTTTTCAAGGCTACCAATCGCAATGGCTAAAAACCGCACAGTAAATGCAAAAACGATTGCTATTGCACTTCCAGTAAACACTAAACCTGGGCCTCTCGCCCCAAACCAATCATAAACATCGTTAATCGCAAAATCTAAATAGGTCAGCGGCACTAACACGCCAATGGCTAACACTGTGCCCGGTAACGCATAACCGGTACTGCTTAAGCGTGATGGCAATGAATCTGTTGAACGTGGGCTAACTCGGCGAACAAACATTAAAATGAGTGCTAACAATAAACAAATACCACTGACAACTATAGCAATATACAAGCTGTTCCAACTGTATTGCCAAAAACGGTCATCCCAGCTTTGATCGAAATATTCAATCGCATAACCTGTGAGCACAATAAAGGGCAATAAAAATGCTAGGAACAATAAGGCTGAACAATAAAACCAGGCACCAGCAGCTTTTAACCCATCAAGGCGATAGCGATCAGCATCATTAAGCGCACTTTGTTTTTGGAATAATTCCTGTTTACGTCGAGCAAATCGTTCAACACCCACTAAGGTAAAAATCACTAACAACATGATTGCTGATAACTTAGCTGCTGCCGTTAAACTGCCATAACCTAACCAAGTATCGTAAACGGCAGTGGTTAAGGTTGGCACTGCAAAATAGCTAACCGTAGCGTAGTCGGCAGCGGTTTCCATCGCCACTAACGCAACCCCAACAGCTAATGCTGGACGCGACATAGGTAAGGCTAAACGCCAAAAACTGCGCCAGGGGCTACATCCCATGATACGTGAAGCATGTAATAAACTAGAAGATTGCTCCATGAAAGCTGTACGAGCAAGTAGATAGATATAAGGAAATAACACCAGTGACAGCATAATTGCTGCACCACCTATACTGCGAATTGCAGGGAAATAATAATCATGTGGAGAGCTCCATTGAAACGCAGCTCTTAATGCACGTTGTACTGGACCTGCATAATCCAACATATCAGTGTAAACATAAGCGACAATGTAAGCAGGCATGGCTAGTGGCAATAGTAATAGCCATTGAAAATAACGCCGACCGGGAAATTCACATCTAGCGACAAACCAAGCGGCTGGCACAGCAATCAGTAATGAGCCGATTCCGACCAACAACATCAATAATAGGCTGTTAGCGATATAAGTGGGGAGTACCGTATCAAACAGGTGGCTAAAAACTGCTTCATCGGGAAATGCGGCTTGCACAATTAATGCAATAAGCGGCAGTATGACCACTGCCGCAATTGAGTAACCAGCAAGCGACCAGCTTCTGGTTAGACCTAAAATCATAACTACTATCCAGTTAAATCAATACGGCGTTATCCTGAACACCGTATCGAATGACAATGCAAAACTGGCTTTATATCAATATTGATATTAAAGATCGAACTTAACTTCATCTAACAGCTTCACTGCCGCTTGATGATTTTCCGCCAATTTATAAATAGGAAGTGAATCTGCTTTGAATTCCCCCCATGATGCCACAAGTTTCGATGGCTTAACATCCGCTTTTACTGGATATTCCATGTTAACATCAGCATAAGCTTGCTGAGCAACATTAGAAGTTAAAAACTCCATAAGCTTGATTGCATTATCTTTATTAGGTGAGAATTTAGCCAGCGCCATGCCTGATACGTTGATATGTGCACCGCGGTTATCTTGGTTAGGGAAGTTAATATAAACCGCTTCAGCCCAACTCTTTTGGTTCTCATCCATCATCATATTGCCATAGTAATAGCTATTACCAATGGCAAAGTCACACATTCCCTCTTTTACCGCTAACACTTGATCACGGTCATTACCTTGGGGTTTACGTGCTAAGTTAGCCTTCACGCCTTCTAACCACGTTTTTGTATCAGCTTCACCGTGGTGAGCAATCATAGATGCGACTAATGCGACATTGTAAGGGTGCTTACCGCTACGAGTACAAATTTTACCTTTGTATTCAGGCTTAGCAAGGTCCTCATAATTAATATCCACTTTACCTATACGGTCTTTTGACGAATACACGTTACGAACACGCATTGTTAGCGCATACCATTCATTTTTAGGTGAACGGTAGACTTCAGGAATATTATTATTAATAACCTCGTTATTAACTGGAGACACTAAGTCTTTTTCAACTAGCTCCATTAAACGAGAGAAATCAGAAGTTAATACAACATCGGCGGGAGATAAACGGCCTTCGCGCGCAATACGTTCAGCAATACCATCTTTAGCAAAGACAACATTTACTTTGATCCCCGTATCTTGAGTAAATTGCTCTAAGATAGGTTCAACTAAAAATGCTTGTCGATATGAATACACAGTTAACGCATCGTCCGCCATGGCTGAGTTGGCTAAACATGCTAAACCTAAAACTGCTGCGCCTTTTACCATTTTCATTTCCACATTCTCCCTTGTCGTTAAGAACCATTGAAAGCAATTAACATTAGCAATGATAATAATTATCAATCGCGCAAAGAGTAAATGATCGGCACTGAAGGAGCAAGTGCCTTTTTGGAAATTTGTATTGATATTGATTTAGATCACGTGATTTATTGAAGCTTAGGTGCTGCCCCCCCCTAGTTGATTGAGTTTCAATCAACTAGGCGCGTTTATGCTTCTAATATATAACAAGCAATAATAGACTGATTGGTTACCAGTATTTTTCAACAGTAATTTGCCCAGGAGCTCGTCTTAAATTTTTAGCGAGTCCCAACTCTAATAACACACTTTGCGCTTCGGTTATCATCCCTGGGTTACCACAAATCATCACTTGCGAATTTTCAGGATTTATATCTAATGCGACTTTTTGTTGTAAAAGCCCACTTTGAATGGCTTCAGGGATCCTACAGGTTAGTGCATCTTCAAATGGTTCGCGGGTGACGATGGGGACAAACACAAACTGATGAGGATATTTGGCTTGTAGCTGTTTGATCAAGTCTAAGTAAGCCAGATCTTTAGCAATGCGAACGCCATACACTAACACCACTTTTTCAAATCTTTGCCAGGGCTCATCTGTTAATAACATGGATAAAAAGGGACCAACAGCAGTGCCAGTAGACAGTAACCATAGGTGTTTACCTTGTAACACGCCTTGTGGAATTTCATCTAGGGTCATAAAACCAGTGGCTTTCGGGGTAACTTCAATGTTATCTCCTGGATTGAGAGATTGTAAATCCGGTGACAACAATCCATCTTCAACAGCAACGGCTAATATTTCAACATAGTCACTGCCTGGTGGGTTTACCACTGAATAAGCTCTTGCCACCCGCTTATCGTCACGGACCTGACTCAATTTGATAAATTGACCAGCGGTATAAGGTTCTACTGCCGCTTTAATTTTTAATGAAAACAATTTTTCATTCCAATCAATTCTTTCCAGCACCTCACCTGTTACCCACATAATTCATCCTTATTCTTTTAGGTCATTGCTTGAAGGTAGCATGTCTGACTTAAACTTGGCTAATCCACTTTGAATAAGTTCATAAGTGTTCTCCACACCTGCTGCTATATCACCTTGCAACACTTTTAATCCAGAAAGGATTTCTTTCGCTTGACCAAAACCGTCATCTATCGCTTTAGTAATTTTGTCCATAAAGCTATGTAACTGCTGTTCATAATCACTTTCTGGATTTTGTTGTTGATGCAATGCAAAAAAGCCCGTCGCAAATTGCAAGATACGATCTGCGGTGGCCGCTGGTGAATAATCAATCTCAGCTCCCGCCATCGGCTTAGCTGGAGTATTCTCACCCAATACCAGATCTAACTCTGAATCAATGGCATCGATTGCACTGCGATACAATAGCGCCATTGATTGATCGCCAGACGCTAATGTAACTTTTTCCTGTGCGGCCAATATTTGTCCATTCATTAACCGCTTGGTAATTTGGCTTACCGACATATTGGTTTTTTGTTCAACCGCAGGAGTGATTTGTGTTTGACCACTGTCGGCGGCTTTTTGTTTATCTTTGTCAGCCGGACTCGACACGGATGCATATTGCGCGAGATTTCGGGTTGATTTGATTTCCATAACGTTCGCCTTATTTTTAAATTGATGTATCTTTATCGACGTTTAAATTTTAACCTAAAGAGATAATTGCAAAAAACACCCACTACACCCAATATTAGCAATAAAACAACAGCATTTACGGCGAATATCCATATAAAAAGGGATAAAGCTAACCGTCAGTGCTATTTACCTCATACCATTTCAGTATTGTGGAAATAGATCGTTATTAAGGATAATAAATGCAGCTTCAACCGTGGATTTTATGGGGAATTGATCTTTTTTCTGGACTGTTTCTTATTCTTTTTTGGGTAATATTGATCGGCGTTGTCTATATGTACATCGCTGATAAATTACAAACAAAGCAAGCAATTAGACATAATTATCCAGTAATAGGACGCTTTCGCTATTTGTTCGAAAAACAAGGTGAGTTTTTTAGGCAATACTTTTTCTCCCATGATCGTGAAGAACTGCCCTTTAATCGAGCGGAACGAAGCTGGGTGTATCGTGCAGCGAAAAATGTTGATCGCACTATCGCATTTGGATCAACACAACCGCTCGACAAACAAGGCAGTATTTTATTTCTTAACTCTGCATTTCCGATTAGCGATCATGCTCATCAACCACCAATTGCAGTAACTGTAGGTGAATTCTGCACTTCACCTTACACCACTGACAAAATTTGCCACATTTCAGCTATGAGTTTTGGTGCATTATCAAGACCTGCTGTTACCGCCTTATCCCACGGAGCAGCTCAAGCAGGGTGTTGGTTAAATACAGGAGAAGGCGGATTAAGTCCGCATCACCTTAAAGGCAATTGCGATTTAGTCTTTCAAATTGGTACAGCCAAATACGGGGTACGCAATGAGCAAGGTCAACTTGATGATAACAAACTCGCGCAAATTGCAGCCCATCCACAAGTAAAAATGTTTGAATTAAAACTCAGTCAAGGCGCTAAACCCGGCAAAGGGGGAATTTTACCTGGTCTAAAAGTGACGGAAGAAATTGCCCATATTCGAGGTATCCCTGTTGGTGAGGACTCAATTAGTCCCAATGGTCATCCAGAAATCACTTGTGTGGCAGATATTTTAGATATGATTGCCCAGATTAGACAAGCCACGGGAAAACCAACCGGTATTAAAGCTGTAATTGGCGATATCAGCTGGATTGAAGATATGTGTGATGAGATTTCACGCCGGGGAATAGAACACGCGCCTGACTTTTTCACGCTGGACAGTTCTGATGGCGGTACAGGAGCGGCACCACAAGCACTAATGGATAATGTTGGATTACCACTAAGAGAGAGTTTGCCTAGATTGGTTGATCTATTCATTCAAAAAGGATTACGTCAACGCATCAAAATTATAGCCACTGGTAAGTTGGTGATGCCATCTTATGTTGCATGGGCGCTGGCTACAGGTGCAGACTTTATCGCCTCGGCCAGGGGGAATATGTTTGCGTTAGGGTGTATTCAATCTCTTCAATGCAACAAAGATACCTGTCCAACAGGGATCACCACCCACAATAAACGGTTGCAACAGGGATTAGATCCCAAAGATAAGTCAACACGTGTGGCCAGCTATAACCATTACTTACATTATGATTTAGTCATGATTGCGCATTCTTGTGGGGTACATGATGCGCGATTGCTAACACGAAAACATGCTCATATCGTGATATCAAGCGGTGTGTCGATTTCTTTAGATCAGCATTATAAGCACATGGTTATATAAGTAGCTGTCAATATACTCCCAAAGTATTACTTTTAAGCTAACGTGTTATCGGCTAAACTACAGTATGATACTTCTGTCACATTACTCAGGTAAATTGGAAGATACATCACTTACATCTGCTATGCATCGGTAACACGCTTTAAAGGATAGAAACTTGGATAGGAAAAACCATCAAACCGTGCCTAATAACAAAACCGCCAGCTACAGCTGTCAAAATTGTGACCGTCTAACTGAAATTGAAGGCGAAATGGTGTGTTTTGAGCAAGGAAAAATAACCCGTCTCATCCCACTAGACAAACCTGACACGCTAATCAAGCTTGTCTGTATAGGGTGGCAGAAAAAATAAGCCGTTATTCCCTCTTTTATATCGATAGATAAACTGTTTGGTACCGCGAGATTAATCTGTTAATGAACGCAACCTGTTAGGACAAACAATTATATCAGTATATCCTTATCTTTAGATTGCTTAATTATCTGCTCATTTAAATCATCCGCGGATAGCTTAGATAAAGTGACCCCTCGAGTTGTTACTCTTAAACCCGCGCAAAGCTCATTATAAACATTGTTAATGTCATCATCTGACAACTCACGTGTTTTTAGCATAGCCATAATAGCAAACCAGTCGGTACTCACTTTATGCTGAGTTCCTTCTAATGCTGCTATTAAAGGAATATTTTGCATCTGCCCTCTCCATATGCCATTGGCACTTAACAATATTTTACTTTAATTGAAAATTGTTCACTGCTTGATAAGCCAAATGAAAGGCTTGAAAATGAGACTATTAACTAGCCTCAGATATATTGATTTATCAATTACAATTAACCACAAATCAGGGGTATGAGTTGCCCCCCAAAAATCGATCACTATCTAGTGTTTGGCAATTAATTATACTCATACCCGATAAACAAACACAATTTTTAACAATTCCTCAAATGCATTTTTATACTTGCTAAGATGCTTGCTCATTCTGAATCTGCCATAAATGGGCATATAATCCTTGTGCAGTAATTAAGTCAGTATGATTGCCAACTTCAACCACCCGCCCTTTGCTGAGCACAACTATAATATCCGCATCAATAATGGTCGATAATCGATGAGCAACCACCAAGCTGGTATGTCCTTTAGCAGCATCCCTCAGCGCATTTAAAATGGCCTTTTCTGAACGACTATCTAAAGATGAGGTTGCTTCATCAAATACCAGAAATGGCGCTGATTTTAAAATAGCCCTTGCAATGGAGACCCTTTGTTTTTCACCGCCCGACAATTTCAAGCCTCTCTCACCCACTTTGGTTTGCCATTGTTGAGGTAATGACGCAATAAAATCACTCAAATGCGCCATTTGTGCCGCTTGCTCTATTTCAGCTTGTGTCGCACTGGGTCTTCCGTATCGAATGTTTTCATACAAACTATCGTTAAATAGCACGGTATCTTGAGGCACTATCGCAATGGCTTGGCGTAATGCTTGCTGAGTAAGATGGCGAATATCGGTACCATTGATAGATATGCAGCCTTTATTAACGTCATAAAAGCGAAACAATAACTTTATTAAAGTTGACTTACCAGCTCCGCTATCCCCTACTACGGCCACTTTTTTGCCTAAAGGCACTTCAAAGCTGACGTCATGCAAAATTTGTCTTTCATCGTATTGAAAGCTGACATTTTCAAATTTAATTGTCCCTAATTTAGGTGATTGATGAATGGCATCATCCATATCAACGACTTTTGGTTGTTTATCTAAAATATCAAACATACGCTCAATATTAGCCAAAGCGCCTCTGATTTCACGGTAAACAAATCCTAAAAAATTAAGTGGAATAAATAACTGCATCATAAAGGCGTTAATCAATACAAAGTCGCCAATACTCATGGTGCTTTGCGAAACTTCATACGCTGCGAGCCCCATCATGGCTGTCATGGCGATAGCAATAATAAGCGCTTGCCCTGCGTTCAAGGCAAATAGTGATAAACGGTTTTTTCTTTTGGCCACTTCCCACTGACTCAATGCAGAGTCATAACGTTCAGACTCATGGGATTCGTTGTTAAAATATTTAACCGTTTCATAATTTAACAAGCTATCAATTGCACGAGTATTCGATAATGAATCAGCCCTTGCAGCCTCGCGTACATACTCAGTTCGCCACTCAGTCGCCATGACCGAATACCCAATATAAGCCATCACGGACACCAAAGTGATCAAGGCAAAACTGATACCATACTGAAAGAAGAAAATACCAATAACTAAAGTGATCTCAAGCAAGGTCGGCACAATGTTAAATACCATAAAGCGCATTAAAAAACTGACGCCGCTGGTGCCCCGTTCAATGTCGCGTGATAATCCGCCAGTACGGCGATCTAAATGAAAATCTAAATCTAGCCTATGCAAGTGATCAAATACCGCAAGGCCTAAACGCCGAATGGCCCGCTCAGTGACTCGACCAAAAAGCGTGTCTCGTACTTCACCTATGACCACATTGAGAAATCTTATTGCGCCATAAGCAAGCACTAAACCAATCGGTGCTGCAACGATAGCCGTAGCCATTGAGGTATTTTGACTTAAGGTGTCGACCATTTCTTTTAGAATAAATGGTAAACCTACACTGGCTAATTTAGCCACAACTAAACACGCCATCGCCAAAGCAACTCGACCTTTAAACTCAATTAGGTAGGGCCATAGCATTCTTAATACTTGCCAGTTTAACTTACCTACTGGTCCTTCAAAATAGGCGGATGGCCGCATATTTAACTCCAAATAATGTGCAATCAATCAAATTGACTTTGGTGGCTGTATTTATTAAATCTGATGATAACACTTTCTAATAAATTACTTTGTTAACAAGTTAGCAAACTCGTCATGGGAGATCCCTATCAATAATAGTCTTAACAACTATCAGTGGTAATACTTTAGACTTACATAAATTTTAAAATCATATTCAAATGTACTATTATTTAATGAAATGAAGCCGAATTTATGTCTTTTTAGCCGAATTAGAGTTATTTCTATATTCAGAATTTGTTACCCTTTGCTTGAGTCGGTCGCATAGTGAGATAATTTGTTGCCGTAACCGTTTATCGAGCACCACGATTTTTTAGGAAGCGTTATCTTGGAAAGTACGAATGTAAAATACCCCCCATTACAGCTCATTCAAACATGGGTGTGGATGATGATAGAGTCAGGTAATCCAGAGTTACAGGATAAAGGCCGCAATAATCTCATTTTAGCCTTTGGCACACTTGCAAAAGCCAACCAATATCTAAGCGAAAATTCGAAGTAATCTATACTTTGGGTTAGTTACTTTATATAGGAATGCTCAACCCTCTTTTTTGAAGGAGGGCAAAATATTGTTTGCGCTAATGTTTTATACGAAAGCGATATTAATTGCTTAGTGCAAATGATTGGGTAATATTCTGAAGTTGAAGTTGAAGTTGAATTGAAATTAAAATCAACATTCAATTGGCTTAGCCAACAGCGCTAAAATCCCCCCTTTTTCCTCACTCCCTTTAGTTATCTCGTTAATTTAAGTTAGTCATGTTTCTAGGGGCTGTATATGCTGAATACTGTGACTATTGAATGAACAAAATTTCGCCTTCAAGTGATTAACTTGATCTGCGCGATCATACATGAAAAATATCCACAGAAACCTACGTATGATTTGAATATTTATATAGTAGGGTAAACAATAACTGTTTATTTTTACTTATTATTTTGCAGTCAAAAAGGAGATTGATAATTCATGAATTCGGTTTCCCTTGCAGTGATTGAAGTCAGTTTAGACACAAAAATCACTTCAGCTTCTGTTGGGCTATCTATGGTGGCAACGCATTAACTCGTTACGACTAGATAACCCGGATGCAGCCATTAGAGTCAATGCCAAAGAGTTAATCGATATCGATACTACGGGCATTGCATTTCTTTACGATTAATCGTCAACGAGCCTGAAGAATTACTCGTTTTTAGATTCATTTTGATTGATAAAAACGGTATCTGAGTTTATATTTTGATTCAATTACTTAGTGGTGTTTAGATTAGTATTTAATATGCTGATTTATTGTTGTTTTTCGAGGTGCAGTACCGCGTTAAATGATATTTTAAAGCGGCTTGCTACAGCTATTTCTGAACAGTAATAACCAAGCATAAGGGCTTATTATTTATCGCCTTGTTTTCACATTAACTGTGACAGATTTAAAATTGAATATGCATAAAAAAGGCGCTTTTAGCGCCTTTTATTTTAACCTATACCCCTCGGCGTTTTATCACGCTGTCACTTAATGTAGCCAGTAATGATTCAGTGTCTGGCCAACCGATGCAAGCATCCGTTACGCTCTGGCCATAGCAGGCCACTTTACCATCGACAATATCCTGGCGACCTTCTACAAGGTGGCTTTCAACCATCACGCCAAAGATCCCCTGATTGCCTGCAGATATTTGTGATGCAACATCTTCTGCCACTAGCATTTGGCGTCGATAATCTTTAGCGCTATTTGCATGGCTAAAATCAATCATCACGTTGTCAGCAAGGTTTGAGGATTTTAGCTGTGCCTGAATGACACTGACATCTTTAGCACTGTAGTTAGGCGCCTTTCCTCCGCGAAGAATAATATGACAATCAGGATTACCTTTGGTCGACACAATCGCGGAATGACCAAACTTAGTTACAGACAAAAAGTGGTGCGGAGCATTCGCGGCACCAATGGCATCAATCGCTACCTTAATGGTGCCATCGGTACCATTTTTAAAGCCAACAGGACATGATAAACCCGATGCTAGCTCTCGATGCACCTGAGATTCAGTTGTACGGGCACCAATGGCTCCCCAACACATCATATCTGCCACATATTGCGGGGTAATCATATCTAAATACTCACCCGCAGTTGGAATGCCAAGATCGTTTAAATCCACTAATAATTTTCTGGCCGTGCGTAGACCATCATTCAGTTGAAAACTGTTATCCATATAAGGATCATTTATCAGTCCTTTCCAACCGACTGTCGTACGTGGCTTTTCAAAGTAGACTCGCATAACCACTTCTAGCTGATCGGCATATTTTTTACGCATTACCGCTAATCGTTGGCCGTATTCTAGCGCAGCTTTAGGATCATGAATTGAGCAAGGACCAATCACCACTAATAAACGGTCATCCTTTCTGGCTAAAATGTTGTGAATGTTATTTCGTGCCGTAAATACCGTTTCTGATGCATTTTCGGATGCTGGAAATCGCTCTAGAATCGCAATAGGAGGTAGTAACTCTTTGACTTCATTGATGCGAACATCATCATTTTGGTAATACATATAATACAACTCCGGCTTTACAGGCTAAATTTAAACCACTTTACATTTATTTGTCCCAAATATCGGGTTCTAATGGTAGATGATATTAAAATTTACCCATTATCCACTGATAAATCAATAAACTATTCATATTTTAATATTTAAATCTTATACTGTTGTTTTTAAATAAAATTAACATAACGTTTTCAATTTTAATCATAATTAATTATCAGCATGAAAGCTAATTGCCATATCCTCAGCAAAATACTCTTTGAGTTGTTATGCTTTAAGATCGAGAATGATAAAAAGTTAGAGTGAATCCGCAAACATTACCGCTTAAAGAGAGGGGCGTGAATTGAAACATACTCAATACAAAATAAGCTTTAACATCAAGCCGATACTTCTCGGATTTTTGGCATGCTTTAGTTTTGTATTAACCAATGAGGTGACTTTGGCTGCAGAGGGTAAAACAATCAACTTTGCCACCAGTAGTAGTATTGAACCTTACTTTTTTGTCGATAAGAAGGGCGGCCTTCAGTATGAGCTATTAAATGCTGCCTTAGAAATGAGTCATTTGCAATTAGGTGAGATTACGTTTGCAACTAATCGCCGAGCGTTACGATTAGTCAAAACAAAAAAAATTGACTGCATTATTAATGCCCCTTCAAATAGCGATGGGTTATTCTTAACCCAAAGCTTAATTGATTATCAAAATAGTGTGTTTTTTCTAACTAAGAACAAGCTCAAAATAGATACAATACAAGATCTTAAGCATTACTCTTTAATAGGGTTTCAAAATGCAGATCATTTCTTAGGTGAAGAGTTTTTTGATTTATCAAAGACTCATAAAAATTATAACGAAATTGCTAGCCAACAAAATCAGGTCTTAATGTTATTCAGTGAACGTATTCAAGCAATTATTCTTGAACGCCAGATTTTCAATTATTACCGCAATCAATTAAACGATCGGATAAAATTCCCTTACGAAGTGACTCAGGTGATTTTATTCGACCATTCCCCCCGTTATATTGCCTGCCATGATCCAGACACCACTGCTTTAGTTGATGAGGCTATTTCACACCTAAAACAAACCAATCAGTATCAGCAAATTTTACTGTATGCTGAACAAGGCAACTACAAACTGACTGAACAAATTAAATAATCTAAAACTGGCTAAAAGATTTGCGAACTAATTAATATCATCAAATCAAAAACCTACCGATTCAGGCAGAGATTGTTAGTGATAACCAAGTCAATTCAATGCAGTTTGCCTTGGAAATTACCGCTGAAGATTGATTGACCAGTGCTCTGGTTACATAGTCTGTTAATAACGCTTATTTCAAAATAATTTATCCCAATTGTGATCATTTTACCGAAAAAATGACTACCATCGTTTCATCGCTTGAAGCTTACTTTGGTATCTACGCTTACTGTCTTCATCCCCTGTTAACGCTAACGCCTTTTGCATATTTTTTTGGGCTAATCTGTGCTCTCCCGTTGCCCAGTAGGTTTTGGATAATCCAAAATAAAACTCATGCCGATAATCAGCCTTTGCCAATGCACGTTTGTACCATACTAATGCTTCTTGATAATGCTGCTCGAAATAAGCCTGCTGAGCCATATCATAATAATAGAAAGGGTTATTTATTCGGCTTAACTCTAAAATTTTATGCACTTCAGCCCATTCTTCCAATCTGTCTTGTTCACCTAAGATGAGAGCTAGATTAAATAGGGTTGTCATATCTTCTTTATCCATTGATAGAGCAGCACGATAGGCCTGTTCGGCCTTTTGGTTATCACCTTTGTGACGATAGATCACTGCAAGGGTATTAATACTTGGCACAAAACTCGGATCGATTTTTATACTTTGTTTGATTAACGCATACGCTAGATCATATTGCTGCTCGACTAAAGCCTCTGCAGCAACATTGTTATAGTACATTGCGGTCAGCGTTTGTTTATTCACAATGGTTTTACTGTAACCACGGACGGCCCGCTCAGGTAAAAAATCGACCAATATTTTACGATCGCTGAATGCCACCACATTGGCATCGATTGCCGGTGATAAGAATAAATTTACATGGCCATTTACCAAGTAAAATCCACCGCGTTTATCCCAAATAGGTTCAACATCGATATCTTGAAACTCAACGGGAATATTAAATGCTTCAGCCAGTGCAGCAGACAACACCACTAATGACATGCAGTTACCCTCTCTCACGGTAGAAGTAATACTGGCTGGACGGGTAAAATGATCTCGATATTCAAAGCCACCATTTTGTGCGCCAATGTATTGAGATAACCATTCATGAGGAGAGATATTTTTATGACGAATATTTTTGTCTTTATAATAATCTTGTTTAACTTGAGCAATGTATTCGCGAGGCAAGGCATAAATTTGTTCAGGTGTGATGACATCAACAGGCATGAATAACTCATCATGGAACAAAGGTTCTATGGCAATAGTTTGGTTAGATTTAGGAGTGGTTTGGCAGCCAGACACTAAACTTAAAAAAGCAACAAATAACAGGATAGTGATAAATCCCCTATCGCTTTGTTGGCCAGAATAAAGACGCATTACGTACTGCGTAAAGGAAATGTTTAACATAACCTAAGCCTCTTAAACGAGATACGAATAAGGTAAGTTTAGTCAAGCATTGCATTTTCAGCCAAAAAATCACTTCAAATGGTATTCAGCAGTAGGTGATATTCTCTATCGAGATGGTTTATATCCGTTAGGTTGATCGATTTGAATATATAACTCTTTGTTTTGATATTGATAAGGACGATAAGCCAAGCCGTTACAAGTAAAGTAACGATATGGCACAGCCATAGGCAAGCATCCTAATGGTAATGATTGCAGAATTTGAATTTGTTGCTGCATTCTCAGTGCTTCTTGCCACTCATAATCTTTGATTACCTGATCTCTTACCGCAAAAGCATCGAAAGACTCTGAAGACTTTCTAACGACAACCTGACCAGCTGTAGATAACCCACTGAACAATAAGCCGCTTAAGGCAATAGTGAGACACGCCCGCTTTGTTAATTGCTTCATAACCCCTCCTGCTGTGTGATCAGGTTTAATCTAACACATAAAAAACAGAGCCCAAAAGGACTCTGCTTAATCATAGCGCGTATATTACTAGCCTGCGGTTTTAACACTCACAAACTCTGGATAAGCATCAATACCACAATCAGAAGCGTCCATACCGTTGTACTCTTCTTCTTCTGTTACACGAATACCCATAGTGACTTTCAGTACAAACCATACTGCTAGTGAAGCTGCAAATACCCAACCAAAGATAACACCTGCACCAAATAACTGAGACCCAAAGCTCGCATCAGCATTTGATAGCGGCACTAACATCAGACCTAAAAATCCAGCTACACCGTGAACTGAAATTGCGCCTACTGGGTCATCAATTTTAATACGGTCAAAGCCAATAATAGAGAAGATAACCACGCCACCAGCAACCAAACCAATTACACCAGCCATTACCAATGAAGGTGATAGTGGGTCAGCAGTGATAGCCACTAAGCCCGCTAATGCACCGTTTAAAATCATGGTTAAATCAGCTTTACCCCAAACCATTTTACACACAATCAAGGCTGATACTGCGCCAAACGCTGCGGCAGAGTTAGTGTTAACAAAGATTTTAGCAACTGCTGAAGCATTCTCAGCATCTGACACTAATAACTGTGAACCACCGTTAAAGCCAAACCAACCCATCCATAAAATAAACATACCTAAAGTCGCCATAGGCAAGTTAGACCCAGGAATAGGATGAACTTGACCATTTGCACCATATTTTCCCTTACGGGCTCCTAGTAATAGTACCCCTGAAATTGCAGCGGCTGCACCAGCCATGTGCACAATGCCACTGCCTGCAAAGTCAACAAAACCTGCTTCAGAGATAAATCCGCCACCCCATGTCCAGTAACCTTCAACAGGATATATCACTGCGGTCATTACCACTGAGAAAGCAAGGAAAGCCCATAGCTTCATACGCTCGGCAACGGCTCCAGATACAATCGACATTGCTGTTGCAACAAACACCACTTGGAAGAAGAAATCAGATTCAAGTGCATGATCTGCGTCGGCGGCTTGTGTACCGATTAACGCCGCAAAGGATGGAATAATGCCACCTTCTGCATTATCAACGTACATGATGTTATAACCCACTAGCAGATACATTACACAAGCGATGGAATATAAACACACGTTTTTAGTTAAAATCTCTGTGGTGTTTTTTGAGCGAACCAAACCCGCTTCTAACATTGCAAAGCCAGCTGCCATCCACATGACTAATGCACCAGAGATTAAAAAGTAGAAGGTATCTAACGCAAAGCGCAACTCGCTAACTGTCAGTCCTAATTTTGCTAATTCTTCCATTATGATCGCCCCTTATAATGCTTCGTTATCAACTTCACCCGTACGAATACGAATGGCTTGTTCTAACTCAGTGACAAAAATTTTGCCGTCACCAATTTTTCCGGTATGAGCTGCCGTAGTGATAGCTTCAATTAACATGTCTAAGTTTTCTTCTTTAGTGGCAATCTCTAATTTTACTTTTGGTAAAAAATCCACTTGATATTCGGCACCACGATACAGCTCTGTATGCCCTTTTTGACGACCAAAACCTTTCACCTCAGTAACTGTCATACCTTCGATGCCCATACCTGCAATGGCTTCACGGACATCATCTAGCTTAAATGGTTTGATGATTGCGCTGACGAGTTTCATCTCGACCTCCAAAAATTAATAAAAAGACATCTTGTTATGCATTTGTTGCAATAACAGATTCAATCATCAGGCCAACTATTTAACTAACTGTATTTAAATGAAAAGATGATTTTTAGCAGTAAATTGCATGACAAATAAGCACCATGATGGTGCGCATAAAAATCCGCTTGCTTGATCTTGGTGCGAAGTTTAAAGCGCGAAAAGACACATAACAGCAACCCATCTTGAGGTTGAAATCAGATTATTTATGCGAAAAAAAAGCCCTCAGAATGAGGGCTTTTGATGTTGAAGTTTTAATTCAGAGAAATTTATTCATTAACCTGAATAACACTTAGCTTGTTACTTGTAAGTTGCTTCGCGTTTTTTAGCTTCTTCTTGCCATTTAGGCACAACATTCTTCTTGAATGCGTCTTTTTCTGCATTCATCGTTTTCATGTCCATACCTAATGCAGCTTGTGCTTTAGCTTTAGTAGATGTATCTGGGTAAGCTATTGGTTGCTTAACACCTTTAGCCGCTAATAATTGAGCAAGCTTGATACGGGCATTAGCCGCTTTATCTACAGAAGTACCTAAAATACGTAACGCTTCATCAGCTGCGTGAGCTGCAACACCATGTGATGCTGTTGCATAGTCCCAACGCCATTGTGAATGACGGATATCCATAAGGATAGGCTTCATTTCAGCTTCAGTTGCACCCGCATCCCAAGCCGCTTTTGCTTCAAAGTGAGCTTTAACAAGTTGAGTTTCAGCGCTAGTTTTTAGCTCATTCACTTTCTTCTTACGTTCATTAGTTAAATCAACCATGAACTCTTTGCTTTGGTTATGACAAGTCGCACAGGTTTCTTCGAAACGATCAAATGGGTTACCCACTTTATGATCGGTGAATTTACCTTTGCCGTTTGCTTTAGCCACTTTAGGCATATGACAATCGGTACAAGTTACGTTGTTTTTACCATGAACGCCTAGCTTCCAAGTTTCATAACCAGGGTGCTGTGCTTTTAGCATTGGTGTTTTAGATACTGCATGAGTCCAGTCAGAGAACTCCATGCTGTCATAGTAAACTTCCATCTGCTCAACCGTGGTACCCATATCCCATGGGAATTTCACAAAACCTGGACGGTCTGCAGTTTTCTCAAAGTAGTACTCTACGTGACATTGGCCACACACCATTGATTGCTTGTCTTTACGAGAAGCTTTATCAAATGGCGTACCAATTGTCTCCATTGCGCGCTCTGCGAATGGACGAGATAAACGTAATTTAGCAGAGCCTTTTTCATGACAGTCAGCACAACCGATAGTATTGACTATCTCTGGGCCGCCTTTAGCCCACTTGCCAGCAAAATAACCATTTTCGCCTTGTTCTTCAATTACACGAGGAACATCAGGACTTTTACAGCTCCAACATGCCATTGGCATTGGGCCGTCTTCAGCATTTTTTGGGGCACCCGTACGCAATGTATTAGTAACATCAGTTACTGCATACATATGGCCACGTGGCGCATTATAATCCTTAGCAAAACCGTAACCTGCCCATAGCACAACTAGGCTAGGCACTTCTTCAAGCATATCAACAATTTCTTTGCTTTCTGCTGTGTCATGCCATGATTCATATTGCGCTGCATATTTATCTTTGTATACTTCATTGCGGGGTTCAGTTTTATCGCTTGCCATTGCTCCAGCAACCATAAAGCTGGCCGCAATAACAGCACTTAGTGCAGTTGTTTTTACGTTCATCTTCATCACCTTTAACTCCGTGTTACTTTATATTTAATTAATAACCACGATATCTCCAAGGTCAAAATTAGCTAGTTTATCACCAACAAAAAATACCCCTTTAGGAGTATAGTTATAGAAGTATGCGCCAGATCAATATGTGAACGTGTTGTATCTCACATTTTTTCAAATTTGTTAATGTAATAAAGTGACCGCTAATGTAGAACTCTCTGTTTGCAATACTTGTAGCCTGTTTTAAACAACAAAATATGACACACTTATAACGCAACATATATCAACAAAATGGAACAAAAATGTTAAAGCGCGGTAGCCTTACCTCTACGATTTTTGGACTAATGTTAGTCCTTATTTTACTTTCTTCCAGTTTAGCGCTGTATGCCATTGTTAACTTATCATTTAGCTTAGGTGATTCGCGCGCCATTAATGCCTCGGGTTCACTGCGCATGCAAAGCTATCGATTACTGCTTATGAGTAATTCAGGCAGCAACATCGTTTCAGAGAAAATTAAAGAGTTTGAAAACACGCTAAAATCAGATGTTTTACAAAATTCACTGAAGTGGTACTCCCCAAACCCCTTATCAAATCAGTATCTATTAGTGATCGATAAGTGGCAGGTTATGAAAGCGTATGCTGAGGCGGGTGATACTCGGTCATACCGTGATTCATTGAAGGATTTTGTCGATACTATTGATATTTTAGTGATGGAAATAGAGCTATTTGCGGCCTATAAACTGAAACTATTAGTATTAAGCCAAGTCATAGGCTTAACCTTAATGCTTGCTGTAGCTGCAGTGGCGGTGATTTTTACCCGTAGACGCGTTGTAAAGCCCCTACAACTTTTGATGGATAGTGCACTCACTATTTCACAGGGTAATTTCAAAGTCGATATGCCTAAAACAGATTATATCGAGTTGACCGCATTGAGTAATGCCTTGAAAAAAACGGCCTCAGAATTATCCAATTTGTATGAAGATCTTGAAAATCAGGTCGCCGAAAAAACCTTAGCGCTCACCCGCACCAATAATGAGTTAAATTTTTTGTACGATAACCTTATTATGCTGCATTCAGATCGGTTAGATTACAAAGCACTTAAATCGGCGTTGAATCAGCTGCAAAATTATGAAAATTTAAATTTTCTCAGATTAGTGATTGAGCACGAAGATCAATCGCAAGACATTATTCAAGCCAGTAATGGCTGGCCTGAACACATTAAAAACAGTGTGTGCTTCCCTTTACAGTTAGATAAAGTTCGTCAAGGATATCTAGAGGTTATTTCCTCAGCACAACTCAATAACCCATTATTTAAAAATTTCGCCGTAATGCTAGCACGGTCGATTACCATCCATAATGCCACCGAACAAAGACAGCAATTAGCCTTGATGGAAGAGCGTGCGGTGATTGCCAGAGAACTTCATGACTCATTAGGGCAATTACTGTCATTTTTAAAAATTCAGGTCAGTTTATTACGCAAAAAGCTACCGGATAATTGTCGTAACGAAGAAGTCGAAAACCAGATTGTTGAAATTAACGATGGGGTAAGTTTTGCCTACGCTCAACTGCGTGAATTATTATCTACATTCCGCTTAACCATTAAAGAGCCCAACTTAAATCACGCTTTAGAAGTCATGCTGGACCAATTACGTTCCCAAACCGATATCCAACTAAGTTTGAATTACAAACTGTCAGCACATTTGCTTGAAGCCAAACAACATATTCATATTTTACAATTAACCCGCGAAGCTACTTTAAATGCAATAAAACACGCAAATGCCAAACATATCGTGATAGATTGTCAGCTATCCGCTTCAGGAATAATCAACATCACGATTTCAGATGACGGTGTTGGGGTATCGCACTTAAAAGAACGAGATCAACATTTTGGGATCGGGATCATGCATGAGCGAGCCAGTAAATTAAATGGGCAATTGTCCTTTAGTGCCAATACACAAGGCGGCACAACCGTTACTCTTAGTTTTCCACCACAGCAGGAGCCTTTAAATGGGTAAACCATATTCAGTACTCGTTGTCGACGATCATCCCTTACTTCGTCGTGGTATTTGCCAACTTATTACATCTGATGGAGATTTCACTTTATTTGGAGAAGCTGGTACAGGTTTAGATGCCCTTACTGCGTTAAGTGATAACGAACCCGATATTATCTTATTAGATTTAAATATGAAGGGCATGTCAGGCTTAGATACGCTTAATGCTATGCGCCAAGAAGGCGTGACTGCCAGAATTGTTATTTTAACAGTATCTGATGCAAAACAAGATGTTATCCGTTTACTGCGCGCTGGCGCTGATGGCTACTTACTCAAAGATACTGAGCCTGAGTTATTACTTGAGCAGCTTAAAAAAGCCATGTTAGGCCATCGCGTGATCAGCGAAGAAGTCGAAGCCTACATGTATGAGTTAAAAAATGCCACTGACGATAATCAATGGATTGAAAGCCTCACGCCACGTGAACTACAAATTCTGCAAGAGCTTGCCGAAGGCAAAAGTAATCGAGTGATATCGGAAGATTTGCATATTAGCGAGGGCACAGTAAAAGTTCATGTTAAAAACTTACTGCGTAAAGCCAACGCTAAGTCACGAACAGAAATGGCGGTTAGGTATTTAAATCAATAAAGTAAATAAGTGACAGCTGCTATAGGTACAGATGACTTAAATGATCACGATGTTCGTAAGGACATCGTGATTTATTCTTTAGTGCTAGTGACTATTTTGATGAGTAAGATGTTAGGGAATGCTAGCTCATTTATTTAACGCGCGGGCATAATGCAAAAATGTTCGCGTCATTGTATTATTCTTGAATAAAAACCAACCAACTTTTCAACGCTTTATCAAAATCCTCAAGCCCACAATATCCTTCTGATTCGGCATCATATAAGCCCATGCCCTCTTCGAAATCATGTTCTTCATCAAAATCTATCGCATTTACGAAAATTCGCACCTGCTCTGAATCTGCATCTATCGTCAAATCAGTACCAATGTCGCGCCAAAGGTTAGTTGTTCCTGATATCAATTGCGATATGCTCTCCACAATCTGCTGAGTGCGGATAACATCTGCTCCTAACTCTTCAGCAAACCAGCGTCCAAAAACCTCATGGTCCATTGTGAAATTGGCAAACACAGTGCCATCAAGACGATTACGTCGAAATTCGTATTCCATTTTTTACTCTTATTCAATTGAGAAACGCGCTTAAACCGTTTTATCCTATTTTAAACCATAAATGATATTTTGCCGCAGATGAAAACCCGATAACTACTGGGGGATTACCTTAAAATATCGTAAAGTAAGGCTATCCATAAGGATTAATTGATAAAATCCGCTATTTAAGGAATCGCCATGCACAATGGATTTATTTATTGCTTACTCATGACAGGTCCCAATGCAGGCCAATCTTTATCAAAAGAGCAATTAGCCGATTGGAAACCCGAAGATGGTTTACTGTGGGTGCATTTAAAATATAAGTCGACCGATTCTCGCCATTGGCTATCCAAACAGGGGCTGGGAAAAGCTGAATTAGATACTCTGCTTGCCGCTGATACACGCCCTAGGGTTGTTCATTCAAACAATGGCATGCTGCTAACCTTACGCGGCGTTAACCTCAACCCTAACTCAGATCCGGAAGATATGGTATCAATCCGTATTTATACTGAAGAGCATAGGATCATCTCCACCTGTGAACGCCAACTGCATTCTGTGATTGATGTTGCTGAAAAAATTAAGGCGGGAAAAGGCCCGGTCGATAGTGCAGGCTTTATCTTGTCGGTAACAGAGCAATTAACCCTCCGCCAAGTAGATTTCATTCATAAAATTGAAGACGTACTTGATGAACTAGAAGAGCTTGTGGTAACCACGGCAAATAAAACACTGAGAACCGATATCGCAGAGCTAAGAAGACAAACGGTGGTTATTCGACGTTACCTTGCACCACAACGTGAAGCATTAACAAAAATACTCCACGAAAATAGTTTACTGTTAGATGACAATGACAAAATTCGCTTTAGAGAAATTCAAGAAAATCTTATCCGCGTGATTGAAGATTTGGATGTGGTACGTGATCGTGCAAGTGTTACTCATGAGGAGCTATTGTCAAAACAATCTGAACAACTTAATCAGCGATTGTATTTTTTATCACTGATTTCTGCGGTATTTTTACCATTAGGCTTTTTTACAGGGTTACTTGGGGTCAATATTGGCGGGATACCAGGAGCTGAAACCAATTGGGCATTCGCCGCTTTTTGTGCAGGGTTGATCACATTAATCGGTATACAAATGTATGTATTCTATCGGTTAAAGTGGATTTAACCATACCGTTTTAGAACATAAAAAAGGGCGCTATCTGCGCCCTTTTTCATTAGTATCAAAGTTAATTATTTTGCAGGCGCTTCAACAGCAACCGCTTTTTCAATTGACAGTAATTCGACTTCAAACACTAACGTTGAGTTAGCAGGAATAGTACCAGTATCACGATCGCCGTAAGCTAATTCAGCTGGGATAACAAACTTATACTTAGCCCCAACATTCATTAACTGTACGCCTTCGGTCCAGCCTGGAATAACGCGATTCAGTGGAAACTTAGCTGGTTCGCCACGAGCATAAGAGCTATCAAACTCAGTACCATCGGTTAACGTACCACGGTAATGCACTTCTACAGTATCTTCTGCAGCAGGCTTATCACCTTCGCCAGCAGTTAATACTTCATACTGTAAGCCAGACTCAGTGGTAACAACGCCTTCTTTTGCTTTATTGTCACTTAAGAATTTTTGACCTTCTTCAACCGCTTTAGCCGCTAATGTTTCAGCTTGCTCTAAACGTTTGTCGTTTAATTTTTTGTCTAAACCTTGTAGTACGGTTTGCATTTCTTCTTCAGTTAGGTCAGTTGTGTCGGCTAAACCATCACTGAATCCTTGAATAATCAATGAACGGTCAACAGCAAATCCTAATTCTTCTTGTTCTTTGATATGACCAGACATGTACTTACCGATAGACGCACCAACACTGTAAGCTTCTTTTTGAGCTTCAGTTGTTAGCTCAACTTTTTTCGCTACAGCTTCTTCTTGGTTACATGCAGAAAGACCAACAACGGCCAATGCAACTAACGATAATTTGTAAATTGATTTCATTAAAGCTTCCTCAGCATCCTTAAGTGGTTACAATAAGCGCATGACTGTCGGTTATAAGACAATTAGGCTAATGTTAGTAGGCCACTTTATACTAACTATTTGTGATATACCATTGGGTTGAGTCCTTATGGACAACTTTTTAAGGAGCAAGTTCATGTATCGCGTTTTACTGATGGTTTTTTGCTCACTTTTTTTATTGGCCTGCCATCCTAATGCCGACCACTCAGTGGTATTAACCGCTGACGCAACGTATAGCGCCACATTATCTCAAGATGGTCAATATGCGCTTATTAGCACTGCTAACAATGGCGTGCAGCTATGGTCATTGACAGAAAACAGCATCAAATACCATTGGATACATGGCGCAACAAATAGCAGTAATGTATTTGATACCGCGATTGCTAATAATAGTGCTTATGCCGCGACGCTTTCGAGTGACTCACTGGCACTGTGGGATTTAGCAACAGGCCAGTCTGTCGGTTGGTGGACCCTGCCGTCATATGCTCAAAGTGTTGCCGTGGCTAATAATGGCCATGCATTAGTAGGCTTAGCTGATGGTTCAGTCATGTCACTAAAACCTAATAACCAAGGCTTGATTCAATTCTTAGGCCATCAAGAAAAAGTTAATAGTGTGGCAATTTCTGATGATGGCTTGGTCGCATTAAGTGGCGGCAATGATGGTCAAATTAGATTATGGCAAACCCAGACAGGACAACCATTACAACAATGGCAGCTCAGTTCACGCATAACCAAAGTTGCCCTTAGTGGCGATGGTAAACTGAGTTTTGCCGGAGACATTACTGGGAATGCGGCTATTTGGCTGTCATCGACAAGTGAATCAGTTAGTAAGCTAGCCATATATCGTCGCCAAATGAACTTCTCTACTGCCCGGTTTGTGAATAAAAATACGCAAATACTCACGGGAACACCATCTAAGGAAGTATTTTTGTGGCAAGTTAGCTCAGGCGAGCGAATAAAAAGATGGCAAGTTCAAGTGACTAAAAACAGCCAAAATAGAGGTGCTGTAGTATACTCTGTTACCCAGCCCACACCCCAAACGGTCAGTAGTGTGAGCAGCCAAGGTTTATTAGAAACTTGGCAATTATAAATGTTATTTACGAGGTTTTGATGGAACAGCTGTTAGCCAAAATTGATGACTTAGAAACAAAAATGTCATTTCAAGAAATCACCTTAGAAGAATTAAACCAAGAAGTGATCAAACTTAACGATCTGGTCGCACGTCAGCAGCATCAAATCATGCTAATGGTGAGTAGATTGCAAGCTATTGAACCTAGCAATATGGCCAGCCAAGCCGATGAAACGCCGCCGCCACATTATTAAAACCTGCCATTTTTAGGTGTTTCAAAAGGGAATGATCATGTCAAACTCAGCGGTTTTGCCTATTGCCACTGTTGGCGAAAAAATATTAGCCCAACATGCACAAGCTGTTACTGTGTTTGATGTTTCCATTCAATCACTTGCTGATGATATGCTTACCACTATGTTGGCAGCTAATGGAGTGGGTATTGCCGCACCACAGGTGTTTAGTTCTGCCGCCATGTTTATCATGGCATCAAGACCGAACCCACGCTACCCCGACGCCCCCAATATGCGTCCGGTTGTGGTGATCAATCCACGTATTCTAGAAACCTCAACACAAATGGAACTTGCTGAAGAAGGCTGTTTATCGATTCCTGATCAAAGGGTAAAAATATGGCGGCATGCGCAGATAAAGGTGCAATACCATGATCTAAATGGTAATTTAATCTCTGACATACTCGTTGGGTTTGTTGCGCGTATTTTTCAGCATGAATTTGACCATATTCAAGGTATAACCTTACTTGAGCGCAGCAACATGCCTGAACAACAACGACCTGATACGGTTAACTAATTTCGGTATTTATAGCACTCCATCGGCAAGGGTCCAAAGGTGATAATGAATGAAACTGCGAATTAACTTGCTCCCTCGCTCAACCATTATCAGTTTATTGATGTGTTTGACCTTATCAGGCTGCGCATTTAACAGTATCTTTATCAGTTACCCTTCACAAATCGCCCCCTATAAACAGCAATTAAATAGCCCAACGGCTAACGTTAACCTTGATGCGATAGCTAAAGAAATCACCTCAAATGACGGCCTGCTGTATGCTCAGGAATCGGGGCGAATGGCGCAAATTAATGGCCAGTTTGATAAAAGTAAAACCTACTACGAACAAGCCATTGCAGCGTATAAAGCCTTCGATGATCAGGCGAAGGTTAGCGTTTCAGATATGGGAGCAAAAGCCAGCAGCTTACTGCTTAATGATAATGCTATTCCCTATCGCGGCCCGGGCTATGAGCGGATCATGCTGCATCAATATCAAGCGCTTAATTATTTATTTGCCGCAGATGCGCAAGGCGCAATGGTTGAAGTCAGGCGCAGTAATGAGTTACAAGCTAGTGAGCAAGCTCGCTATCAAAAATCGCAAAAGTCTGTACAAGCAATGGCAAATGGCACCATTGATGCCGAAGTGAATAAACTGGGGAAATCTGCCGGTACTGTCACCAGTTCATTTTTAAATGCTTACAGTTATTACACCACGGGGTTGCTTTATGAATTACTCGGCCAACCCAATGATGCCTTCATTGATTATCGAAAAGCGGCCCAAATATCCCCGAATAATCATTACTTGCAGCAAGATTTAGTGCGACTTGCAAAACAATTATCCATGCCACAATATGATGAATTCAAACGTCGCTGGGGGGACGCCCAATTAGCCAAAGCGGGTCAAGGACAAGTAGTCATGTTAATAGAGCGTGGTTTTGTACCTGAAAAACAAAGCCTAACCGTACCTTTTACCATTGATGGCAACTGGCAAACTATTTCGCTAGCAACATATCAATCATCTGGGCGGCAAGCGGCTCCTGCAACAGTACAAGGGCTAGGTACTGTGTTAAAAGCACAGCCCATTGCCAATATTGATGCGCTTGCAATCAATGCCTTAAAAGAAGATTTACCAGCCGCCTTGGTAAGACAAGCGCTGCGGGTATATGCTAAAGCAGAAATGGCCCAAAGTGTAAGAAGTGACAGTAAGCGTCGAAATGATCAAATTGATGCCGGCGCTATCGCGATGCAAATTTTTAACGTGATAACTGAACAAGCGGATCGCAGAAGCTGGTTAACCTTGCCTCAACAGGCTCAAATTGCCAGACAATACGTTGACCAGGGCCAATATGACATCAGCTTAGGCAACGCACAAAATACCAAAATTGAAGTAAAAGCTGACAAAACCACATTAATTTGGATTATAGACACTGGTAATCGTACCCGTTTTTATTCAATAATCCTGTAATTGCACTATCAACTAATGGAATTGATTATGAAACCAATGAAACTAATATTTGTTCTTGCTGCCGTGCTAGGTCTTGCTGCATGTCAATCGAAAGTAGAATACGGCGATGCCACTGAAGTCGAAACCGTTAATGAGAACTTTGGTTCTACCGATTTACAAGCCATTACCGCCAAAATGGTTGATAGCATGTTGACCTTCCCACCCGTGGTTGCCATGACGCAAAATGATCGCCCAATCATTTTTGTCGATAAAATTAAGAATAAAACCTCTGAACATATCGATACTGAATCTGTAACCGATTCAATCAGCAACAAACTATTACGCTCAGGTAAATTCCGCTTTATTGATATGACTAAAGTGGATTCTGTGCGTAAACAATTAGATTACCAAAACAATGCCGGCATGGTTGACCCCACCACCGCCATTAAATTTGGCCGCCAAATTGGTGCGCAATACATGCTTTACGGCAATTTATCTAGCATCGTCAAGCAAGATGGCAGTACCACAGATGTATACTACAAAATGACCATGCGCTTAATGGATTTAGAAACAGGCTTAATTGAGTGGTCTGATGAAAAAGAAATCCGTAAATCTAAGTCTAAATCGTTTTTAGGTATGTAAAATACCCACTATCATTTTTTAAGCCGACATTCGTGTCGGCTTTTTATGTTTTAACGACTTTCAATACCGCAGTAAGGGAACACTTACGTGAAATCGCTACACTCTTCGATATTAACACTGGCCGGTATCGGCTTATTGGCCTCCACCCTATCAGGCTGTAACAGTACCTCTTCCACCACGGCTAGCCAAAGAGATAATTCACCTTATATCAGCCAATTTCAAGCAAGTGAACGGGCTAGAGTGATCAGTAATGTCGATTATCAACTGACGTTTTTTCTCAGTGAACAAAGTCAATTTAGAGCCAAATCAACCGTCAACTTTGACCTAACAGGCACGGCTAAAAACCTCACTTTAGATTTAAACAAAGCAAATATTTTATCCATGCTAGTAAATGGGACTAAAATTTACCCTAACTACAACGGCAGTTATATTACCTTAAGCCCATCTTTGTTGCAGTCGGGCACAAACAGTATTGAGATTGAATTTACCCGGGAACACAGCACTAATGGAGAAGGTTTGCACAGATTTGTCGATCCTGTTGATGGCAAAGTCTACCTTTACTCACATTTTGAACCCGCTGCTGCCCAGCAAATGTTTGCGGTATTTGATCAACCTGATTTAAAAGCCACTTTTGAATTAACAGTTCAAGCGCCTAAAGACTGGCAAGTCATTAGCGCAATGCGTGAATCTAGCATTAGCCCTAACGGCAATAATAATATTTGGACTTTTCCTGCATCACCAAAACTAAGCCCATATAATTTCTCACTGCATGCAGGCCCTTACCATGTCTGGCAAGATGATAGCGGCCCCTATCCAATGCGCCTTTTTGCTCGCCAATCCGTGACCGAGCAAGTGACGCCAGAAGACTGGTTTAACTATACCAAACAAGGCCTTTATTTCTTCGACCGCTATTTTGGTATTCCTTATCCATTCAAAAAGTACGATCAAGTCTTAGTACCTGACTTTTTATATGGCGCAATGGAAAATGCCGCAGCCATTACTTTCGCTGAAGATAAATTTCTGTTCAATGCCAAAATGACAGCCTCGCAAAAAGAGCGCTTAGCGGGCGTGATCATGCATGAAATGGCACATCAGTGGTTTGGGGACTTAGTCACCATGAAATGGTGGAATGGCTTGTGGCTGAATGAAAGCTTTGCAGCCTTCATGGGCACACTTGCTACTGCTGAAGCGACTGAATTCAGCCACGCCTGGCGCACTTTTTATGCCTCAGGTAAACAACGCGCTTACGAACTAGACTCACTGGTGACCACTCACCCGATAGAAGTACCAGTTGCGACCACGCAAAATGCGTTTGATAACATAGATGCCATCACCTACCAAAAAGGGGCATCGACCTTAAAGCAGTTACGCCACTTGCTCGGTGAAGAAACATTCCGACAAGGTGTAAGGCAGTATTTGACCCAATTTAGTTATCAAAATGCTGAGTTAGACGACTTTATTGGCAGCTTAGCTAAAGCCAGTAATGTAGACCTCAGACAATGGACCCAAGAATGGTTATACAAAGCTGGGGTTAATAGTATTCAAGCCGAGTATATGTGTACTAATGGGGTAATAAGTGAATTTCAACTCGTGCAACGTCCTGTTAGTGATGAGTTTCCAACATTGCGTCAGCAAAAAGTAAAAATTGGCTTACTTTATCAACGCCGTCATGGCTTAGATAACCACCAAACAGCCATTGTGACCTACAAAGGCGAGTATACTGAAGTACCAGAATTGGTAGGTGAAGCTTGCCCAGATTTAGTGTATCCAAACCTAGATGATTGGGGCTTTGTGAAAGTAAACCTTGATAAGCGCTCAATGAATACCGCTAAGCAATCACTGAACAAAGTGCATGATCCATTACTGCGTTCAATGCTATGGCAAAGTATGTGGGACAGCGTAGTTGAAGGACAGGCACCGCTGAACGACTTTATCAATGTGGCGTTGATTAACGCACCGCTTGAGCAAGATTACACCATTTTAGGTCAGGTGATTTCAAACCTATATCGAGCAAAAACAATGCTGGATTTAATGCAGCCAGCCCACAAGCAATACAATGATAAAGTCAGCCGAGCATTAAGCCAAATGAGCTTACGCATGGCAATGGAACATCATCAAAACAGCGATTTTCAACGTCGATGGTTTGCCGCATACATACACTTTTCATCACAATCAGCATCCTTGTCTCACCTTGAACAATTATTGACAGGAAAATCGACAATACGAGGCTTAAGCTTAGATCAAGACCTACGTTGGGATATTATCAAACAACTTAACCGTTTTGATTACGGCAACGCCCATATCCTATTGATGCAAGAAAAAGCCAAGGACAAATCAGATTCAGGTGAAAAAGCGGCATTGGCTGCTGAGGTTATTCGGCCACAAACACAATTAAAGCGCCAATGGTTGAATACAATCGCCCACAACGAAGCTGTACCATTTTCTAAGTTAAGGGTAGCCATGTTTAATTTATACCCTTCAGAGCAAAACTTACTTAGCGCAGCAACTGCCGAGCAACGTTTAGCAGAGCTAATAGAGCTTGATAAAAAAGGGCCGGTATTTATGCGCAGCTATACTCAGGCTTTGATCCCACAGGCTTGTTCAACTGATAATATTTCCATGATAGATCAGGTGCTCAATACCCAAACAGGATTGTCTAAATTAACTCGCCGCGCGTTACTAGAAACCCGACAAAACGAATATCGCTGCATTAACATTAAACAGCAGATAAGCCGTTAGGCTTATCTATCGTAATGCAAGATAGCCAGCACAATGGCTGGCTATCTTGCATTAACACTAATAAAAAACCTTCGCTCATCGTAACTAAATGATGTTCTTGAGCCTTATTTAATTTTCATTCTGGCTTAATAGATTCTGTGAATGCCACTCGAAATAACGCCTTTAGTAGATTAACGATGTCGTTAAAGGGTAAATTCGTAAGTGAATAACAGCACAAAGTTGACAATATCACTCGAACGAACCACCTCTTGCTACCTAGTTATTTTTTAGACGGTGTCTAGGTCTGCGCGGAACCTATAAACGACAACGTCTGCACAAAAATGTAACACAACCAATGACACTGCCCATAACATATTCATTTGATATAACTCTCATTTCAGAGATTTAAAACTTGAGCTTACTAGAAATTGGTGCGTATACAGTATACAATTTGACGTCACATTTTTTAGGTTAAAATTATGAATGCAAAAGGTTTTACATTAATCGAATTGGTTACCATTATTATCATTCTCGGTATTATGTCGGTATTAGCATTACCTCGCTTTATTAATTTATCTCAAGATGCGCATGATAGTGTTGCTCAATCTACTTTCGCTTCTTTTTCCAGTGCCGTGGGTTTGTATCACAATTGTTGGTCAGCCAATGGTGCACAGGGTTATGTAAAAAACTTAGCTTGTTTTGGCGCGGGAAATATTGATTCAACCGTGACAGGTTTCCCTTTGGGTGAAGATACTGAAGCGTCTAGCAATGAAGGGACACAACTCAATGGTGATGATTGTGCTAATATTTGGAATGGTTTACTGGATAATGACTTTACACTAGCTATGCATAACGACGCTTCATTTACTGCAGGTAATGACATCATCTATTGGTACATGGGTGGAGAAGTTGCCAACCCTGGTACTTATTGTTATTACAATTATATCGCTGATGATACAGCAAAAGGTCAAGAAAACTGGCAACTACGTTATTACCCTGGTACGGGAAAAACTGAAATACGTAAAGCGACATTAGGTTAGTCTTCTTCATTTAATAGCCTCATTTACTTTCATTAACAAGTCGCAAAAAGCTATTTTTATCGCTTCAGAAATAACATTCTGACGCCAGTGAAAACACCTTTATGACCAAGTAACAAAAATATCTGCTTTAGGCCATCCAAAAAACAATCATGATAATGATGCGAGGTTAAATAAAGATATCGGCCAAAACGACTAACGTAAACTAAATGTCATCATAATAGGGGCATGATCTGTACTGTCACTGTCACGCTCAAAATCAGGTCGAACTAGATGTCGGTCAAAGGTTTGATAATGTTCGATGTGAGCTAAGTTTTTCAATTGTTTAGGGTCAAACTCACTTGAAACCAAAATATAATCTAACACCGACCCTTCACTTCCATAATAATGGGTTGCTTGTCTTGAGCTAACGATGGGGTTATCAGTAAAGCTTGTCGACTCATCTTCATCGGAAGCCAAACTGACATTACATTTGGTTGTCGCTTTATGTAACTCATAACTATCATAAAGACGACATTGATTTAATTCGGCAAATAATTGCTGCTCACTTAAACCCGCCAACTGTTTGTCTTCAATATCACTTCGATAAACCCGTAAATTTTGATGAAATGCTGCCAGTAAATCACTGTGTAATTTATCATTAAAATCGCCCATTAAAATGAATGGATGACCTTTCAAATGACGTCTAACTAGCATTTGATGGCACAACAATGTTGCTTCGTTTCCTCGTTGTAAACTGGATGCCCAACGCCCTAGTACTTGCCTTGCGATAAAATCAGCCGCACCTGAAGAGCCTGAATGGGCTAAATCCTCTTTATCAAAACCACTGCGTTTTGATTTTAAATGAATCACATAGCAATCACAGGGACCAAATAGGGGTAGGTCAATAGTCGCGCGCAAAGGTTGGCGGCTAAATTGAAACTGAGCTAGCCCTAACGCTTCACAAGCTGCGTCATCCACAGCCACATTGGCCATTTCAATGATAGGATAACGTGACGCTAATGCCACCACAGGATGACGATAAACATAATCACTTTCTACCTGTGGTTCATCCAATACTGCAAAATGCACGTAGCCTAATGGTCGCAATAACGCCTGCAACTCCTCGGGACTAAACACTTCTTGAAATCCAATGATGTCAGGTTGATTTTCCATCAAAAAATCACTGAGCCAGGCGCACTTTTTTTGCCATTGTTGCGCACTATAAATGTTTTCAAAATCGTAATAGGCATTCGGTGGCGCAATAAAATTAAATAAATTTATTGAGGCAACACGATATTGAATTGCGACAGCAGGAGAAGATGACAAATTAATTTAGTTCTGTTGTTCGATTATGACAAACATCATAGGCGCAAACCTTAAATGTCTCAATAACCTTAAAAACCAAAAACAATTAAATAAATTAAAATCAGTAGCTTATAATAAAAAGCAAATAAAATTCATTTATTTGTTAGTTTTTTGTGAACCACTAAAAATATCTTCCCGTATAAAAATTCGTCACATTACTCTACGAGGAATTACTCAAATGAAACGGATTTATCCCTTTGCGTTATGCGTATCAATGATTGGTTTAACCGCGTGTTCTGACGATGATGATGTTGTTCAACAAGTCACGCCGACACCTGCGCCAGTTGAACTTTCCCATGTGCGTGTCATTCACGCTGGTAGCGATGCTCCAATGGTTAATGTTATGGCCAATGGTGCAGAGCTACTTGCTGATGTTGACTACGCAATGTCCAGTGGGCTTCTTGAAGTCAATTCTGCTACCTTTGATATCGATGTCGATGCAATTTTAGCTGATGGTTCAACCGCTACCGTTTTGGAAGCACAGTTAATTGCTGAAGATAAAATGGAATATACCGCTGTCGCATTAGGCAATGTTGCTGATGAAAGCTTAATGCTAAAACTTGTAGAGAATCCAATGGCAGACATCGCCAGTGGCTATGCAAGGGTGCAGGTACTTCATGCCTCGCCAGCTGTTGGTTTAGTTGATGTTTATGTAACCGCTCCAGGTACTGATATTACCAGCATGTCAGCTACACTGTCAGCCGATTACATGGATGCTAGCCCACAACTTGAAGTGGCTGCAGGAGATTATCAAATCCGCATTACAGCAGCGGGCTTGAAAGATGTTGTATATGACTCAGGAACTGTTTCGTTAGCTGATATGCAAGACTACTTTATTAGTGCTATTCCAAATACTTGGTCTGGTATGTCACCTGTAGCACTTCATGTCGCATTACCTGAAGGTCAGGTGATCTTAAATGACGTTAGTAGCGGCGCTGATTTACGTGTTGTTCATGCGGTTGCAGATGCTCCTGCAGTAGATGTGTTCCTTGATGGCAGCACAACACCAGCAGTAAACATGTTGGCATTTGGCGAAATTGCTGGATATGTCAATGTGCCTGAAGGTGCGCACACAGTCACAGTGGCGGCAGATGCCGATAACACTGTGGTTGTTATTGATGAGGCCGCAGTCGATTTAACCCTAGGCATGAGCTACAGTGCATTAGCGGTAGGTTCATTATCAGACAACATGATTGAGCCGTTGGTATTAATGGATAACACTAGACGTGTTGCGACTGAAGCAAAACTGACAGTGACTCATGCAGCTTACTCTGCACCTGAAGTGGATATTTACCTCACCGCAACAGCAGACATCAGCGAAGCAAGCCCAGCTCTTGAAGACGTACCATTTAAAGCATCATCAGGCAGCATTAGTGTAGCACCAGGCACGTATACAATTAGTGTCACTGTTGCAAACACAAAAGATGTCGCTATTGGTCCATTAGAAGTCACTTTAGATGCTGCAGGCATATATGGTGTAGCCGCTGTAGACAATGTCGGTGGCGGTGCACCATTTAGTGTGATCCTTTTAGATGACTTCACCGTAATGTAGTTTGTTCATCCACTATTTTTCTCTGTGAAACCCTTTAGGCTTATCTTTAACCCAGATAAGCCTTTTTTTTAATGGGAATAACCATGATAAAATTTATCAGTGCGAGCTTTTTCTGTATCTTCAGCCACACAGCATTAGCGGCTAACTTATCGAATGAGGAAACCATGAAATTGAATTTTGCCAGTGACTTCGATTTACGTCATACCCAAATTAATAACGATACAGTGATGGGCGGCCTATCTTCAAGTCGAGTCAGTATCAATAATGATGCAGTTAACTTTACCGGCTTAGTGTCACTCGATAATAACGGTGGTTTCGCTTCAACTCAGTTTAATGTAATCAATAAAATCCATACCGCCACTCGCTGCAAATTGCTTGTTAAAGGCGATGGAAAGCGCTATCAGCTCCGATTAAAAACAGCAGCATTACAATTTGGCGAAGCATTTATTGCAGAATTTACTACACTGGAAGGTGAGTTCAGCGAACACATTTTTACTGTTGAAGATTTTCGTATTGGCTTTCGTGGACGCACCATTCAAAATGGTCCTGGGTTAGACTTTGCCAAAGTGGAAAAAGTGGGCATTTTAATCGCAGACAAACAACAAGGCAGTTTTAGTATTGATTTACATACTATCGCATTTGAAAAATAAGGTTAATTGACTCTATGATCCACGGTATTATTTTTGATCTAGACGGAACATTAGTAGAGTCCAGTTTAGACTTTGCCCTTATAAAGCAACAAATAGGCTGCCCTACCGATCAAGATTTATTAACCTTTATAGACCAACTCAATTGCCCCATTACTCAGCAACGAGCCAATGACATTGTGCTTGAGCATGAAAATAGAGATGCCAACACAGCAAAAGCTCTGACTGGTATGGTGGAGTTATTAAACTACATCAATCGTCAAAACTTACCCTGCGCAATTGTCACGCGTAACAGTAAAACCGCCAGTGAAGTGAAGTTAAAACAAAACAATATCAACATTGATATTGTACTCACCCGCGAGTGCTACCCCGCAAAACCTGCGCCTGATGCGTTAAACGCGATAGCAGATCAGTGGCAAATACATCCCAAAAACCTGATCTATGTCGGTGATTATTTATATGATATTCAAGCGGCAAATAATGCAGGGATGATTGCCTGCTTTATTAATCATGGTATTGATACCCACTATCAACACTTAGCGGATGTCATTGTAAAAAGCCTTGCTGAATTATTAACAATACTGAAAAAACACGGCATAAAAAAGGCGCTGTAACAGCGCCTTCATCAATCATTGTTAACATTAATAATCAAGACTAACGTTAAAATAATCTCAGCCCTGGTTAAATAAACTCACAAATATCATGCAGTGCTTTTTTATCTAATGCATGCACAGGTACTGTCGCATCATCAGCGGGGTAGCCAGCAATAATCAACATATAAGGACGCTCATTGTCATTATCTCGGCCACAGATTTTTGATAAAAAACTCATCGGTTTCGGAGTATGAGTTAAGGTGGCAAGGCCTGCATGATGCAGCGCTTGTATTAAAAAACCAGTAGCAATCCCCACAGACTCATGCACATAATAATTTGTTTTTTGCTCCCCCTCGTCTTCTTTACGTTTTTGGCTAAAAATAGCAATTAACCAAGGTGCATGTTCTAAGTAGGGCTTATTGGCATTGGTTCCTAAAGGTTTTAATGCGTTAAGCCATTCTTCACCCGCTCGCCCAGCATAAAAAGCCTGCTCTAAGGCTTCTGCTTGTTGACGAATTTGCGCTTTCACCTCAGGACTTTTAATCGCAACAAAATGCCATGGCTGATGGTTAGCACCATTCGGCGCGGTACCTGCTGCCAAAATGCACTGTTCAATAATAGCTTGCGGAACGGGCCTTTCTGAAAACTTTCGAATCGAATGTCGACGCTTTACTTGTTGATAATTTTCCTGCGCCCTAGCTAACATTTCATCTTGGGAATATTCAATAAAATCGTTTAGCGGAATATGTTCATTTGACATTGTCGGTCCTTGAAAAATGCGAAAGTTTAGCCAAAGAAATACTATGCCACAGATAAGTCATAAAAAGAAAACCGACTTGTATCAATCCATTGATTGCAACTAATTCATTAGCTAGATACAGTAAAGTAAGCGTGTTTTATAAGGATTTAACAAAATGATAGCTGCGATCATAGGCGCAACAGGGTTAGTGGGAAAGTCTTTATTAGAGTTGTTACTGGATAGCGAGCTTTATCAAAAAGTTTACGTGCTAGGGCGTTCTAAACCTAAGCTAGCAGCGCATCATTGGGGGGAAGAAAAACTGCATTATATTGCGTGCCAGTTAGATGAGCTGCATGAAATTGAACTACCCGAAACCATAGACCACGCTTTTTGCTGCTTAGGTACCACGATTAAACAAGCAGGAAGCCAACAAGCTTTTATTGAAGTTGATAAGTTAGGCGTACTGGCCTTTGCAAAGCTGGTGCATAAACAGCAACACGCCAAATTGGTTTTTCAAGTGATCAGTGCCTTAGACGCCAACCCTAGATCCAGTGTATTTTATAATCGAGTTAAAGGTGAAATGGAGCAACAACTTGCACAATTACAATTACCCCATGTACAGATTTTTCAACCAAGTTTATTGATAGGTCAACGAGAAGATAGCCGCCCGGCAGAGCAAATTGGCCAATGGCTATTCGCATTTACCGCATTATTTTTTATTGGACCTTTACTAAAATACAAACCTATTCATGGCTCTGACGTAGCTAAGGCCATGTTTGATTGTGCACAAAAAGAATTGCCTCCCCTAACCATTATTGATAATAAAAGCTTACATCAATAATGCATTTTTCAACCTTCTATCGCAGATTGTCTATACTACATAAACCACCAATCCCTGGGGCTGTAGATCTTTGCTGGTGGAATGTTGTTCGAGATAAAAACGAATTAATCGCGGCGAGTGGAGTGCAGCCTAGCAATCTAAGCACTCTTTGTTGGTAAAAAGTTCACTCAACAAAGCGCAATTCGTTTTAGCCGAATCCTTCGGACAGCGTTTGTTGGCTATTTTTACGGCGTTATTGGCTTATTATGTCGAATACACAGCAAAGCCTCTGCCTTGTATGAATGGCCAGCAATTCGCTGTAAAAACGACCTTGAAAGATCAATAGACCCGAGTAACATTTACTGCTGGAGAAAACAATGAGCGATAAATTATTAACCCTTGAAGAAGTGTGTAAAATTTTAGATAAAAGCCCAGCTACAATTAAGCGTTATGCCAGAGAAAACTTATTGTCCAGCCACCAAGATGGTGATGAATTGACCTTCCCCGAAGGTGAAGTCATGCGTTACTTAGATTTTTCTAAACGCTTGGGGTAATACTAGTGGGAAATCCCCCCCCCTGAACACGTATGTAGCCACTTGATTCAAAGATAAAAAGGGAAAGCTCTGCTTTCCCTTTTTTATACCGCTTAACAGGCCCTAGTCACCAAAGTCATCTAGTAGAATATTTTCTGACTCGACACCTAGGCTTTCCAATAACCCAATAACCGATGAGTTCATGATTGGAGGGCCACACATATAAAACTCACAGTCCTCTGGTGACTTATGGTTTTTAAGGTAGTTTTCAAATAACACATTATGAATAAAACCCGTGTAACCAGTCCAATTATCTTCTGGTAAGGGATCTGACAGCGCAACGTGCCATTCAAAATTATCATTTTCAGCCGCTAGCATATCAAAATCTTCTTGATAGAAAATTTCACGTTTTGAACGTGCACCGTACCAGAAAGTCATTTTACGCTTGGTTTTAACCCGTTTTAGCTGATTAAAAATGTGTGAACGCATGGGGGCCATCCCCGCACCGCCACCAACAAATACCATTTCAGCATCGGTTTCTTTGACAAAAAACTCACCAAATGGACCTGAAATAATCACCTTATCGCCGGCTTTTAAATTAAAGATATATGATGACATTTTGCCTGGTGGTAAATCATCAGATGGCGGCGTAGCAATACGCACATTCAACATAATCCGGCCTTTTTCATCCGGATAATTCGCCATTGAATAAGCACGTAATACGTCTTCATCTACCTTTGAAACAAGCTTAAATAAATCGTATTTTTCCCAGTCATCACGGTACTCAGCTGGAATATCAAAATCAGCATAGCGAACTTCATGCGCTGGCGCTTCAATTTGAATATAGCCACCCGCTTTAAAGAGCACCTCTTCACCCTCAGGTACTTTTAGCAATAATTCTTTAATGAAAGTCGCTTGGTTATTATTCGAGATAACCTCACACTCCCACTTTTTCACCCCAAAGACTTCTTCGTCGATTTCCAGCTCCATGTCGCTACGCACAGCAACCTGACAAGCAAGGCGACAACCTTCTTTCGCTTCTTTTTTGGTAATATGTTCAAGCTCTGTGGCAAGAATATCACCGCCACCCGATTTCACTGTGACACGGCACTGTCCACAAGTACCACCGCCGCCACAGGCAGAAGGAATAAAGATATTATTACCGGCTAATGCGCCCAGCAATTTATCACCCGCGGGGGTGCGTACAGCCTTTGACGCATCATCATTAATACCGATGGTCACCGCACCCGTGTTCACTAATTTACTTTTGGCGATTAAAATCACCATCACTAGCAGGCTTACTACTATGGTAAACATGCCAATACCAATTGCCATTTCCATTAAATGCACCTTCTCATAAATCTGTCATTTTGCTGTAAGGAATTCATATGCTGTTTCCCAATGCTTTACAGCGTAATGCCAGCGAAAGACATAAAACCTAATGCCATCAAACCTGTGGTAATAAAGGTAATACCAATACCTTGCAGGCCTTCTGGAATTGCGTTGAACTTCATACGTTCACGTAGTCCCGCCAATAATACAATTGCCACAGCCCAACCCACAGCACTGCCCGCCGCAAATACGGTTGATTCTGCTAAGTTGTAATCACGGTTAGCCATAAAGATAACCCCAGCAAAAATCGCACAGTTAACCGTCAATAGAGGTAAGAAAATACCTAGGCTCTGGTACAAAGTCGGGATGTATCTTTCTAAGAACATCTCTAAAATTTGCACCAATGCGGCAATTACGCCAATGAAGGTAATTAACTGCAAGTAGCTGATATCAAGATCTGCCATGCCAGCCCATGCCAGTGCGCCTGGTGCCAGCACATTGACATAAATTAGCTGGTTGATAGGCACAGCTAACATCATTACCACGATCACTGCGATACCGAGACCAAAAGAGGTAGACACCTTTTTTGATACCGCTAAAAACGTACACATACCCAAGAAAAATGACAGCGCCATGTTGTCTATAAAAGCGGCTTGGATAAAGAGATTAATATAGTGTTCCATGCTTATCCTCGCTTACGCTGAACAACGTTAATGGCCCAAATCATCACACCAATCAAGAAGAAAGCGCTCGGTGGTAAAGTGAACATTTCGTTAGGTAAATACCAACCATCATTTGCGACTGTGGTAAATATTTCGTGACCAAATAACGAGCCTCGGCCTAACAGCTCACGTACAAAGGCAACGCCTAGTAAAATCACGCCATAGCCCATCGCATTTCCTACGGCATCAACTAATGCAAGATGCGGTGGGTATTTCATTGCAAACGCTTCAGCACGCCCCATGATGATGCAGTTAGTAATGATCAGACTAACAAAAACAGATAACTGTTTAGATAGCTCATACGCCACATCTTGTAGCACCATATCCACGATAATAACCAAGGAGGCGATCACCGTCATTTGCGCGATAATACGCACACTGTTTGGAATGAAATTGCGAATGGTTGAAATAATCAGATTAGAAAATACCAACACAAATGTTACCGCAAGGGTCATCACTAATGCGGTTTGCATTGAGTTACTGACCGCAAGAGCTGAACACACACCCAACACCTGCATAGCAACAGGGTTATTCGCAAAAATTGGCGAAGTTAGTATGTCTTTTGTAGAAGTTGACCGACTCATTTACTTCACCTCCGTTTTGGCAAATGTGTGTAAAAAGTTTTGATAACCTTCAACACCAAACCAGAACTCAACCGCTTTTTGAATACCGACACCTGTTCTAGTGGCACCTGAAACGCCATCTACACCGTGTACATCACCCGCTTTAGCGCCGCCTTTAACCACTTTGATGGCTATCTTGCCTTTTTCATCAAAAAGTTTCTTTCCTTGCCACAATGCATTCCATTCTGGGTCAGTCACAAAATCAGCGATACCTGGGGTTTCACCATGTTCATAAAACACAATATTCTTAATGGTGTTTAAATCAGGCTCTACCGCTAAGTAGCCATAAATCATTGACCACAAACCTTTACCGTAGATAGGCATAACAATACTGGTTAGCTCACCCTGGTCATCAAACACTTCAAAAATACGTACCTGATCAGCACGGCTTTTAATTTTGGCAGTGTCTTTTTTCGGTTTGCGTGAAGTTTCAGGATTAATTGCCGCCATGCGACCATCAAAGTCTAAAATGTTCTCATGTTCGATAAACTGCCCGCTTTCTAAATCCACAAGTTTAGGTTGTACTCGGCTAGTAAATAATTCACGAAAATCACTTGAATTACTTTCAACACCCGCCGCTTTTAACACAAACTGTTGTACTTCATCGCGCTTTTTAACCAGTTTTCTTTCTTTCAAAATTTCGGCCGTGCCAGTAATCATGAAAGAACACACTAAACTCAGGCTGATAATGAAAACCATGGTTCCCATTACCGAATCTTTTTTAAAGGCCATGGCGTTTTAGTCTCCGCTTGATATTGGCTCTCGCCACCAGATAATCGAATAACGGTGCCCATAAGTTGGCAAATAAAATGGCTAACATAATACCTTCAGGCAGCTTCACGTTAAGCACTCGAATCAATACCGTCATAAAGCCAATTAATGCACCATAGGCGTATTTAGCGTTACGAGTGTAGGAAGCGGTTACAGGATCGGTTGCCATGAACATCATACCCATCGCAAAACCACCTGTGACCAAATGCCAGGTCCAAGGCATGGTTGCCATCGCATTTTTAGCTGGGCCAAATAAATTGAACAAAATCGCCGTGGCTATCATGCCTAACAACACACCCGCTACCACGCGCCAATCCGCCACGCGGGTCATCAGTAAAATACCGCCACCGATTAAAATAGCTAACGTGCTGGTTTCACCAATTGAACCGACGGTAAAACCAAAAAAGTTATCCCACCATAATGGGTCACTCAATGCTCCTATCCAGCTTACATCGGCAAAACTGATTTTATTCGCCGCAGCCAAGCCTAAGGTGGTTGCTCCAGAATAACCGTCTACCGCAACAAACTGACTTATCGCTGCCACTTCTGTTGGGTATGCAAAATAGATAAATGCATATCCGGCTAAAGCAGGGTTTAAGAAGTTATATCCCATACCGCCAAACATTTCTTTGGCGACAATAACGCCAAAAGTAATGCCTAATGCCATGATCCACAAAGGAGTCGACACAGGTAAAATCAGCGAAAATAATAACGCGGTAATAAAGAAGCCTTCATGTAACTCCTGACCACGCATTCTGGAAAATATCACTTCCCAAAATAAGTTAACCAGTAAGGCGGTAAGGTAAAATGGTACGTAAAAACTAGCACCGTATGCGAATAAGCTTAATACCCCCGATTCAGACGTTAAGCCTGAAAACAGCATATTAAAAATCGCTAAATGCCATGATGCCGGAGCGGTTGCGCCTTCGATAATCGCAAGTTGAGCCTGCAAACCAATGTTGTACATACCAAAGAAAACAGCAGGTAATAAACACATACCCACAATATGCATAGTACGTTTTACATCAATCGCATCTCTTACATGAACCTGTCCTTTGGTGCTACGACCATGGGCAATCCATAACGAACGCAAATATTTACGCATCGAATCGCCGTGTTCATAATACTTGTCTTGGGCTGACGGTTTTTTAATTGGCTTACTCATTAACCTTCCCTCTCGATAATATCTAGGCAAGCACGTAATTCTTTACCAAAATCATACTTTCCAGGGCAAACAAAAGTACATAACGCGAGATCTTCCTCATCTAATTCCAGTGCACCTAACAGCTGAGCTTCATCGGTATCACGAACCACAAGGTCACGAATAAGTAAGGTTGGTAAAATATCTAACGGCATCACCCGTGCTAACTGACCAAACGCCATCATAGCCCGGGCAGAACCACCAGCATGGGTGGTGAAATCAAATAATTTTTTAGTGCGGCTAAAGCCCGACATCATAATGCCAGTTAGGCTGAACTTATTTTTATCTTTGCGCACCCAAGGTAACAACTCGTGTTTGTCATCTTCAGACAGCACACAAATTTGATTATGGAAACGTCCTAAATAATCATAAACACCAGATGCGGTGTGGCCGTTTAGCACACTACCAGACACGACTCTAGAGTGGATATCTTTGATTTTAGCTGTCACGATAGGCGTTAGTTGCGCGCCTAATTGAGTACGAATTAAACGCGGTTCAAGCACGTTAGGGCCAGAAAAAGCCACCACGCGATCGGTATATAACTCACCGGTTAAAAATAATTTGCCGTAGGCAATGACATCTTGGTAACCCAAATGCCAAACAGGACGTTCAACGCTAGCTGGTAATAAGAAATGGATATGCGTACCGACTAATCCCGCTGGGTGGACGCCATTAAACTGATGAACAGATACCTGCTTTAACTTGGCTGCAGCTTCAGTACTGAGCAAGGAGGTCTGGTCGTCCTGGCACAGAAAAACCTGACCTTCAGTTAAATAACTCAGCACTTGCAACCCTGCTTCAAACGCCTGAGTTTGCTCAGCAATAATAACGCGAGGATTTGCCGCGAGTGGATTTGTGTCGATTGCGGTGACAAATATGCCCGCTGGCTGGCTGTCTAACTGAGGCACTCGTGAAAATGGACGAGTACGTAATGCTGTCCATAAGCCACTGTCGACTAAATTATCAACCACTTGCTGACGAGACAGTTGGCTTAAGTCATCATAGCGAGTAAAGCTTTTAGCTTGCTGCACTGGGTCGCATTCAATCACTACAGCTTGCAACACACGCTTTTCACCGCGTTGTATCGCGCTAACTTTGCCGCTAGCTGGCGCTGTAAATTTGATCCCAGGGGTTTTCTTATCTTCAAAAAGCGCTTGCCCTTTGATGACATGATCACCTTCCTCAACCAACATGGTAGGTTTGAGGCCTACATATTCTTCACCTAATAAAGCTACGGTCGTGGCTTTTTCACCGTCAAACACTTGCTGAATAGGTTCGCCAGCAATAGGCACATCCAAGCCGCGTTTAATGGTTATTATTTGGTTTGAAACACCTGCCATTAGTATCACCATCAAGAAAAATTCGATGAGTAATTTTAAATCTTTGTTAATGCTAATGTACGAACCCAGATCACACTAACGAGGTATTGTGTAATTTTAAAACATGATAATTGGAGACTATTGTGAAGCAGATCACTTGTGGGGCTAAAGAATACAAAAAAATGTCATTTTTACTACAAAAACAATATTCACCTCGACAGGTAAAATACTATCGCCTAAACCCCAAGATTAAAGGCTTAGGCGATTCATTCTTAACACGGTAAATGAAAGCGCTGTAACTTCCCATCAATAAGCTGATAACAGGCATCCATTTGATTGAGTGCTGTGGTTCGGTGGCTTATCATCAATACGGTTTTATGTTCGGCAAACGCAAATAAAGTGGATAGAATTTCCCGTTCAGTGCGCTTATCTAAACCTTCGGTAGGCTCATCAAGCAGTAATAATGGCGCATCACGAAGCAGTGCTCTTGCCACGCCAATACGGCGTTGTTCACCGCCGGATAACTGCCTGCCCCCCTCACCCATCCACATGTTTAATGGCTTATCTCCAATTAACAAATGACCTAAGCCAACTTGTGACAGCACCTGTTTCAATTGGTCATCGTGTGCAGAACGTTTTTCATTAGCGATATAAGGTAATGCCAAAACTAAATTGTCCCGCAAAGTACCACTAAAGAGGTGCACTCTTTGGCTGACTACCGACATTGCCGCACGAAGATTCGCTTCACTGTAATCGGCAATTGGCTGACCATCTAAAAGTATGGCGCCTGAATTTGATTGCCATTCACGAGTGATCATATTCAACAAACTGGATTTACCGCAGCCTGTTTTACCTAAAATAGCCACTTTCTCTCCAGCGGCTAAAGTAAGATTGACCCCTTGTAATATTGGCTGATTTTGTTGGTAACCAAAATGCAAATTGCTGATATCTAATGACCCTGTTTGGGCAATAAGATGCTGCCCTGTCACAAACTGCACCGCAGGAGCCTGCTCAGTCAATGCACTAACGCGCTGGGCTGCTAATACGGTACTTGATAAATGTTGGAACGCTCCAGCGACTGGCATCATCATTTCTAAGCAAGCCATAGTGGCAAACACCACCATAGCAAACAGGGGCCCTGGAGGTACGGCACTACCAACACCTTTGGCGGCAACATATAACATCAACAAAACCGCAAAACCATTGGTGAGAATTAAGATGGTCTGGCTTAATCCGGTAATTTTCGCCATGGTCAATTGACTGCTAAAAAAGCGATGTTGCTGTTGATAAATTCGGCCTAAGTAGCTTTGATTTGCTGCAAATAAACTTAACTCTGCCTGCCCTTGGATCACATCAAGCAGCTGCACTCTAAGCTTTTGCTTTGTTTCAATTAACGCCTGACCTGGCGCTTTACCTAATCGATAAAAAATCGTCGGCAATACCAGCAAAACCAGCAGTAAAAAACCACACAGGGTTAACGCTAAACTTGGGTCAAACCAGGCAATAAATACGTATAACGCCGCTATCATTAATAATGATGCACTCATTGGGATCAGCAAGCGTAGATACAGATGGTCTAAGGTATCGATATCGGCGACTAATCGATTCAATAAATCACCTTTTCTGAGCCCCTGTAAGTTGGCGGCACTAAGAGGTAATAACTTTTGCCACGCCCATACGCGTAATTCAGTTAATAACTTAAATGTTGCCTCATGGGTGGCTAAACGCTCACCATATCGACTTGCTGTGCGCGCTATTGATAGAAAACGCACGCCACCTGCTGGGGTGAAAAAATTAAACGATTGTGCCGTCAGTACCGTTAAACCAGCAACCGCTGTCGCAGATAAAAACCACCCAGATAAGGATAACAATCCGACCCCAGCCAATAGGGTGATAAAGCTAAGCAACAAGCCCGTTACCATCATTAACCACTGGCGACGGAACAGTTTTAGAAAAGGAAGCAAGACCTTCATACGTTGGCCTCCTGTTGCTGCAACTGATAGAACTTACCCTGTGTAGCCATTAATGAGGTGTAATTCCCCTGCTCAATCAACACCCCTTTATCAAGCACGATAATGTTATCAAACCCCGTTAATTCTTCGAGTTTATGGGTCACCATAATGGCAGTGTTATCGGTAATGGCTTGCGATAGCGAAACCATCACGGCCTCGGCACTTTGTTCATCTAAACTGGCTGTCGGTTCATCTAATATAAAGACACTAGCTTGTTGGCTTAACGCTCTGGCCAGCGCAATACGTTGAGCTTGACCGACTGACACCCCGGATGATTGATCGCTAATCATCGAGTGCAAGCCTTGAGGATGTTGCTTTACAAAATCGGCAACTTGCGCTTTTTCAAGTAAGTTCATGATCGAGGACTCACACATATCAGGCCGTCCTAAAGCGACATTTTCGGCAATAGTGCCATGAAATAGCTGTGGATCCTGACCAAGCCAAGCAAGATGCTTACGCCAATGCGCCATGCTGATAGCGTTAAATGGTTGACCATTAATCAGCAATTCGCCCTTGTAGGGTAAAAAACCCAACAGTGCCTGTAACAGACTGGTTTTACCTGCACCGCTAGCCCCAACAACTGCAACATGCTGCCCAGCCTTAATACTAAATGACAAGGGTCCTAGCAAACACTGACCATCTAAACTCATTACATGTAAATTATTGGCCACTATGTCGACGTTATTAAGATCAATCATCTCATTGCCGGATTGAGCCGCGGTATGGGTTAGCGGGTAATCAAGTAATTCCACTAATGACTCTGCCGCACCAATAGCTTGTGCTTTAGCATGGTAGTGGGTGCCTAAATCTCTCAGCGGCTGGTAAAATTCGGGAGCTAAAATCAACACGAACATACCGGTAAATAAACTAATTCCTAAGCCATAATGGCCAAAATCTAAATGGTCTAGATAACTGAAACCAAAATAAACTGCTAGTACGGCAATGGATAACGCGGCAAAAAACTCTAATACGGCTGAGCTTAAAAAAGCTAAACGTAAAACCGACATAGTGCGACTTCTAAAATCTTCTGATGCTTGATGAATTTGGGTTACTTCCGCTTCGCCACGATGAAATAACTTGATGGTACTTATCCCTTGTAAGCGATCCATAAAGTGACCACTTAAACGGCTTAATGCGGTAAAGTTTTTACGGTTGGCATCCGCAGCGCCCATTCCCACTAAAATCATAAACATTGGGATTAACGGCGCCGTGCCTAATAACACTAAACCCGCAGCCCAATTTAACGGAAATACCACCACTAAAATACACAGAGGGATGAATGCAGCTAACATCATTTGCGGCACATACTTACTGTAAAAATCATGTAAATCTTCAACTTGTTCAAGCACAATGCTGGCCCAGGCACCTGCAGGTTTACCTTTAATAAAAGCGGGGCCTAATGCAACTAACTTATTTAGCACGGCTTGTCTTATATCTTGTCGTAATCGCTTACCCGCCTCAAAGCTAAATCGTTCTCGCCCATAAGCTAAACCGGCTCGAATAATTAGCAAGGTAGCTAAGCCGATAAAATAAGGCATTAATTGATTAACGGGTAGCTCGGCCATAATCACGCCCTGTAAAATTTGGGCTATGCAATAGGCTTGAGCAATGATGGCTGCACCGTTAAGTAAACCACATAGGATGGCGAGCTTAAGATAAATACCACATGCAAATTGCTGAGACTTAAGCCATTTAGCTAATGACTTTTCTAACGACTTATCCATGAAACTCCAACAACATTTCTTGATGCCAAACCATAAAAGGGGCAATAGATGACATCAATGAAAACAGATTATTAACAAGAGAAAGTAGCGTGTTAGCAAGCAGTATCGCAGTAGTAGCCTATCTAATACAGTTGAGCAATTAATAATGTTAACTGCCGCACAGTTTATGATAAGTACCCTTAATCAATCTAAGGGGATTGCACCGTATTTTACCAATACATGCCATAGCAATTTTAAATCTTGGATTTTTTTAGCATGACTGGAGCGCTCGCTCCAACTGGTAGGCTGTTTGCATAAGGCATAAGCCGCCTCACCAATTATCGCAGCATTGATAAGCTGTTCTTGCGCCACAGCATGTGCCACATTCGGCATGTTTGCGCCACGAAAATCACTCGGCACGGCATCAAGCGATAATTCATACCCCCCATGCCAAGCTAATTGGATATCATACTCATCGCATAAAGCTTGTAACGATTCACCAACTTGAGTTTGTTTAAAACTGGGATCTGCCACTAGCATATCAATATCATCATCTAACGATACTTCACCATGAATTTGAGCTTCAATATAATGGTCAAGGTTACAGCTAGGCTGTCGCTTGAAGCGACCTTCTAAAGAGTCAGCTAATTCAGTCACTAAATGATCGATCAATAAGCTTGGTTTCAACCCTGTGATCCCCAAAGCATAATGGCGCTCAAAGCTTTCACTTAATAACGCCGCCAGCACGGCGTCAAAACAATTAATAGTACCTTTCTCTTTAGGTAGACGATAAGAATCCATATAGCTAAAAGTACAACGAGACAATATTTGTGGGCGGGTGACAAAATAGCAACTGCCAAAGCGAGGCGCTGGGCCCAATGCACATAACCCTAAATCTAAAGCGCCATATTTAGGGCGATGTTTAATTCCTGAATAACATTGGCCAAAAAGCTGGTTTTCCCAATGGTCTCGTGGGCCGCCTAACTCTGGTGAAAGTTGGCCGTTGGAAATATGTGTCTCAAACTGACTTTTGTAGTGGCCATCTTTAATCAAGCCATCAACCACTTTTAAGCCGCGACTGTCTAATCTATCAGGGTGAAAATGCAATGCCACGCGCCCATACTGCGTTAATTGCCGCATGGCCACTTGTAAGGTTTGGGTAGAAATATTAGACATTAACAGCACATTTTTAATTAGCGCATGGGCAGGATCGCGAAGTCCTAAGGCGATCTTTTCAATATGTGTGAGTGCCGCTAATTTTGAAGTCATTGATGCCTTAATAAAAAATAAGATTAAAATAAACGTGAAATAAACCACAGTGAATGCACAATAATCAAAAATCACATCACAGCAAATAGGTTTTAAAATGCACCAAGTAATTCATTGTATGCAATATTGCGCCATTTCGCACTGATGATTAACACTTTTTCACCCTCTACTTCAATGTGTTTTGATAGCACTAGTAGGGCTTTTCAGGTAAGATGCACGCCCGCCGATATTGGCCACCTTTAATATATTTAACAGCTTAGGTTGTTAATTGAGATGTAATCTATGAGTTTTGAAAACCTAGGACTAAGTGCTGCAATTTTAAAAGCAGTTGCCAAACAAGGTTACGACACCCCATCCCCTATTCAAGCCCAAGCCATTCCAGCAGTGTTAAAGCGTCAAGACGTTATGGCTGCAGCTCAAACTGGCACAGGTAAAACCGCGGGATTTACACTACCAATCCTCGAATTATTATCTCAAGGTACTCCAGCTAAACGCGGGTATGTGCGTACTTTAGTATTAACACCCACCCGTGAACTTGCGGCGCAAGTACAAGAAAGTGTAGCAACTTACGGTAAACATTTACCGCTTAAGTCGGCCGTGGTATTCGGCGGCGTTTCTATTCAGCCTCAGCTTGCTGCATTAAAAAACGGTGTGGATATTCTGGTTGCCACGCCTGGCCGCTTATTGGATTTATACCAACAGCGTGCAATTAACTTTGATCACCTTGAGATCTTAGTACTTGATGAAGCCGATCGCATGTTAGATATGGGCTTTATTCGTGACATTCGTAAAATTTTGTCTTTTTTACCGGCGAAGAGACAAAACTTGATGTTTTCAGCGACATTTTCGGATGACATCCGCGAATTAGCCAAAGGTCTGGTAAACAACCCAGTTGAAATATCGGTCACGCCAAGAAACAGCACAGCCAACAGTGTTGAGCAAAGCATTTATGCTATAGATAAAACCCGTAAATCAGCGGCATTAATCGAACTGATTAAGATCAATGATTGGCATCAGGTATTGGTGTTTTCTCGCACCAAACATGGCGCTAATCGTTTAGCCAAAAGTTTAGAAACTGCAGGCATTTCAGCCGTTGCGATCCACGGTAATAAAAGTCAAACAGCACGTACTAAAGCGTTAGCTGATTTTAAACGTGGCGCGGCACAAGTGATGGTTGCCACCGATATCGCAGCGCGCGGTATTGATATTGACCAACTACCGTTTGTAGTTAACTTCGATCTGCCTCAAGTGCCTGAAGACTATGTACACCGTATTGGCCGTACTGGTCGTGCTGGAGCATCAGGTCAGGCGGTTTCGTTAGTCAGCGAAGAAGAAGGCAAATTATTACGTGAAATTGAAAAACTGATTAAACGTCAAATTTCCCGTAATGTTTTACCAGGTTTTGAAGTCAACTTTAATCTTGCTGACACCCAACTAACTAGTGGCGCAGCTAAAAAGTCGACTGGTCGTTCAACGAATTCACGCACAAAAAGCTCTGCCTCTGGACAGGATAATAAAATCCACCAAAGAAGAAGCAATAATGGTGAGCAAAAAAGCCAGGGGAGTCATTCAACCTCTGAAAGTGCTGCAACAAACAATCGTCCTCCAAGACGCCAAAAACCATTGGTAGATTTAGGACCTAAGTTTGCTAACAGAGCGCAAACACCCAAATCAAGTGAGCCAGCAACTGATAATAAAGCGAGTAAAACAAGAAGCCCGAAGCCACAAAAAGCGCAAACTGGTGAAGCTGTGACTTCAAAGCAAAAAGTTGATCCTTATGCTAATGCAAGATTAAAGCTAAAGTCGAAAGAGTAAGCTAAGTTAGTTGATGCATTGAATCGCAAAAAATGAATTAAAAATGGAGGCTCTAGGCCTCCATTTTGTGATCAAGCATTATTATTTTTACTCGCTTAACCGCCTAAAATGACCTTTATGCGTGAACTGACGGATAAACCTCAAACCTATTTATCGCTATGAGCTGAGATGGTCACTCGTTCTTGATTAGATAAACGTATTTCAACGCCATCAACTGTGGTTATTTTTCTCAGTTGAATATCTTTTTTACGCACTTGATATTGGGTCGACATGGCCTCAATCGGCGAGCTAATTTGCACCGTCACAATACGATTGTCGTCGTACCAATTCCATCCCCACAATGCTGCCGTAGCCAACATAGAGAACGCAATTACCCCATATATAACCACTTTGTTAAATAGAGGATGTCGTGCCTCACTGGCAATAACTTGCTGTGTTTTACTGGGAGGTTTCCTGCCGCGACGTAAATAAAATAACGCCCCAATAATCACCAATAGTGTTACTAAAATTTTGGTTAGCACAAACAACTCCTTCTTATAAGAAGTCCTATTGTACATAAAAATCATCACAATACTGTGACCGCTACAGACATAAAAAAAGGCCGACAATCCTGTCAGCCTAAAACAACCAAGCCTCGCTAAACACTTAATCGTTGATGGAACTTATAATTATATTAGGTAATTGCTTATTTAAAACGTACTGCACCACGCTGACGTACCGCTGCAGCAAGCATGATGAGTAACCATCCTATCCCCATAGCTCCGCCACCACTGCTATTATCTGGGGCAACAACGGGAGGTAGCACTACTGGCGCAGCTGCGACCGTTAATGTAAATGTACTTGATACCGAGTATTCAGCATCGCTAGCTGTAACAACCACTTCAAACGTACCCGCTTGGGTTAAGGTGCCTGCTAACGTCATGCCATCAATGCTTAATGTATCTAAGCCAGACACGCTATAAGTCAAAGCGTCATTTTCGGCATCAGCAAATACACCCGTTAAATCAGCACTGAAAGCAACGCTGCCTGCTTCAGTTAGCTGAGTTTCAACATCGATAAGTGGATTAGCGACTGTTGGAGCGGTATTAACAGGTACTTCAACTGGTGCTAAGCCCTCAACTTTAATCAATGTGCCACCGACATTTCGCACAAGATTTGTGGTTGTCCCAAGCTCAAATAGCCCGTAATACACCTCACCTTCTTCTAAAGGCAACAATGTTTGGCTTGCATCAAAATAGCCATTAACCTTCAGAGTCACATCAAAAGCTTCATCTTGTGCAACACTGGTTGGCGCTTCGATATCAAAGCTAGCTTGGCTGCTATAATTCACATGAGTCAAACGTACTGTGACATCATCGGCCTCATTTTCCACCGTGCCACGATAGTTATGCGCTAATATCCAATAGTTACCAGAAACAGGTGTTTCAATAATACATTTTTCTGCCGAATCTTCTTCGCCACTAGCACAAACTAATGAGTAAAACATTTCATAAGCGTTTGCTTTACCGTCGTTATCTTCATCAATCCCCACATACAAATCCATATCTGGTGACGTTGAGTCGGTAATTTCAACCACTAATCGTTTGGTATAAGGCTTAACAACCGTTGTGGTGGTAAATAACACATCTTGATTAGTAGCAGGACTGTTACGTTCTGCATCATTAGAAGCACCAATCGCCGTACCGCTATAGCTTTGTGACTTGAATAAACCAAAGCCTCTTGCTTGAAGTTGGTTACTGCCTGAAGTAACAACGTCATTAATTACAATGGTATTATCAAGGTTATTTAATTTCGCTGACACGCTATCAACAATTTGTCCCGCTTTGAAGCCAATGGTCGCCTGTAAGTGGCTATCACTCATGCTGCTGTCAGCATTTTTCAAGTTAATATAACCATGCACCCATTCGTCAACTAGGTTAACGTTTGCAGTCGCTTTAATGGTTAACTCGATAGATTCGCCAGCATTTAATGAAAATTGAGATGGGGTGACTTGAAAACTGAAGCCCTCATTTAAATACTCATAATCCGCAGTCCAACTACTGCCTTTGGTTGCTGTGACAGTTCTTGTCCAACTACAATTTGAAATACACTCATTATTGACCATCGAAGAGGTATTTAAGTCGCCAGGATTGCCCCCCATAGAAGGGTCAGCGGCAAGGTATTCTTCTTTAGTGATATCCAGTAACAAGCCAGCTTTTAGCGCATCATTAATACGTAAGCTACCCGCACCTTGAATGAAGAAGTCTGAACGTTCTTTTACGCCATCAAAATCATCATCCTGATAAGTCATTCTTTGTGCGGTAGACATCATCGCTGACTGGGCCTGTGCTGGCGACCACTCAGGGTGTGATGCTGCAATCAAAGCTAAGGCACCAGCCACATGTGGGCTAGCCATAGAAGTACCAGAAAAGTTCACATATTTAATATGGCCAACCTGACCGGTAAACACGCGATCTTCTGCATTGGCTGCGTAAATATTTACACCTGGTGCGGCGATATCTGGCGAGAATACATTCGGATACGGTAGATTAGGCCCGCGCGAGGTAAATGACCCAGCAATATCGCCAAGTTCATCATCGGTACCAGCGACACTTGCTTCTATTGTCGCTTGATGCCCGCTACCACTGGCTAGCCAGTCAGTCAGTGCTTTGCCGTCAATATCATTCAAATGAATAGCTGGAATGACGTGGTTATCATTATTTACTGTATCAGCCTCCCCTTCCAAGTTAATCAAAATCATGCCACCCGCACCAGCATCTCTGACAATAATACCCTTACGAACACGTGCGTTCAGGCCACGCTCACACACAACAATTTGATCTGCTGTGAAGGTGTTTTCAGCAAAAGGCTCAGTACACATAGCGTTGGCTTCGTCATAATCTTTAGCCTGAACCAGGTTACCTGTAAAGCCTTTGGTTATGCTGCGCCCCGTAAGCGCAGCTAAAGTGGTTTCACCACCTGTAAAACTAATGCTCTTTTCATCGAAGCTAAGATTATGGCTATAAGCAGCAACAGTTGTCACCCATGGCGTATTGCCTGGCGCACCAATTGTACTTGCTGTTGGGCCAGCATTACCTGCCGCAGTGGCGACATGAATACCTGCTGCACGAGCATTAAGAAATGCCTCAGCGCTAACAGACGTCCAAGGATCTGCTGCCGCACCACCTACAGAGTAGTTAAGCACTTGAACATTATTAGCAATAGCATGCTCCAGAGCTTGAATAGTAAACTCGGGGTAACATGAACCACTATCATCACAAACCTGATACGAAACTATGTTTGCGTGAGGCGCTACACCACTAATAGCATCAAACTCAAAAGCACTTTCTTCAGAAATAATCGTGCCGTCTTCTTCTTCAACTTCTAGATAATAATTGGCGTTTTTAACAACATTACCCGCTGTAGTAGAAGCTACGTGAGAACCATGCCCGTGGAAGTCATAACCCACTTTTGCTTTATCCGCTAGGTCATCATAACTTGGGTCATCTAGGTTATCTGCAACACTTGCACGATAATCAACAAGTTCTGGATAACTTATAATACCAATCAACTTGTTATTACAGAATTTAGGGTATTGAACACAGTCACCATAATATTGGTTTTCGCCTAATGGGTTAGTATGCTCGTAACCATCGTCACCAATCGCTTTAAATGATGGGTGAAGGGCGTTGATGCCGGTATCCATAATACCCACAACCACGTTTTCACCTTTAGTGCCAGGAATGTCATTTACACCAGCCCACACTTTTTTGGCTCCAATAAACTCAGGGCCTGTAGACGTATGAATATAATGTAATCCTACGGGTTCAACACTTAATACATCCGCATCTTTTAAAATGCTGTTGGCTTCCGTTTCACTTAGCTTTACCGCTAAGGCGTTAGCAACGATTTGGTATTGCTGGGTAGGCTTAAGTGTACGATTAATTTTACGGCTTAATCTTTGAGTAATTTGACTTTGTTTACGTTCAAGATAACGTTTATAAGTAACGCTAGCTTGGGAATTGATATTTAACACACCTGTGGTGGTTTTATTGGCTTGATTAGCATTAATACTGGTTGCTGAATAGCCTGTAATCGAACCATCGTAGCTTGCTAATGCGCTGTCTTTAAAACGGACAAAATACATGCCGTCATTACGAACTTTATTGGCTCTTTCTAGTTTTAGTTTTTCTTGGCCAGGATTAATGGTGTTAAGTGGCTTACCCGAATCAGCATAACTTGAAAATGCTAACACTGTACTCACTGCACTAAGAACCAAATATTTACGACTATTTTTCATTTGATTACCTATCTATTGCTATACAAAGGGAAAGCCCAATCAGGCTTTCCCTTAGAAGGGATTAACGAATTAATCCGATTAGAAACGACGACGGAATGCAACTAACCCAGCAAACAGCAGTGAGAACATACCTAAGCTACCGCCACTGTCACTTTCTGGTTCAAATGAAGACTCAACCATTAGGCTATGGCTAACCTCATGCTCACCATCCGAAGCTGTCACAGTCAATTGATGACTTCCCTCTGTGTCTAGTTGACCTGATACTTCAGTACCCGTAATCGATAACGCAGAGAAACCAGAACCCGTCACTGTGTAGCTAAGAGAATTGTTTTCAGCATCCGTGAATAAACCACCGATATTGATAGTAAAGCCTGCAGTTTCACCTTGCTTGAAGGTTAATTGCGGAGTCGGTAGTGATGCTGCTACTTCTTCATTAACCACAGGGGCAATGTCATTGACATCTTTAACCATCACTTTAATGGTTTCTGTTTCACCAACACTATTACCTAGCTGAGCTGTCAACTTAATCGAAAACTCATGATTATTCTCATAATCAATCGCAGCAGGATTAACCACATACAACTCATGAGTCTGTTGATTAATAGCAAACGGTGTTCCCACAAGGGTATTGGTAATATGCAGTAAGAACGCTTCCCATTCAGTTGAGCCGTAGCTAAAGAAGCCTTGAGTATCAAGCTCTACTTTACCGACAATGGTGCCCACTTCCGCATTTTCTTCAACATGGAAAACTTGGCCAGCTTGAGCTTTGGCAACCACATTACCATCTTCATCAAGTAGCGAGTTATTACCCACTTGCATGAAGTCATCATTGACGCTCATCACCATGAACTCGATTGGTGCAGGGGTTTCACCTAGGCCACCTTGATTAACGGCGCCAACCGAAGCAATGTAAACTTCTTCACCAGGTTGTGCGGTATAGGTTTGTGAAAATGCCAGATCACCTACGGCTTGATCTTCTGACTTCGCAGCAAAACCCACGTGGATCGTACGGTCATTTACTGCAACATTGCATATGTAATCACCAATCCATTCATCAAAATCGCAAGACTCTTCAACTGAATAAGCACCACCTCGGATTGGGTTAAACTGCGCAATCGGTTCAAATTTTTCTTTACCCGTGTGGCGATCTGTTTGGATGTGGAAACCAAAGTTTTGGTCAAAATCTTCCACACTATCAAGCTCGTGATGGTACATTTCATCTAAACAAACTTGCGAAATCACGTTTTTGCCATTGTTAGCAAAATAAGTCGGCAGTTTTGACTCTTTCAAACGACCGTTGCTACCGTCATATGGAACATTGAAATCAATCACATAAGTAACTGGCTGGCCCTTAGCATTCAAGGCCACACGCGGCTGGTTTACTTGCTGCGCCTCATCCCAAATATAACCGTCTGAAAAACTCTCATTCCAACCATTATCTAAAACCACTGATTCATAAAACAAATCATAAGCAAATAGTTGCGGCCCTCTACCTTCATCATAATTAGCAAGTGCGACATCAGCACGGTCAAACAAACTCACCGCTATGTTCAACTTTTTACCACTATCACACATAGGCTCATCAAAAATAGCGCCACCGACGGCTCTAATTTTGTGGCCTTTTACATTTTCAAGATCAGGACGAACCGAACGATTTTGCAATATTAGCGGGTAAGCCTGAAAGGTCGTTGCTGTCTTTGAATCATTCACAAATGAAGCTACATACGCTTGATATCCACCATTACCAAACTGGTCATCAGCATAAAGCTCACGGCCCCAAGCTAGGTGATTGTAATCAGTTTGAAAGGTATCAGGGTTCCAACCTACATAAGTTGGAAATTCAATGGCGTTTGGGCGCTTAGTAATCGTGGTGTTATTACGCGCTTTGATCATCCAACCTAAATTAAGTTCAGGGTTACCTTCAGAGACAAGGCTGATATAGCCATTTAGCTCAGTTGCTTTAAGTTTTCCATCAACATGGTCTGTGGTCATCACTAATGGCCACTGAGGCAACTTACTACCGTCAACCATCATGGTGACAGGGATTACCACGCTTGAATTAGCAGGAATGCTGACAGACTCAGGTAGGCTGAGCGCTAACGCTGCATGAGCCGTTTTATCACCCACCATTTTGAACGATAAACTGTAAGTTTGCGCCGTATCTGAAACGTTACGTAAAGTAATATTTTTTTGCACAGTTACGCTATCAGCCACTTCGTGCATACCAAACTGAACATAAGGCTGATTACTTGTTGATTCCCAAGCAACAACAGGTGAACTAATGGCTGCATCGATGTTTTCAACACCATGACCGATAGAATAAATTTCAGCAGGTGTAATACCATCACTTTCTAGAATGCTATTAATATCAGCAGTGTTAGCCAATAATGCTTTGATTTCTGCAGGACCAAAACTAGGGAACCGACTCTTAATCACTGCAGCTGCGGCTGCGATTCTAGCAACACCAGCCATAGAATCTGAACGCATACCAAATTTAGCCGCGGTTTCATCAGCATTAGAGATTTTTGCCACAGGCTGATTGTCAGTGAAGGTGACAATTTCAGGTTTTAAGGTTTGTGAACCACGCACAGGCCCCATAGCAGCCCACTCAGGCACGACTAACGTTTCACCATCGTCGGCAAAATTAACCGCCCCAACCGTAATTGCTGAAGTAGCACTACCTTCAGCTGAAATCCAGCTACGGTGCTTAGCTTCAGCCTCGCCATAAAGCGAATACTCGGCAAGATCACCCGCATGAGTGATAACGGTAATTCCTTGAGCAGAAACGCGCTCGATAAGTAATTGCAGAAGATTAACTGAGGCATTGCCATCAATATCAAAGAATGCGCCAGCACCTGATGCCTCTAATAAGGCTATATCGAGACGGTCACTGATATCGCCATCTTGGTTTGGATCAAGGGCGTGTTCAAAGGCACTGATAATTTTAGAAAGTGAAGGGCCTGATGCAATAATATATGTTGGATCCCAGCTAGCACCTGATACGTTTGATACTTTATAAGCGTGCAGCTTTGCCCCTGGGGCTAATTGATGCACAATACTGGCAAGCTCGGTGCCCATGCCTGTTGGGTATGCCCAACCAGTCCAATCGTTTACATAGCTAAGATTTTGATCAATTGGGTTTGCATCATTACCCCCATTTTCACTTGAGAAATCCCAACCACCAGCAACAACATCGGTAGGAAAGCCGCTATATTCAATCGCGCCGTTTTCAAGTGCGTCTAGATAACTTCCAGCAGGAGGCGGGGTTTCAGGATCGTTATCTTCACCATAAACACCTGAACCGCCAAATAATGGCAAGGTGTAATCAATACCGGTAGAAATGATAGCCACGCTAACACCCGTACCTGCAGACTCATTGCCAGTATAAGGAGTCAGTAAGGCGACTTCTTCATCGGCCATTACCGAAAAGTTTTGTTCAACCGCTTTAACGTTCTGAGTAAGTTTAACGCTTGAAGTACTATTAGCATTAAATACTTGCTGCACAGCTTCTAATGCGTTGACTTGACCGATAGCGCTAGTTTGTAGCTCTACGTTGATCATGCTAGCAACCAAGCTAGAACGAGCAACCAGTTTAGCCTGCGGGTCAATCGCTTTGATTTTATTGAAGACTTGATCTTGGAATTTAGCAACTTCGGCTAAACGTTGCTTATAGTTTAGCTTGTTGCCTTGAAGCTCAATGGCGGCTGCAGAGTTTAAATACAATGCATAAGTTGTGCGTTCTTGTTGCTGAGCGCCACTAAATGCTGATACTGAATCCGTTTGAATATCTGCCTGTAGGGCACCAGACAAAATGGCAGTGGAGACGCATAATGCGAGTGTGCATTTTTTAAATTTCATTTCCATTCCTTCATGTTATTTTTCTAATTAACCTCTGTTACAAGGCCTTAACCAATTAATAACGTGATGGAGAGAAAGTCACAATCAACTGCAAATCACTTTATACTCAAATTTATATCTTCGGATCTCTTTCGTATATCTAAAAAACATCTAAAACAAATTAAAACATATGCTTACTCTTTACTTGGCAATTCATAGCTAGTGATATCCGCTTCATTTGCCACCTTCAAAGTTAACAATAAAGACGCTTCATCAGCACTCGAAATCCCAAAAAATTTACGAATACTATTCGCTGGAAATGTCATGACAGTGTGAACTTGATTGTCTGAATTAATGCGTTGTACTTTATCCTCAAGCTTACTGCGTTCAACAAAATAGACATAGCCATTCTCAAAATAAAATGAACCAAAATCATACTTAGCTAAACGGTCGGTAATTTGGATGCTTTGATTTGTTCTCGCATCAAAACGCCAAATACCATTCACATTAAAACGTGACATATAAAGAATATCCGGGGTTTCACCTTCAACAGCATAATTTCCCTGACCAAATTTTATTGGCTCAATATGATGATTTAACGAGTATCGATAAATCGCGCTTTGATCATCTTGACTGCCTTTAAAATACAGTGCCTGACCATCTTGCGACCAACTAATATTTTCAGCAGCTAGATCACCAATATCGACACTTTCAAACAACTCAGAATCAGTATTACCGATATAGAGTGTTTGCTTGTCATCCGAATTTATCGTAACAGCAAATGACTGACTCGTTGGCGATGTTGCAACCACCCCCGCATTACCCATGTTTTTGGTTAAATTTTTACTGTTTACCTGATTATTTTTCCAGATAGACCATAATGGAGAACGGTTAGATAAAAACAATACATCATCGGAGGTTTTCAAATATCGGGCATACATATCACGCGACGATGAAGAAATAGTACGTAGGACTTTTTGATCTTGGTAAGCAATCTGAGCGATGTATTCTTTTGAAATATGTTCAGTAACATACAAGGTATTTGCGCTATCGGAAAAACTAATACTACTGGGTAATCCCTCGTGGGTAATGGTTGATACAAGGTTTGCGGCTAAATCAATTTCAGATATTGCTAGCCCTCCAGCATCAACATGATTTACATAAAAAACTTTCTTTTTAATACTGTAGTCAAAATCAACAATGGTCACTTTACTCGCCAATATATTAATGAGTTGTTTTTCATTATTTTGTACCATTAAACTCATTTGCATTGATGAGCTTTTTTCTCGTATAAAAGCCACACCATCATTTATATCAAGTAAATGGGGGGCAAAATCAATTTCATTTTTGCCCGGTTGCGTTAATGGCGTCGATTGTTGAGTAATAAACGAGTATGAAAAAAGCGCCACTCTATCGTTCAGTTGTTTTGCGAACACCAGCGTATTTTCGTCAGAATTTGACCAGCTGAGTACCCGCTTATACGGCAGATAAAAACATCCTTCAGCAATTAAACTATCGGTATTTTGCAGTAAATCTCTGACACGCACTTCACAAGCACCCGATGTAGATAAGCGCACGTAGGCCAGTTTTTCATCTGATGGAGACCAGGTAGGTGATGCCTCCTCATATTCTCCAAATGAAATCAGTTTTAAAGGTGAGTCAGTATTATGCAGGTCTTTAATATAAATCTTGCCAAGTAAATCGCCACTTCGCCACTGCATTGCCAAATAGTGACCACGATTAGAAACGGCAATATGTTCTTCTACCCCTTCAAAGTTAGTCACTTTGTTTTTTATGGGGGTAACTGAAACGGGTGAATTAGCCGCCTGATGTTGCAAAGATAGGTTAAATTGATAACCCGAATAACCTAAAAGCAGTAAAAAAATGAATCCAAAAGTAGTAGCTATCCATTTAGGTCTGACACGAATAGGTTTAGCTTCTTCGAAGTTAATTGCTTGATTGCTGGCGACTGCAATGGGCTCTATAGGTAAAATAAGTTGGTAGCCTAATTTAGGCAAAGTCAGCAGTAGATCATCTTCTATATTAAGGTCTTTAAAAGACTTACGAATAAGCCACACCGAGTTAGTAAAACCTTTCTCACCAACACCTTGATTTCCATCCCAAATAACATCTATTGCCGTTTGACGTGAAACGATATGATCGGGACTTTCAATAAATAATTTCAGCAATTCATATACTTTTGCCGACAATTTTACCGACTGACTACCACAACTTAAGGTCATAATACTGCAATCTAATGTACATGGCCCTATTTGATACTGAATGACGTCCATCCACCTTCACCTGAAAATTTCATTATTGTTTTAGAAGCATCTTAAATAAAAATACTTGAAAGCATAAGCGAACAAATTCCACATAAATTACAATTACCGTAAGCTGCTGAAAAATTACACTTTAGATGTCGTAACACTTTGTATCAGTAAATAGTATTCTGTATTTGCGCATATTTATTCAGTTGTGTTTGTATCGTGGTAGCAGCCTATCATTTAGAGTAACACCGAATATTGACGTTTACACTTCTTTAACATTAAACAGGGTTTTAATTGCGCCGAATGACGAATAACCTGGTTACTTTTCGTTAACGGCTCACACTTAAAAAGTCATTGGCTATGTTAAAAGCGGTGAATCTTGTTAATTTAACCAAGCTCATCGACATGACGGTTATTTGATTAGGGCTGTTCATTTTGTAATCCACAACCGCCCTAATGATTCAATAGATGTAAATTTATACAGACATTTTTGTGGTTTTTACAACCACAAAAATGATAATGACTTGTTAAAAAATTTGAACAAATTGTCACAATTGGTTATCTTGTGCCCTGCGAAGGAAGTGCGTAATCAGTTTTTTACGCTGGTTAATAAAAATAATCAGAAAAAGTGGTCATGGAAGATGTAAAGCAGAGTAACAATTTGTAAATAATACCCTTCTGAATTTTTGAGTTTTTCCTCTTACGTCATAAAGCTTCAAAGGCATCAGGACATAATTTCTGAATATTTATTTCTGCAGAACAAGGTATTAGCAATTACTAATTTAACTAGCAAGGCCTTAGCGTTAGTAACACTGACATAGGTGTTAATAGCGATAAAAAACAATAAATAAAATTTATCGGCCACAGATTTTTCAAGGGTGAATAACAATGAACGAAGCTAGTCAACCTAGCCAACAAAATACGATTATCGAAGAAATTAAACATCGCGTATTAGAAGTTGACGCCCTTCGAAATGGCACTAAGCACCCTGAAGAAATTGAATTACCGCTTGATTATATTGCGGCATTAGATGAAATCACGACTATTGAACGTGAAGAAATTGAAGATATCGCTCGCGATGTGATTGCCAAACATAAAAATATTAGCCGTATTATTCCGCAAAAAAGGCAGAAAAATAAACAGCGCGACATGAACCAATGGCTAATTAATATCTCGCTGTTATTGATTGTCAGTGTGGCAGTTAAAGTGTTATTTCTCGATGACGGCAGCCCTAAAGACCCTAATGAAAAATCCTTCGCCACGAGAATAGCCTCGACCGATTTCAATGCATTACAACAGGATGCAAGCGATGTATTTAGTGATGTCGCCCACGCTGTCGAGACGTTAACCCCTAGCCTAGATGCAATTCCAGACTTACCTTTCACTTTAGATGATATGCAAGACTCAGCAGCATCGACCTTTTCCTCAATAGTGCAATCGACCCAAGATTTATTCCTAGATGATGAAAGAGCATCAAGCGAGTCGGCAGAGGTTAGCGCAAACCAACTAATTGCTGTAGAAGTATCCTCTTTAGAAGGGCCTGCTATACAAGAGTCTGTTTCTACAATAACCACTTTAACAGACGTTATCACGGCGACCGACGCCTTAGCACTTAGCAATAGCCCCGCAGATTCAGATGAGATTGGGCCAACTGCTGATGCTCAACAGGTTGTTGCACTTGAGAATACTCAACCAGCTGAAATTGACGTTGCCACATTAGAAGCTGCAAACAAAGCAATTGAAAATTCAATGACCAAAGGCACAACCATTGCCGAAGAGTTGGAAAAAGTCGACTTAATCGATACTCAAGAATATGCCAAGGTTATAGCCAATCTCGGATCAACAAACAGTATCGAATTAACAGAAAATGTTGAATTAGCAGAAAGCTTGATGATTACTACCAAACATGCTGATACCTTTGTTCAAAGCAAATTGGAGGTAAAACCAGATGAAATACAACCCCTTGTATCTGACAATGTTTCGAATCAAATAGCTCAAACAACTCAAGTTCATTCTGACGATTCGAAAACGATTCAACCTGAAACTTTAGAGTCGGTTTCTATTCAGACTAACGGAACTGAGCCAATTAAAATCACTTCCGCTGAACCTGTTATTGAGTCAACCACCCTGGTCGCTGCCCAAATTCAATCAGCTAAAAATCTGGACAATGACTCCAGTACCCCCATCGAGAAACAAGCATCTGAAATCGCTTCGACAGCATCAGATTCAGATATATCTGAAGTCTCTGAAGAATATTTAACATCGAGAATGATACCTGAAACCGGCTTATTAACAGCGCTAAAACACGCTTTTGGGCAATTAGCGAATATAAAAGATTTGCCATCATCACATACTGTATTGGCTAACGACTCTGTCATCGAAAAGACTTCAGCAGACGAAACTGAAATAACTGAAGTAGCTGAGATTATCGAGACCTCTATCGCCGCTAGTAACATGTCTTCAGAAGACGTCATGAATCACAACGCGATAAATAGTGACGTGATAACTAGTGACGTGATAACTAGTGACGTGATAAATAGTGACGTGATAAACATTGACCCAGAAGCAGTGACGCCTGTGGACATTGTTACAGCTAAAGTGGTTGACGTTCAGGTTCAGGTGGATGAAGAGATTGTTAAAAAGGCTGAAATAGCTAACGTGGCTGAGAATATAGAAGTGGCTAACATTAGCTTGCTAGAGGTTACCGACACTGCCACGCTTTCAGAGTCGCCATCGGCGGCACAAACCGTGGCATTGGTAGAGCCTCAAGTAGTAGAAGAAGCAAGCATTGCTACAGTGGGTAACTCTCGGCCAATTTCAACTGCGCCGATGGAACAATGGATAACAGAAACACCAGCCTTATCAGAGGTAAATACTCAAGAATTACCATCGAATGGCAAAGTAACCACAAAGGCTGACATATATTCTCCAGAAACAACGATTGCAGCTAGGCCCATTTCGACTGAACCCGAAGTATTCGCAGATTCATCAGCCACAAGTGCTGCCGAAAAAACACCTATGGTTGCCGCAGAAAAAACAACTATAACAATAACTGAAACCGCGAGAAGCAAACAACCTCAAAGTGGCACACAAGTATTGCGTGTGACACTCGGTTCAGATGATGCTATAGATGAAGTGACCGAAAAGATTATCGCCGCCCAACAAGCGCCACAAAGCAGTAGCACAGCAGATGACAACATTAATTCAGCGTTCGTTGTAGCAGCATCAAAACCCGCCGCATCAACCCAAACGGCTCAAACGGCTCAAACTGCGACTAAAATTAATGCTCCTACGCCAGCAAAAGGCGCTAGCTATAATGGTTTAAATCTTAAGTTACAGCTCAATTCTATTGTCGATTTATCACAATTGGCAAAAATGTCGGTTGCAGATTTTTATTCTTACCAAGCAAGGTTACCTAAACCGGCTGACAAAATTGATTTACCGATTAATGATCTTAAAGCGCATCCCTTAATTAGTGATATTTTCTTGTCAGAACAAAGTGATGTGGTTGTAAAACTGGCAAAATATTATGGAGAAGGCTCGCAACTGACTTTTACGCCTAGCATAGCCAGTGATGGTAAATTTATTAACTGGGAGTGTAATGCCAATATCGACCCAACATTACTCACAGGTCCTGGAGAGTCGCCTTGCCAATTAAGCAAAAGTGCAGCTTTACCTGCAGTAAATACCAAGCTGTAAATACCAAGCTGTAAATACCAAGCTGTAAATACCAAGCTAAAAATAACAAGCTAAAAATAGCAAAGGCATAAGCTTGCGCTTATGCCTTTATTTTTGAATAAATTTAGCTGAGTATTTAAGACTAAATAACACGCACCTAAATTGACGATTCCCCCTCCCGCAGACCTTAGCGCGTGATCAACTAATGATTTTCCATGCTTTCACATTGATAACCTTGACGCATTGAGTCAAAACGGCAGCGCAAGCCACATTGCCATGGTGCCTGATCAAATTTATCCGATAAGCTAGTCGCAAATAATTTGCAGGATGAATAATCCTCAAATCCATCTTCCATCTCATACTTTGCCGATTCATAGCCATTCTTATAAATGAATGCGGTCCAGGTTTCTGGCGACGTTTGTTGATGGCTTTGGTTTATGTTGTACACAGCAATTGATGCACTCAAAAGTAAAACAACGACAAAAATAATAGCCGGCAAGTTGTTGGTTTTATGGATATCTGTATTCATAAAGCTCATTCTGCTTGGTTTAAATAATGTTTACCGTTAAGTCGCTCAATAATTTGTGTCGCCGTTAAATCATGTACCACATTAATGACGGTAGAAGCGGCATCGGTAATAGCCCCGAGCACAACTAAAATAGGGATGACTTCCAAAGGCAAACCGAGTGTTGTCACAATAAAAATCTCGCCCAAAAATGCCCCACCGGGTACACCGCCAATAATGAACGCCGATAACACCGAAATAAGCACAGTAATCATAAATATATCGGCACTGAAATCTAAACCGAGTAAAGAATAAATGAAGACAATTTTTAATGCGGTGATCATCGCCGCACCGCCTTTATTCAAATTAACCAACAAGGGCAAGCTAATTTCACTGATTTGTTCATTAAGACCCATTTTATTGGCGCTGCGAATGGTGATAGGTAACGTGGCTAATGATGAACTGGTACCCAAAGCAGTCACTGCGGGTTCTAACATATTTTGCCAAAAGCGTTTTACACCATCAACACCACCACCCAGCCAGGCATAAAAGGTTGATCCAATCGTTAAATATAATGCCGTTGCCAACAAGAATAAACCCACTGCGCGTGCAAATGTGCCCATTAACTCTGCATCCTGGCTCGCCATTGTCGAGGCAAAATAAGCACCTAAACCAATGGGGGCGGCATACATTAGAATAGCTATAATCTTCATAATGACCGTGTTCAAGCTATCGAGTAAATCAGCAACTTTACGCCCATCATCACCAGATTGTCCTATAGCAATCCCGCTGATCACCGACATAATAATTAACGCCAGAATGTTTGATTTTGATAGCAAACCCACAAAGTCATTAGTGGTCAGTAAACTGACAAAATCCATCGTACCACCAGCGTTATCAAGGGTTTCAGCCAATTCCAACGTGACACCTTGAGCGGGATCAAATGCCGATGCCAGCAAGATAATGCCGACGGCGGGAATAATCGCCATTATGATTGATACCGCCATAATCGAAATCAAAATCGCACCTAACTTTTTTAAATCTGTCATTCTGGCAATAGAAGACATCACACTAACAGCCACTAATGGCACAATGATCATAAAGAGTAAATTAAGGAAAATCTGCCCTATGGGTTTTAGTCCGAGAGCAAATTCAGGCTGCCATAACCCTAATGCGCCACCGAACATCAAAGCCGACAGTAATATAATTGATGATTGATAAGCGCGAAGCGTGTTCCACATGACGTGTCCAGAATAAAAGTGAATATCAAGACTAACTTAAGTGAAATTTACCCATAGTACAATTGTATTAGTGAACAAGATGAAATTGAGGTAATTGGATGATTAAACTCAACCAATAGTGGAGCGAAAGATGCTCTTTAGCAAAAAAGAGCACCAGTTAACAGTTTCAGATATCGTCCTAAAAAATTGATCAATTCATTGCTCTGAATCAATACCTAGGACGCAATGCAAAAATACTATTCACCCCACCCTACAAATCAATAAAAACCATATGCCTATCGACCTATCTACCCAAATTGCAGGGGTCAAACTGCAAAGCTACCTAATGAACGCCTCAGGACCACAATGCACGACATTTGATGAACTTAAACGTATTGCTGATTCAAGCTCAACGGCCATTGTGACTAAATCATGTACCCTGATGCCACGTGAGGGTAACCCTGAACCTAGGTATCAAAACTTGCCATTAGGCGCCATTCAATCAATGGGATTACCTAACTTAGGATATCAAGCATACCTTGATATGGTTCCTGCACTAAAAGCATTGAATAAGCCGGTGGTTGTCAGCATTGCTGGATTTAGCATTAGTGACAATATTGAAATGATTAGCGCCTTTCAAAATAGTGCCGTTGATTTAATAGAAGTCAATTTCTCTTGCCCGAACATTCCAGGCAAAGCCCAGATTGCTTATGATTTTGAACAAACAGATCAAGCGTTAGCCGCCATTACAGCGCTGGGAAACAAACCCATCGGCATCAAACTTGCGCCCTATTTTGATATGGCGCATTTTATTGCTGTCGCTAAAATCATTAAAAAGTACCCAGTGAAGTTTATTACCTGCATTAACTCTATCGGTAATACCTTAGTGATTGACCCTTATACCGAGCAACCTATCATCAAACCCAAAGGGGGTTTTGGCGGCTTATGTGGTGATTATGTCAAACCGATTGGACTGGCCAATGTCAGGGCCTTTAAGGAATTATTGGGAAATGAAGTCAGTATTATTGGTGTCGGCGGGATTAAAAGTGGCACAGATGCATTTGAATACTTACTGGCTGGGGCCGATGCCGTGCAGATTGCCACCTGCTTAAAGAAAGAAGGGCTTGGATGCTTCGCCAGAATTGAACATGAGCTTAAAGCGTTTATGGCCACAAAAGGCTACACGCAATTAAGTGATGCGAAAGGTAAGCTAAAACCACTGTAGTTAAGGTTTGCTGGCCTGACAGGTATTAGCCAACAGATACCGATATAATTAACGCATATCGGTATTTCAAGTGGTTGGGCGTTTTGCCTCAAAGACTGAGCAACATGGGTCTTAATGTTAAGCCAAAGTCGTGCCCTGTTTGTTATTTTTGTTTTTATCATTCGTGCTGTTTGGGTTAGCTATTCAACCGCAATACAGTAATAGATAACGCTGCTTTTCATTACTAAAAAGGCCTGAGGTTATTTATAGCTATTTTTATAATCAGGAACATAATCAACCCAAAATGGAGGTGTGCCTATGTAGTTTTGCACCGCATTAATAAACTCACTCACAAGTTTAGTCGGCTTTCGATGTGGGTAAATGGCATAAATACCAGTATCGACGGTAGATAAGCCATAGCCGGTGAGTAAAAGCGCTAACTTAGCCTCACTAAGTGGTTTATCTAAATTGAACAAATCGATCATGGCATAGCCTAATCCATCTGTAACTGCCTTGATTAATGTGCGCATATCGCTGACGCAAAAATTGCTCTGCATTTTATAGGTCTTATACCCATCAAAGTCAGGTGGCGAGCTGATCGACATTTGATCTAAACGAACATTGCCATTGCTATACACCACCGCTGGTAATCGTACTAACTCTTCTGGGGTGGTCGGTTTACCATGTTGGGCAATAAAGTCTTCTGAGGCAACAATCGCAAAATGGGTTTTGGCTATTTTTCTGGCAATCAAATTAGACTCAGTTAACTTTCCCAATCTGAATGCCACATCAAAGTGCTCAGAAATAATATCAACCCGCTTATCGTCTAATAGCAAGGCTATATTAACATTCGGATATTGCTTCATAAACTGGCTGATGACGGGCTGTAAGTATTGCTGGCCAAAGTTAATCGATGAGGTAATACGGATATTCCCTCTAGGTTCAGTTTGATGGGCGTCGGCAATATTTTGAATTTGAGTTAAGGTTTCCATCAACACTTTGGTTTGCTCAAAAATATCTTTACCGGCTGAGGTTAAGGCAAAGGTACGAGTTGAACGATTAAGCAATTGCACACCTAAATCGGCTTCTAACTTCTTTATTTGCTTTGACAGTAACGAGTTATCCATATCATGCAAGGCTGCAGCTTTGCTAAAAGATCCTTGTTGAACCACATCTAAAAATAACCCAAGCCCTTTGGTTAATGTCGACATACATCCCAGCCATAAAAAAGAAAACCAGTTGTCATTCAACCGGTTTTATCGGTTTATTTCAAGTTAAGTCTGTGAGTTATTTGAAGCTAAGTAGACGCCTTTTGTTTAGCGGCAATATAACTGTCGATAACACGTTCCAGTAAATCTAACGGCATAGCGCCATTTTTCAATACCGCATCATGGAACTCACGCAAGTCAAACTTATCACCTAAACTGTCTTTGGCTTTTTGGCGTAGGGACAAAATTTTCATCATACCCACTTTGTAAGATGTCGCTTGCCCAGGCATAACAATGAACTCTTATTGGTTAAATCTAGGCGAATAGCGATTTGAAAACTCAGGCCGGTAACAAGCACCCCTGTTTGTCATTCGGTTTATCTGTGATGTTTCTGGCCGCAGTTTTATGCCGCCAGTTGTGTCGATGTACATTAAAGTCTGAAACTGGACAATAAAGATTGAAACTAAGACAACAAAGTTCGAAATTTTATGAGGAGTTTAAGCTGGTAAAACTCACAACGGCAAAACTTCTCTAGCATATTTTTGCCCCAAAACGTGTCAGTAAGGTATATCAGGCGCAAGGCAATAATCGATCAATGAAAAAGATTAAACATCATCAATCCCACCTTAAAAGGTTTAATCAGAACAGACGATTAGCCGAAAGGTTGTACAAAATACCACTACCGTTAAAAAGCAAATTCCTATAGCATAAATCATACCGATTAATTTGGATGTGGCATCGGCCAAGTCCAACAAGCGATTTATGCCTTGCAAACCGCGTAAAGCATAAATACTAAAACGTTAACCAGCGATCAGCGCTAGCGAATTACCATGGGCATGTCATCCTCACTTGAACGTCTTAAATTGCGCTATCCTAAATTATTTGGACAAAAGGCATCAGTGATGGATAGAAAACTATTAATATTTGGGAATGGTCTCGGCATGGCTTTAGATCATACTCATTTTTCCTTAGATCGTGCCCTAGCTGAAATTTGGAATCGTCCAAACTTTTTAACAGACGTTCAGCGCCAGCTGGTCGAGCGATGCTTGGGCCGTCAAGGCGCCCCAGTAGGTGAACATGAACTAGATACTCTTCACCAAGCGATTACATACTGTAAAGCTCTTTCACATATTGGAGATGGAGATGTTCATTGGTTAACTCAAGATGGGCTAAGTTTTCCAGAAATTACTGCAACTTACCTTCATAAAGTTGCCACCGAATTGCATAACTACGAGAATGAATTGCCGGAAGGATTTGAAGATAGCCTTGTTGACTTTATCAAGACTACGCGATCCCATGTAGCAACTTTAAACTACGACAAGCTTCTATATAACTCGTTCATCGATAATGATGTATTTAATGGTTATAGGGGGTATTTGGTTGACGGGATGTTAGATCAAGGTTTTTCTTCAGATGCTCTCGAACGAAAATATGGTAATAAATTTGGTTACTATCTGCATTTGCATGGGTCTCCATTATTTGTCAATTCCAATGAAGATGTAGTAAAGCTCTCTCGTCATCAATTGACCGTTGAAAGGGATGTACCAAGCGAACATATTGTTTTAACCCATATTAAAAGAAAACCCTCAGTTATAGCAGCATCAAACGTTCTCACAACATACTGGGATTATTTGCAGTTCACGCTATTTGAGTCAAAGGAAATCATTTTGTTTGGTTACTCAGGGCTTGATACACACCTAAATGTTCTGTTACGCCCCTATCTGACATCAAAGTCATTGAGAATAGTCGAGTGGAGTGGGGCTGGCGAACAAGGCGCGCGTGAAAGATTCTGGCAAAATACACTTGGGCAGGCGGTGTCAGTGACAAGATTGGACAGAATTACAGAGTTTACAGATTGGTAAAAATGGTTAACAAGGCCAGACACTGCGACGTCTTTTTCGTTGCGACTGCCCTTCATTACAAAGCTGCGCGTGCTAGCGGCGTTAAGAGCCTTTGGATGGATTGCCGTATGGGTAAGCAACAAGTTTTCTATAAGTATAAGTCTCTTGATAATTTTGAATTTTTACTCGACTTGATTCTCAGGGAAAGATTATATGCGGCTCTTCATCACGAGTTAAATGATCCAATGGAGGGAGTTGTTAAAATTGATGGAACAATCCCAAAGGATAAAGAACAAGAGTGGGATGATCTGATTAAAACTTTCCGTATAGTCTGTTTTAGTCGGGATAAAGATCATCCTCTGATGTGGTCTCACTATGCCGGTGGAGCTAGAGGGTGCGTCATTGAGTTTCAAGTAATGGATGACCAGCAAGTACATAAAGTCTCATACCTCAAAAAGCCAATCTTAACTGAGCGCCATATTACTAGAGTAAAGGCTGAAGAAATCCTCGTATATAAAGAGAAGCCTTGGAAGTATGAGTCAGAGAGCCGCTGTCTACTTGGGGGAAATAACACATTTCTGCCTATTCACATCAAGTCGGTGACATTTGGAAGTAGAGCTGAAAAATCTAAGGTAGATATGTTACTGCACATATTATCGCTATGTAAGCCTGACTTGAAAATCCGCATCATGGGTGATCAAGGACTAATCGATGGCATAAAAGTCGAACTTGGTAACCGGCGAATTTACATGGGAAACCGGGTTAGGACTCAAGATTATTGTCCGCAATGTACCGAGGTTAAAATGACCCAAGAAAACTATGTTTTAAGGCATCGAGGGTGGAAAGGCTCTTAATTTAGTGGGGAAGGGTAAACTTTTATAAAAAGTAAATTGAAACACTGGCTTTTCTAAATCATTTCTGTCCAAAAGTGAGTTTCAAACTTTGTTGTCACTCTTTCTCTGGATAGCCACGTTGATTGAGTCTAAGTTTCAATCTTTATTGTCACATTTGGCCTATGGTAGCCAATGGAAACGAGCTTCGGAAGTAGAAAAGTTACAAACTTTAATGTCCTCCGACAAGTTGTATAATAATAGCAAGTAGACATGCCTTCTTTATCTGGCATTCAACATTGGAATATATAATCAATGTATTAATAAAAAACATTACATAACAGTAAGATAACAACCAAGAAACAACTGGCTTACAAGCCAGTGTTCAGCGCACACATTTTAGATTATCATCAACTTTACATTTCCACCCGCTAACCATTTCACGTAGAATTTAGTTTGCTCTAACGTACACAGCAAAGAGACTGAGTAAGATTAAAACGCTTAACCAAAAAACCTTAGCCTGACACTTAAATATTGACCGGTAATTGTGAATGAAGAAACAGCCTGTATATCAACAATCCTATGCTGATGCGGAAGCGGAAACGCTATCCTTAGCAGAGTTGCTTGATTCTGTTGAAAAATCAGAATCACCTGCCGATGAGGTGTTAAATAAAACCCAAGAAGCAATCGAAAAAGCCAACGATCGCCTCGATTTTATTGTCTACCTAACCATTAAAGGGATTGATATTACATCCCAAGAAATGATTGCGAAAATTGCTTACAAGTTTGACTGTGATCCACATCAGATCATCGAAGACATGCACACGCTAACTAACAAAAGTACCTGGAAACAACATAAAGTCCGCTTAAAAGATAAGATTAATCAGCAGCTTTTGCGTAAGTCAGCCTTAACCGCAGCAAGAAAGAATGATATTTCAAATAAGATGCTACAGTCTTTTTCGTTTGATGCGGAAACGTTACTTAATCTGTCCACGCAATTTGAATGTCGTCCTGTTCACATAGTCGATGATATTCGTCATTTCAAAAAATTCTCGACTCAAAAACAGTTGTTGATTGAGCAACGTAGTAAAGCCCCCATAATCCGTGCATTTACCCGTTTTGCGCGCTTCAACATTCAATATTAGCGCTTTGTTTTAATAACATAATCGGCCTTATTACAACACCACATAATCAACATTCTCATTGCCTATTTATACTCATACTTCCTTTTACCATCTTATTAAGCTCAGATTAATCTATACCCTTTAGGCTGTAATTTAAAATTTGCTAACAATTCATTGTTTGACTTTTAAACTCATTCTTAGAAGATGAGGGTGAATTTTTAGCCCTAAAAAGCCAGTAAGGAAACAGATAACAATGAAAAAATCCTTAATTGCCATCGCATTAGCAAGCACCTTTCTTAGTGCATGTGGCACCTCAGAAATCGCCAAAACCGACAGCCCAGTAGTCAAGACTACTGCTGTTAACAAAGCTGAATTAGGTGAGTTTGGTATTGATTTAACCGCCAGAAATGAAGCCGTTAAGCCAGGTGATGATTTCTTTATGTATGCCAGCGGCACCTGGTATGACAACTTTGAAATGCCCGCGGATAAAACGCGTTATGGTGCATTTACCGCGTTAGCCGAGCGCAGTGAGGTTCAAGTCAAAGCCATCATAGATGACATTACTAGCCGTCAAAATTTAAATGCCGAAGAGCAATTAATTGCTGATTTTTACCATGCTTACATGGACACCGACACCATCAATAAACTTGGTGTAACGGCAATAAAACCTACCTTAGATCAAATTAACGCGATAAAAAATACTGATGATTTAACCAAGGTATTTGGCCAATCTTGGTTAACCAATGCCCAATCACCCATTTATGGTGGCATGTGGTTCAATCGCCTTGATCCAAACCAATATGAATTATCTGTGGGTGCTGGCGGATTAGGCTTACCTGATCGCTCTTACTATTTAGAAGACGATGAACGCTTTATAAATATCCGTAGCGCTTACGTTGACCACATTGCCAAAATGCTTACATTTGCAGGCATCGCTGAGGGTAAGGCCCGCGCTGAAGCCATTTTAGCGCTTGAGACAAAAATTGCTGAAGGTCATTGGCCACGAGAAAAGCGCCGAGATCGCGACTTAACGTTAAATCAGATCAAGCGTGAAGATTTAGCGAAAGCTTATCCTCATTTTAATTGGGATCTTTACTTTGAACAAACCGGTTACAAGGTCCCGCAACTTAACATGTCGCAGCCTGAGCCGATTAAGGCAATGATTGCATTAGTGAATGAGCAACCATTAAATGTATGGCAAGACTATTTAACTTTCCATACATTGACCAATAACGCCGATTTGTTGTCAGAAGACATTTACAACACCAACTTTGACTTTTATGGTAAAACCTTAAACGGTCAAGAAGAGCCACGCCCTCGTTGGAAACGTGCCGTGGATGAAATGTCAGCGACAGAATCATTAGGTTTTGCGATTGGTAAGGTCTATGTTGCCCGTTATTTCCCTGAATCATCAAAAGCACAAATGGCTGATTTAGTTGAAAACTTACGTACTGCATTAGGCCAACGTATTGATGGGTTAACTTGGATGAGCGATGACACCAAAGTCAATGCCCATGCCAAATTGGCCGCTTTCACCCCTAAAATTGGTTATCCAGATGTGTGGCAAGAATTTGATGGCTTAACCCTATCAAGTAAAGATTTAATAGGCAATATTCACAAATTACGCCAATACTTCCATGCCGACAGCGTCGCTCAAGAGCTGCAAAAAACGGATCGTAACCGTTGGGGCATGACACCACAATACGTAAACGCTTACTACAATAGCTCGTTCAATGAAATTGTGTTCCCTGCTGCCATATTACAGCCGCCATTTTTTGATCCCAATGCCGATCCAGCCGTCAACTATGGTGGTATTGGAGCGGTAATTGGCCATGAGATGGGCCATGGATTTGATGATCAAGGTTCAAAGTCTGACGCTAACGGTATTCAACGTAACTGGTGGACCGATACCGATCGCGCCGCATTTGAAGCCAAAGCCGATCAATTAGCGGCGCAATACAGCTTATATGAACCCATCAAGGGTAATTTTGTTAATGGTCGCAACAGCCTTGGCGAAAACATTGGTGACGTAGGTGGTATTGCAATGGCTTACCATGCCTACCAGTTAAGTTTAAACGGCAAGGAAGCACCAATCATTAATGGTCTAACGGGTGACCAGCGCTTCTTCTTAGCGTGGGCACAAGTATGGAAAGAAAAACGTACTGAACAAAGTATGTTAAGTCAGCTTAAAGCCGGTACCCATGCACCTGGTCATTATCGTGCACTCGCGCCTCGTAACCATGATGCTTGGTACAAAGCATTTGACGTAAAACCAGGCGATAAGTTGTATTTACCAGAAGATCAACGCGTACGTATTTGGTAATCCAGTCACTTTACTGAGGATGATTCTCGCGCCACATTGTTTTGCTAATCAATGCGGCGCACTAATCAGATAAGTCCATGCGACAGTGACTTACAGCTTTAAAAACTCAAATGCCAGTCAGCTAACTGACTGGCATTTTTGTATCTAGCTAATCTGAACTCTCAGTAAGAGATTTACTAATTCATTCATACTATTAATAAAATAGTATACACCTTGATCAAGCAATCTTTAATGATAACAAGGCGAACCTCACGCGCCATTAGCAAGCCTATTGCAAGTCAATACAACATAATGAGTGTTGAAAATAGCCGCTAAAGATAGATTGATTAACCAGAGTCCTGGTTTTCTCAGTAGCCAACATTAACAACGATACGTCCGCGAATATTACCGGCCATTAAATCATTAGCCCCTTGGATCACACCATCAAGTGTCATCTCAGTAGCAATATCATCAAACATTTCAGGCTCTATAATGTCAGCAAGACGCTGCCATGCAGTTTCACGATCAGCAATCGGACGCATCACACTATCAACACCCGCTAATGTAATACCGCGTAAAATAAATGGCATGACGGTGGCGGGAAGATCCATTCCTTGTGCCAAACCACAAGCGGCAACCGTGCCACCGTATTGAATACTGGCACAAATGTTAGCTAAAGTATGACTGCCAACAGAATCAACAGCCCCTGCCCAACGCTCTTTGGCCAAAGGGCGACCAGGCTCAGACAATGAATGACGGTCAATCACTTCTTTAGCCCCCAACTTATGCAGGTAAGCTGTCTCTTCTGCACGTCCAGTTGAAGCAACAACGCTATATCCTAGCTTAGCTAAAATCGCTACGGCAAAACTACCGACACCACCATTAGCACCCGTCACTAAGATATCGCCTTTCTCTGGTGTCACACCATTTTTTTCTAGTGCCATAACACATAACATGGCAGTGTAACCCGCCGTACCAATCGCCATAGCCTGACGCGGTGAAAATGCTTTTGGTAAAGGGATCAACCAATCACTTTTTAAACGAGCCTTTTGTGCTAATCCGCCACAATGGACTTCGCCTACCCCGAAACCATTTAATAATATCGTATCGCCTATCGCAAACTTACCCGTATCTGATTGTGAAACAACCCCAACCATATCGATACCTGGCACCATAGGGAATTGTCTAACAACAGGGCCTTTGCCAGTAATAGCTAAACCATCTTTATAATTTAATGTGCTGTAAAGAACATCGACAGTCACATCCCCCTCTGGCAATAAAGATTCATCAATATCTTTTAAAGCTGCACGATAACCTTGTTCATCTTTTTCAATTAAAAGGCCACGAAACATAAAACCTCCAATTTAGACCGTTCGTCTATTTAAATGTAAAAAATTTTGTTTACTATCACTCAATCAACTAGTTAACAATTACAACTGAATTTATTTATCTTGAGTGAGTAAGCCTGACATAAAAAAATCATAATAATCTTGTAAAGGATTGACGCTTTGTATCAACTTTGCACGGCTAACCGCACCTTCCCAACCTACCCAAAATAGTTCAGCCAATCGCGTACAGTCGGCATTAGGGTGAATATCCCCTTGGGTTTGAGCCGCTTGTAAACAAATGGCTAACCTTGTCTGCCAACTCAAAAAGATATCTATCAGTTGTTGGCGATAACTGTCGGGTAATAAATCCACCTCTTGGCCTAAATTACCTATCAGACAGCCACGTTTAAATTGATATTGGGTCATACCAACTTTGGCTTTATTCACGAACAAACTTAGTCGGTGAATCTCTAAAATCGACTCATCCGCCAAGCACTTATCAAGTTGATGCATAAAGTAGGCAGCATAGTTTGCGATAACTTCCTGGCCAAAGGCTTCTTTACTGGCAAAATAATGATAAAAAGAGCCCTTAGGTACGCCGACCTTTTTTAAAATGAGATCAATCCCCGAACCTGCAAACCCAGTTTCGGTTAACTGTTCAAGCCCGCTGCGAATTAAAGCCGCTTTGGTGTCTTGATTATCTCGACTCGCTTTAGGCGGTCTACCACGACGTGGTTTAGTTGTTATCTCATGCATGGGTCAATATTAGACCGATCGTCTATTTAAAAACAAGTTCGCAATTCAAAAGTGTAAGAAAAAGCACGAATATATTCGTTTCGCCTAAAACGATTGTTCAATGATAAATATGTTGCAAGCCATAAAAGCGATCAACATTGACATAATATCAATCAGAGTAAGCCTGTTATGCCATCTTAAAAAACCTTAAGGAAAATAGAAATGCTGAAATTGATACTGTCATTAAGCCGATTATTAAAGCTGGTTTGATATTAAGCCTATTACTATTCACTCTGAGAAAAAGAATGATCACTAGGCACCATTACAGTGCACCAACTTACAACATTCGCGCACTAAAATAGTACAACTCCCACTATCGTATCCTATTAAAACCATTCAATTAGCAAGAGTTACGCACCAATATGGTTCATGGGTTTGAAATATTTAATCAATATTTTCATTGTGTTGCACCAATAACTGACATTTTTTTATTTAACACCAATAAACAGGAATGATTTTTGCTTTTTTAAGCCTAAGGCTATTTTTCAAACCATATCAGGACTCTTAATGGATAATAATATTAGTGATGCCATTGGCGTGATCGCTCAAAGTGCAGATACCGTGTTTATCTTATTGGGTGCCATTTTGGTACTCGCCATGCATGCAGGATTTGCATTTTTAGAAGTCGGTACTGTTCGTCACAAAAACCAAGTGAACGCTTTAGTTAAAATTATTACTGATTTTGCATTTTCAGCTGTGGCTTACTTCGTTATTGGATACCAAGTTGCTTATGGCACACACTTTTTTGTCAGTGCAGAAGCATTAGGCGCAAATCACGGATATGAGTTAGTGAAATTTTTCTTCCTGCTAACCTTTGCTGCAGCGATCCCCGCTATTGTATCGGGGGGTATTGCCGAACGTGGTAGCTTCAGACCATTTCTATTTGCTTCTGCCCTCATCGTGGCATTTGTTTATCCGTTTTTTGAAGGGATTATTTGGAATGGTAACTTTGGTTTTCAAGCCTGGCTAGAGCACACTTTTGGTGCACAATTCCATGACTTTGCTGGGTCTGTTGTAGTACATGCTATGGGCGGCTGGCTTGCGCTGGTAGCCATTTTATTGTTGGGGTCAAGGCGTGGGCGTAAACCCGGAATCGCTTTTGCTCCTTCAAATATTCCCTTTCTTGCATTGGGCTCATGGGTACTGATTGTCGGCTGGTTTGGGTTTAACGTCATGTCAGCACAAACATTAGATGGTATCAGCGGCCTTGTTGCGGTTAACAGTTTAATGGCAATGGTTGGCGGCACTATTATTGCTTTGATTGTGGGTAAAAATGATCCTGGCTTTATCCATAACGGCCCTTTAGCCGGGTTAGTCGCTGTGTGTGCTGGCTCTGATTTGATGCACCCTGTAGGTGCGTTTATTGTGGGTGGTGTAGCAGGTGGATTATTTGTAGTGATTTACACCAAATTACAGCGCAGTGCTAAAGTTGATGATGTACTAGGGGTGTGGCCATTACATGGTTTATGTGGTGTTTGGGGCGGCATTGCGGCGGGTATATTTGGCCAACAGGCAATGGGTGGCCTCGGCGGCGTTAGCATAATGGCACAACTAATAGGCACCCTAGCTGGCATTATAATAGCCGTAATAGGCGGGGTATTGGTTTATGGTATTGTAAATAAAATGAGTAGCTTACGATTAAGCCAGGAAGATGAGTTCCACGGTGCTGATTTAGCGATTCACAAGATTGGTTCAACTAACTCAGATAAATAACTAACATAAGTCATAAGGCTAAATCATTCACGATTAAATCAGACTGCAGATAAACATAAAAACACGGACTAAATAAGCATTTTTAGTCCGTGCTAGATTGTGCTAATTACAATACAGTAAAAATATCTTCTATCGGTAAGCGTGATTTAGGCAGACCATGATTATAATCCTCGCCCTCTTTGTGATATCCAATGGCTAATGCCACCTCAACCACATAACCGTTTAATTCCTGTTTAAACTCTTCAGCAATAAGCTCAGAGTCGACGCCTTCCATCGGCGTTGAATCTATCCCTAAACGCCCTAATGCATGCAGAGTATTGCCTAAGGCAATATAGGTTTGAGCCTTAGTCCATTCACCATTAAAGCCAGCGTCATTAGTATTAGCTTCAGCAAAGGCAAACGCACCATTAAGCATATTGTCATACATCTCTGCCGGCAAATGGCCAGAGGACACTTCAACATCAACCACTTTTCTATAATCGTCTTTGGTATAAGCTGGATTATGTGCAAATAGAATAATATGTGAAGCTTCAGTTGCGTGCGGCTGATTGAATTGATACTTGTTTGCAAAGGTATTATGCAAACGCTGCTTTGCCGCATCACTTTCAATAATAATGAACTTCCAAGGCTGCGAGTTAATTGAAGACGCGGATAAACGCATTGCTTGTTGTAGCACTGCAATATTTTCAGCAGAGATACGTTTATTTGAATCGTATTTTTTCACGGTATAACGACGTTCTAAATCTTGAATAATTGGGTGATACATGGATGATTTCCTCATAGTGCTATGTCAATGAGGAGAATAATAAAGGATTTAACACTGGTTTATTAGTACCGTTAAATCCAATATTAATGGACAATTTATACCTTAATTAAATGTCCTACGTCGCTTGATAACTTAGTACGAAATCGCATCTAAAGTGGGAATGTGGCTTTACCCATCTCATCGTAAACGGTCAATTAACCCAACATACCAATAAAAATCAGTCTTTGGCATACAAAACGGCGTTGTTGCCTAAAAGCAAAATATAAAATCAACATTGAAAAACCTAACGAGAGAATGCAGGTTTAAGCCAAATGGTTGCAGATAACGTCCAATCCTATTAGTGTTCTATGTGGTTTATGTCATGTTTTTGGGATAATTATATGTTTAGGCAACAGCGCCATACAAAACCCCTGAAAAAAAATTAAAATATAATAGCAATTACGTATTCTATCGTAGCGGTTAATAATAGAATAGTCATCGGTTAAGAGATCCCGTTAAACTCTATTTTTTACAGGCTTAAAACAGTATGACCAGCACTGATATGTGTCATAGGTCATACTTTCAGCTAACACATCAATTTGCATATCACTTAAGTGTTTTCAGATAAACACTTTGGTTAACATCATTTTTTATTATTTGAGTCATGTCTATGTCGTCAACAAGTACATCATCACAGCCAGCTCAACAAGATTTAAGCTTGTTAGAGCAGCCTGTTGCAAAACTTTTTTGGCGCTATTCAATACCGACTATAGCGTCAATGTTAATTACCGGTATTTATGTCGCCATCGATGGTATGTTTGTTGGCCACTATTTGGGGGAGACAGGATTAGCAGGGATGATGTTAGCTTACCCTGTCGGTGCCATTTTATATGCTGTAGGGGCCTTAATAGGAATGGGCAGCGCAGCCCTTGTATCAATGAACCTTGGTCAGGGAAATATTATCAAGGCTCGGCATATTTTGAGTAATGCATTCAGTTTATGTTTACTGGCTGGATTATTTTTTGCCGTTTGTGGGAGCCTGTTTGCTGAGGACATCTTGATTGCACTAGGAGCCGAAGGTGAGGTATTACACAGTGCCCATGACTATTTATTCTGGTACTTTGCCCTGAGCCATTTTCCGATTATGTCTTTAGCGTTTACAGCTCTATTACGTAACGATGGTAGACCACATTTTGTCACCTGTGTTCTTATTACTGGTGGCATATTAAATACATTTTTAGATTGGTTATTTATAGTGGTATACCCCTTTGGCCTAGCAGGTGCTGCGATAGCCACCATGTTAAGTCAAGCTGTAACTGGCTTATTGTGCCTTCAGCATTTTTTTGGCCATAAAACGCAATTGAAAATCAATTGGTCGCAAATGCGGCTTCGAGCAGAGCATTGCATCGATATTACTAAGACGGGTTTTCCGAGCTTTTTAATGAATTTGTACTTATCGATAGTACTCACTCTTCACAATACCGCCTTACTCTGGGTAGGCGCACCTTTACATGTTGCGGTTTATGGCGTTATTAGTTATACCGAGGCAATCTTCTATTTGGTTTTTGAAGGGATTGCTTTTGGCACCCAGCCTATCTTTAGCTTTAATGCTGGCGCAGGTCGCTACGACAGGGTCAAAGAGGCTCGCCACATTGCATTTAGTATGACTTTACTGGTAGCCGTTATTGGGCTTATTTTAATTTACACTCGCCCACAGTGGATGGTGTATCTTTTTGCCGGAAATAACCCTGAATTAACCCCTGTGGCGATTGAAGGGTTACGATGGTATTTTTGGGGACTGCCTATGGAAGGATTATTACTTGTTGGAGCGAGTTTTTTCCAAGCTATTGGTGCTACCAAAGAGTCTGCTATTTTAACAGGGTTAAAATTAATATTAATTGCCGCGGTAATTTACCTTTTTGCATGGGCATTCGGTGTTTTCGGTGTATGGATTTCACTCGCGAGTTGCAGCGCGGTACTGACGATATGGATGTTATTTGCCATTAAACGAGTCGACAAATATAGAATGGGAGCTTAGGGAAAATCCTCTTTACACCACCATAAAGTTATAAAAAATTGAATAGGCTAGGTTCATAAAAATGCCAGCGGTAACTTAACAATTATCGCTGGCATTTTTATTTCTTCATGCTTAAATATTTCTTTATGCTTATGACTTTTGCTGACGCGCTTGATGAAGCTTCTTGTAGCTTTCAATCAGCCTTAAGTGGGGTTCAATACCTTCTAAATTAATGCTGGTTTTAGTTAAACCATAAAAGCGGACTTTACCTGTAACAGAGCCAACAACGTTTTCCATTACCTCAGCACCAAACATTCTATTAAAGTTACCGATAAAGTGTTCTAGCGCTAAGTCTTCATCTAAGGTCACTTCAAGCACGGCATTGACTGCTTGATAGAACAAGCGGCGTTGTACAGTATTGTCATTAAACTGCAAAAACTCCTCGACTAATTCCAGGGCATCTTCATGCTCACCTAAAGCTAAATAAATCAGAATTTTAAGCTCTATAATGGTTAATTGCCCCCAAACCGTATTCTCATCAAATACGATGCCAATTAATGTAGGGATATCGGTTTGGTTATCTAGCTGGCTTTCTTCTAATCGATTAACTAATTTACCCAAAGCTTTAGTGCTTAAAGAATGTAAATTAAGGATATCTTCACGGTATAACAACGCCTTGTTGGTATTATCCCAAATCAGGTCATCGACAGGGTAAACTTCAGAATACTCTGGTACCAAAATTCGGCATGCTGAAGCACCTAAATCGGTAAATTCAGCAATATATACCTCTTTGCCCATTGCCGATAAAATGCCAAATAACGCCTCAGCTTCTTGTTCATTTGTACCCGAAAAATCCCACTCACAGAAATCATAGTCGTACTTACTGCTAAAGAAGCGCCAAGAAATGACGCCTGTAGAATCAATAAAGTGTTCAACAAAGTTTTCAGGTTCAGTTACAGCCATGCTATTAAACGTTGGCTTAGGCACATCGTTTAAACCTTCAAAGCTTCGACCTTGTAGTAATTCGGTTAGGCTACGCTCTAATGCTACTTCAAAGCTTGGGTGTGCACCAAATGAGGCAAACACTCCGCCTGTTCTTGGGTTCATTAGGGTTACGCACATTACAGGAAATTGCCCGCCCAATGACGCATCTTTCACCACAACCGGAAAGCCTTGTTCTTCAAGTCCTTTAATCCCCGCGAGTATACTAGGGTACTTTTCTAACACCGCCATAGGGACATCTGGAAGGACTATTTCTTGCTCGATGATTTGACGTTTTACCGCTCGCTCGAAGATTTCTGATAAGCATTGAACATGTGCTTCTGGTAAGTTATTGCCTGCGCTCATACCATTACTTAAAAACAAGTTCTCAATTAAGTTTGATGGAAAATACACGGTTTCACCATCGGACTGGCGCGTGTAAGGGATAGCACAAATACCGCGGTCTTTATTACCTGAATTGGTATCAATTAAGTGTGAACCACATAACTCTTCATCTGGGTTATAAATATCTAAACAATACTCATCTAATATGCCTGCTGGTAATGCATCATCGTCTTCAAGAGCAAACCACTTTTCATTTGGATAATGCACAAATTCGCTATTGGCGATTTCAGTACCAAAGAATTGATCGTTATAGAAAAAGTTATTATTAAGACGCTCAATAAACTCCCCCAATGCAGAACACAATGCGCTTTCTTTAGTCGCCCCTTTACCATTGGTGAAACACATAGGTGATGCCGCATCGCGAATGTGTAACGACCACACATTAGGTACAATATTTCGCCAGGATGAGATTTCAATCTTCATTCCCAGGTCAGCTAACATCGCGGTCATATTTTTGATGGTTTGTTCAAGCGGCAGGTCTTTACCTAAAATAAAGGTGCTGCCATCGCCTTCAGGCTGCCCCATTAACATCGCGTTGGCGTCGGCATCTAAATTTGCGACGGTTTCTATTTTAAATTCAGGACCTGTTTGCACCACTTTTTTAACGGTGCAGCGATCAATTGAACGTAAAATACCTTCACGGTCTTTATCAGAGATATCTTCAGGTAACTCTACCTGAATTTGAAATATCTGGTTGTAGCGATCTTCAGGATCAACAATGTTATTTTGCGATAACCGAATGTTTTCCGTTGAAATATCACGGGCTTTACAATACACCTTGATAAAATATGCGGCGCACAATGCTGACGATGCTAAAAAGTAATCAAAAGGACTCGGGGCAGAACCATCGCCTTTATAACGTATAGGTTGGTCGGCAGTCACCGTAAAGTCGTCAAACTTGGCTTCGAGTCTTAAATTGTCGAGAAAATTTACTTTGATTTCCATTGAATACACCTACAGTCATTCACAGCCAAACGGCCACATTATCTAATTAACATGAATTATCGGTGTTTTTGGCCTAATAGTCTTGGGTTTATTGCATAAATGAACCAGCAGATTCTTTATACGATGAAAAATGAAGTCACTAAATCAGAATAAAATGCTAATTTGAACGGTGCAGACAAGATTAATATGAACGACATTAGAGGAATGAAAAGTTCATTGACCGTTAACACCATTGATTCAGAAGGAAAATGAAAACCATTTGACATTTATTTGGCTAACGCTGTTACTGTTTTGTTTTGACACTTTGGGAACTCCTCTGTCCCAACGTAAAGACGTACTTCTTTATACCTACCATTACATGCAACCCTATGTTATCAACAGCGCAGAACAAATAGGTTTACTCTATGATATTGAACAATTTTTTAATACTCACCAACAAACATATCACTTCAAAGTATCTTATATTAATGGTATAAAAACCATTCTGTTGGATATTGGTTAGGGTGTCTCTTGGCACACGATCAGGACGCATAATATCCCAACTAAAGCGGCAAAAAAATCTAACAGTAATAAAGATTGTTTACGGTTAACAGGCCATAACAGTGCGGTATTAATTTTACCAATGGTATTGATGCTATACCTTTGAATACGTTTAAATATTGCTGTTTCATCATGACTAAATAACAAAGGTGAAGCTTGTGCCCTAACGCTTCAAGCTGATGACTCAAATCTTCTAAAGATTGTAATAAAAAACCCAGCCTATGCTTACCCATTGATGTTTGTTGAAAATAAATGGGTTTAAAGTTGCTCTCGTCAAAAACAAATACAAAAGCGATATTAGAGCTGCTACGTATTAGTGCGCTTAAGGCTAGATTATCTTTTAATCTAAGATCATTAGAAAAACAAAAAAGGGAGCGATATGAAGACACGAGGCTCTCACTGCAAAATGAATATATGAACCATTACGTGCTGATAACAAGAAAAGTTTACCTTATTGAACAAGTAAACCAATTAACCGCTCATTATTCAGAAAAAGTGCCAATAAAAAAGACGTCAGCATAGCTGTCGCCTTAATCAATTTCAGTGAGATCACACTATATTACTAAATATTAGCGTTTAGGTTTTCTTGCAGAACTTGGTTTACCTTTACCATGTTGCGCCTGGCCTTTAGTTTGCCCTCGTGGAGCGCCTTTAGCCTGGCCTTTATGTTTAGTGCTGCGGTTGTGTTGCATAAAATGTTCAGGACCTTCGATTTTATCGCGAAGAGATTCCACTTTAGGTTTCGGTTTTGGCTTTTTCTTGGTAGCAGACTTTTTATCTTCTGAAGAAGAGTCTTTGATCATTTCAAACAACACATCCAGTTCTTGTTTATCGAGATCGCGCCACTCACCTATTGGTAAACCTTTAAGGCTAACGTTCATGATTTTTTGACGTTCAAGCTTAGTGACCTCAAAGCCAAAATATTCACACATGCGGCGGATCTGACGATTAAGCCCTTGTACTAAAACAATTTTAAACGCATAGGTTGATACCTGCTCTACCTTACACTTTTTTGTCACAACCCCAAGAATAGGCACACCAGCGCCCATACCTTTGATAAAATCATCGGTAATGGGTTTATTTACCGACACTACATATTCTTTGTCGTGGTTATTGCCCGCGCGTAATATTTTATTAACCAAATCACCATTGTTGGTTAAAAAAATCAATCCTTGGGAATCTTTATCTAAACGGCCAATAGGAAAAATACGGGTTGAGTGATTCACAAAATCAACAATATTATCGCGCTCGGTGCCTTCTGTCGTACTGACAATACCCACAGGTTTATTTAAGGCAATAAACACTAAATCTTCAGCATCTCGAGGTTCAATATCATGACCGTTTACTTTCACCTTGTCGCCAAAATTAACCTGGTCACCAACCTGTGCACGCTTGCCGTTAATAAATACATTCCCCTGTTCAATATAACGGTCTGCATCACGTCGAGAGCAAATGCCACTTTCGCTGATGTATTTATTGAGACGCATAGCTGAATCTGTCACGTTGGTTTCCTATCAATTAAGGTTTTTGGATCAATTAATTATGCAACGACATTGAAAGTCGCGAAAGAGTTTAGCAATTTTTAACTAGGTTGACTAAGGCTGAATAAGCAAAATAATGGCTATAAAGGCAAATAACAAAGCGAGGTAACTGCAGGAGAGTGTTAGGCGAGGAATTACAGGTAAAAAAAAGCGCAAACAGTCGTTAAACTATTTGCGCTATCTTACAAAGTATAAACTTACTCAGCAGTAACGTTAGCTGCTTGAGGGCCTTTTTGGCCTTGTTCTACTTCGAAAGATACTTTTTGGCCTTCAGCTAAAGTTTTGAAACCATCTGAAGTGATTGAACGGAAATGAACGAAAACGTCCGCGCCGCCATTATCAGGAGTGATAAAACCAAAACCTTTATCTTCGTTGAACCATTTTACTAAACCAGTAGTTTTAGACATTTTGTGTCCCTTATATAATATAATTAATAAATCTATCGCGATAATGCGATGCACTGAAGCTTGAATTATTGAATGTGACTATGAAGCTAAGGGAAACACTTTGGATAACAACGATAACGCAGAGATCTAGAGCTTTACTTTTACTTGATATTCATTAATAACTCTGTTTGCCAGAGCAGGCTATAGAATACATCAGTTTGAACTATTGTAAAGATAAATAAAAAAATAATAACAACAGCGATTTAACTCTATGATGCAAAATCAATTTTTCAAACAGGTAAAACACTCACTTAAGCCAATTATCTCCTCGACGCGGCTTATCATCTGTCTGATAATTTTATGAGGTTAAGTAACATTAAAGGGCACTATAAAATATAAAACCTCTACGGTGATACTTATCATGGTTTTAGCTTGTTCAGTAACGACAAAAAGCAGCAAATGACTTTGATCACTTCAGCAGCTGACTAACAAAGTCACCATGAGTGCCAGTTCACTTTCTATCCGTTTCAGTAATGCCACCAACCCAATATCAGCGAAGCCACCGATGAAATGACTGACGTCTCGTTTAATGCCAAACAAGCATAGGCCTTATCTATAAGCTAGAAAATAATCTAGTCGTGAATAGAGCTAACTCAATGTTCGAGCCTCAAGACGGTTTAAATAGTGACTTGGCCGTCAAAGCCAATGACTAATTCTAAACAAAAATGCCGCAATATTTGCGGCATTGAGATAACTATCCAATATTTGATTTTGGCTTTAAGCCATCAGCAGCTTAATTTCCCCAAGGATTTTTGGGATCTTGTGAGGGCGCAGGACGCTTGTTGCCAGTACGTTTATTTTGCGCGTAGTTGTCTTGCGCTTTGGGTTTATCTTTACCGTATTTTGGGCGGCTATTACTGCGCTTCATCTCTTGATAGTCCGCCGTAGCTTTATCTCGCATTTCAGCAATTAACTCTACCGTTAGCTCTTGAGGTTTACGAGGCAAAATACCATGGGCAAAACCACGTTCACGCGGCTTTAACTCAAACTGCGCCGCACTTCCTTTAGGCATACGCTTAAAGCGATAAAGATAAAAACTTTCTACTCTTTCTCTGGCCCATTCAGTCTTTTTTAAAAACTTTAGACACGCTTCCATACTTGGGTTGGTATTAAAGCATTCTAAACGCAATGCAGCGTAGAGGATTTTCCAATCATAAAAGTCGACTAATTCGGCCACCATGGTTTCTAATTTTAAGCCATGTAGCGGGTTATTCTGTTGCAGTTCAATCATAAGAAATTCCAATAACCGATAAATCGGTTGTATTATCATTGTAAATCAGGAAGTTAACTGGCAAGCTTGTGCGCAGCTTTAATCTCGCTTATCAACACTTAACATCAATATAGCCAGCTTAGAGACAACTGCATTAATGTCATTGCACAAATATAAAATCAGATGTCGATATGATAACAAATAATCACCACCTTGGGCTATGACACTCTTCAGCTCATCACCACACAAAAATAATAATCGGCTATTTTTTGCGGATAGTAAGTTGTAATAAAATAGCTAACTTACCCGTTTCATCAAAATTTATTTTCTAGCAAGCATTTGTGCATTCCATCCTGAGCTTATTTGCGGTATAAGGACGCAATGAAAATCCCGAAACGAATCCAACCTCTGGTTGAAGAAGGCTTAGTAGACGATGTCCTAAGTCAATTAATGAGTGGCAAAGAAGCCAGTGTTTATGTCGTCCGTTGTGGCGAGGACATTCGCTGCGCGAAAGTCTACAAAGATGCTGACAAACGTAGCTTTAAGCAAGCTGTTCAGTATCAAGAAGGCCGTAAGGTTCGCAATAGCCGTCGCGCCAGAGCGATGGAAAAAGGGTCTAAATTCGGTCGAGATCAACAAGAAGAAGCCTGGCAAAATGCCGAGGTAGATGCCCTATATAAATTAGCCGATGCGGGCGTGCGAGTGCCGAAACCTTATGGCTGCTATTCCGGCGTATTGTTAATGGAGTTAGTGACAGATGATGATGGCTTAGTTGCACCTCGGCTAAACGATGTGGAAATGAGCTACGAAGAAGCTATCCGAGATCATGCCAGCATGATTGAATATACCAAATTAATGCTGTGTGCGGGTATCGTACATGGAGACTTATCAGAATTTAACGTGCTGGTAGATAGCAAAGGTCCGGTGATTATTGATTTGCCCCAAGCGGTTGATGCTGCAGCCAATAATAACGCCCAATGGATGTTTGCTCGCGATGTAAACAACATGACAAGTTATTACAGTCAGTTTGCTCCTGAGTTAGCAGGTACTAAATTCGCTAAAGAAATGTGGGCATTATTTGAAGCGGGTGAACTAACACCTACATCAAAGCTAACAGGCGAGTTTGCTGAAAGTGAACATATTGCCGATGTAAATGCGATTATTGATGAAATCAATGCCGCAAAAGAAGAAGAGCTAGAAAGATTACAGCGAATGAGTGATGCTAACGATGAAGATTACTAGAACATCTTTTCTGGCTTGATTGCACTATTCTGCTATAACCTGCCGCTTTAAATTAAAACCCATTGATACTTAACGCCACCAACTAAACATCACAGCCCAAAGCATATCAATTCACAAGTTCAAGGATGATATGCTGCGTTCATCGTCAATAAATACCCAGTATTTTCGATGGTGTTTAGGGGGTGGGTTATACTTCAGCATTAAAACGAGCCACTCTTGCTTCAGCCTCTGTGCAATGGGTCAACTGTATCAACTCTGTCAATGTCATACTGGGATTTTGAGCCATCAAACGTTGTAGTTTCACAGCTAAAGGCTCTAGCTTATCCGCATGTGTTAATAAGCTTGCTTCTATCTTATGAATTAAATATTTAAAAGTCTCTGATTTGTCAGCTTTCAATCGCAACACACAGGATTGAATCATCTTTGCGTCGCCATGCATTAGCCAGTTTCTAGAGCGTCGCACACGCTTAAGCTGGCAATCGTATTGTTGTGCCATCGCTTTTGCTTGCTTCACGTTGTCACCACCAATCCGCTGAACCAGCGAAGGCAATGCGATATCAATAGGTTTATTCATCAATAATTTTTACAACATATTAAAATATAAAAATAACGGCTTAATCACATTATATAATTTACTATCATAATAGTGAGTTTAAGCGTTACCAACAAAAGTTAATCATTCTACGAATGACAAGTATGATGATATCCCCCCCAAGGCTATCGAAGCACTAAGTTCGATAGCATCGGCAATACCAAACCAATTTAAGCCCAAAGTAACCAATAAATCAGCACAGCCCTATATGTAAATACGATTAAAACACTCAATAATTACGTCAGCCAAAAATCATATTGAAGCAGAAAGTTGATGGCGCGGTCTTTCATCCCCCTCAAAAATCGCTGACTGAAATTGTCTGGTAAATAGCCAAATACAAGACTAAGATAAATCTAATATACCTATTTCCAGTGAGCTAATGGCACGTTAGTACAAGTGCTGGCAATTTCTCAAAGACAATTCGAGAGTAATAAATGAAAGCTATCACAATGAGGTTATTATTAATTCTTTTAGTCATTTATGGACAATCTGGCAACGCCCATGCGCAAGATGGCAAATTAGTATGTCCAGAACCCATTCAAATAGGCTTTAATGACTGGGCTCCATACGCTTGGATTGATGAATCGGGTAAAGCTGTTGGCTTAGATGTCGATATGCTTACTCTGGTGGCAAATAATTTCGGCTGTAAGGTACAGTTCATTCAAATGCCCGTTAAGCGTGCCCATCAAATGCTGAAAATCGGCACATTAGACATGATGATGGGAGCAAGTTATATCCCAGAAAGAGAAGAGTACGCCTATTTTTCAGATTCATATCGTGATGAAGAGGTCAGGCTGTTTGTCGAAGCAGGAAATACCTCAAGTATCACAATTGATAAGTGGCAGGACATTTTCACTAAGAAGCTTAAATTATTAGCCCCTTCTTATGGTTGGTATGGTCAGGACTATTTAGCCACTAAAGATGAGTTATCGCAACAAGGTTTATTAATTACTAGCCCTAACGCAACACAATCAGTGCAAATGCTTGCCTATAAAAGAGGGGATGTATTAATCGGTGACTCAGTTGCCTTACCTTATATTGCCAATCAATCCGAAGGGCTCATTCTGTCACCATTAGCACTTGTGGTAGACACTAATCAGATCCACTTTATGATTAGCAAAAAAACCAATAACTCAGCCTTACTTGCTGAAATCAACCGATCAATTTCAACCTTATCAAATCATGGGGCCTTAGCCAGAGTGATGAAGAAGTGGCAACAAATCTCTGTTGCCAAATCCCAAGAGTCACAACAAAAAGCGACTCCGACTGATAGTTCAAGTGGTGTAATGAATATAACTGAACAGGGCTTAATTGCTGCTTTAAATGCATCTAAACGTTATTCTGCTGAATAGGTTAATTTGACCTCATAACTGCGCCAAATTATATCTCTTCTGGTAATCCAACATGTAAATGGCCGGACTTATAATCTATGGTTAAAACAAAATGTTTTAGCACATCATAACCAACAAGCCCTTTGATATTTTTTCCTTTGATGCGTGAAAAGCTAATCGACTCTTGACCAGATACTGACTCAGTTTGACCATCCGCAGGAACGCTAACTTGAACATTTTCAATGGTAAAAGGTCCAAATTTCACCTCGGGTAAACGAAAATCATCAACAACACCAATATTATTAGCCCCTGCAATTAGGCTTGATTGTGAACCATAAAGCTCCAACCAGTTTGAATCTGTTGCCAGAGTACGCTTTAGAAATAATCCGCCGTTATTGCCAGTATCAAGTATAAGCCAAGCGTCTTTTTGACCATTCAAGTCAACTTTTACTATTGGTTGCCCGGAACCTCGATCAATCTGCATTTGAATGTTCTCAAGCTTAGCTAAATCAACAGAGCCTCTTTCAAACAGCCTTAAACGGCTATTGGGGTAATCTATCTGAAAAATAAATTTCTCTAATAATCCCGCACCTAATAGGAGTTGAACCTCATGATGTCCCAAACGAAGTCCTGCTAGGTTATCTAGCTCTAAGTCAGTATTAAAAAGTTTTGCTTGAACATTATTGAATAATCGACGAGTTTCTGTGCCATAAATACCTTCCACATTGACTTTTCCACCTTTAGGAAATTCAAATCCGTGTCTATTGATGAAACTTAAATTAATCGCATTTAACTGCGCACCACTGTCTAAAATCGCTCGGCCTTCAACCCCTTTAATTGTTACGGGTAAATTGATATGGCCATTAATGATTTCAAAATCAACCCAATTAGTTACCGCAAAGGTATTCAGCGAAAAAAGAAAAAGAGACAAAATAGGGAGTACTTTAATGATTTTATTACGCATTATTCATCCTTAATTTACGTAAAATAAGGTTAGTAAAATACACTACCCATCGTTAAAGTAAAACAAAATGGATGCAACCAAACACGGCGCAATACTAGTTAATATTTACATTACATGTATTTAGCTGCAGTTTAGCTTTAATTACTAACAATACTACCTAGAAGCAAAGGTTCCTATTATAAACGGAACACCTGTTGATGAAGTAATTTCACCATTAATTGAATACTTTCTAGCTCTATCTTTAGATATGCTATACATGCATAAAATTGTTTCTATCGCTAGCATTTTCCTGGGCAGTTTTAAAGGATTAAGGCGTTTTTAAAAAAGGTGGCGCAAGTGAGGTAAGCTAAAGGGAATACTCCTCCTCAACGTTGTACTAATAATTGAAATTTTTTATAATGCCCTACTGATAATTTATGGATTAATATCATGGAAGAACAAATGCTTTATTATCGAATACTCCGCAATCTTAATTTTACAAAACAGTTCACTCTTTTAACATTTTTGTGTTTTGGGAGTGTCCAGGCAACAGAACAAGCCCACGTTAATCTCCTTGAACAAGAACAATCTCAAACATTAAGCACTTTGCCTGAATCGTATTTCTATTTGGGCGGTAAAATAGGGGTGAATCATTATCAGCATGGTTGTGAATCTTGGAATATAGCCTGCGACAAAAACAGTACAATGTCAGGTATTTTTGCAGGGTATCAACTGAATAATAATTTTGCTTTAGAAGCGGCCTATGTTGATTTAGGAGAAGCTGAGGCCACTTATCTCGAAGGATCGAATAAACATATTTACCAAGGAAGCATGACAGGGATCAATCTTTCAGCTTTAGGTTCAATTGACTTACCGGCTAACTTCTCACTATTTGCAAAAGCAGGTTTATTTAACTGGCATGGCGAAAATAAAGGTCCATTTTCGACTATAAAGGCTGATGATTGGTCCCCCTCTCTTGGAGCAGGTATAACTTACCAAGTGAGCGATTCTTGGCAAGCACGATTGCAATATGAGTACTTTCATCATTTGGGTGATGACAATATTGGTGGCACTAACGCCCACTCAACCAGCATTGGCATTAGCTATCAATTTGGTCGAACTAGACCAGTTATAATTACTAATACGGTAACAAATACAGTAACAAAGATTGTAATGGAATCGGCACCTGTCGAGCTCGAGGAAGTCACTTTCTCAGTATTATTTGACTTTGATAGCAGTAAGCTAATCAGCACAGACTCTTTGCAAATCATTGTTAATCGTTTAACAAAGTACCCGCAAGCCACTGTTCTTTTACAGGGCTATTCTGACTCGCAGGGTACTAGTAACTATAACTTAGCACTTTCAAAGCGACGTACTGACACCATTACTGAGCACCTTATTGCACAAGGCGTGCAACAGCAGCAAATTACTGTTGAGTATTACGGCGAACAATATCCCGCGGTAGACAATATTACTGAACAGCATAGACATTTAAATCGCCGGGTTCAGGTGTTACTTCCTAAAACGATAGTCCAGCCGCTACAGGAACAACAATAATGATTACTCTATCCCATACCAAATATTTTTTTTTATCAATATTGCTGCTGTTATTAAGTGCCTGTGGTGACGGCAGTAATTCGGGGTTTCCAAGTGGTTGTGGCGATGAAGCCAACTTATGCGTGAGTCAGTTAACTATTACACCTAAAGCCGCAGCGGTGTTAGTGAGTGGACAACAAAGCTATCAGGCAATAGCGATCTTAACGGATGGTAGCGAGCGCGATATTACAGAAAAAGTAACTTGGATTATTGACGATAGTAGAATTGCAACCCTAGTGGTGGAAGAAAATCACGTCGTTGCCACTGGCTCAGCGGATGGTTTAGCAACAATTTCGGCGAGTTATCACGATTTAAATGCCAGTGCACAGTTATTGGTGGGTGCGGTTAGTGTGATGATTACCCCGAGTGTCAGCTCCATATTGACCGAAATGGAACAGCGCTATCAAGCATTTGCCATTTTCTCCAATGGATTACAAGTTGAGGTGACTAAACAAGTCTCTTGGCAAAGCGATAATATTGCGGTGGCGAGTGTCAGAGTTATTGACGATAAAGTGTTCGCTAAAGGTTTAACTGAGGGTGTCGCCAATATATCTGCGAGTTACCATGGCAAGTCAATTTATGCTCAACTGAATGTGATTAATAGTACAAGTGAAACCTTGGTAATTACCCCAGCAAGCGCTGTACTCCCAAAAGGGACTGCGACACAATATCAGGCTTTTTTAACGACAACAGCTGGTGAGGTAATCGACGTTACAACGACGGCAAGCTGGCAAGTCGCTGACGCGAACATCGCAGCCATTGATACCAATGCTTGGCTAAGTGCGGTAAACACGGGGTCAACGCTAGTCACTGCAAACCTAGTTCATCGTGCCAAAACGTTAACTGCTAACGCCGCATTAACGGTCAGCACCCCACAACTTAGCTCTCTGTCAATCAGCCCAGTGGATGGTATTTTCCCTGTAGGTAAAATCGGGGCTTATCGTGCCAATGCTTATTTTTCTGATGGTAGTGTGGTGGATGTGACCCGAGCTTCAACCTGGGATATTGCAGATGACAGTGTGGGAACGATTGTGCCATCGGGGATTTTTGCAGGCGATGGAGTGGCTTTATCTCCTGGAAAAACAACGGTCAGTGCCAGCTTTCAACACTTAACCGTCAGCACTGGGTTGGAGGTAACTAACGCCAAAATCATCGGAATTAGCATCAGTCCACTTGATTTTTCTACCCCACTCGGCACCACAGTCGCTTACCAAGCCTATGCCCGTTATTCTGATGGTTCAAAGCATAACATCACTCACTTAGCTGCTTGGTCAAGTGATGAACCTAGTGTGGCTGCCATTCAATTTAGTGGTGCCTTATCAGGAGTGGCTAATACCCTCTCAAGGGGGAGTACTAACATATCAGTGAGCTTTGAAGGCATCAGCCAACAGACCTCGCTAACGGTAAATCAAGCTGTAGTTAAATCATTGCAAATCACACCACAAAATCCGAGTGTACCAGTAGGGGTTGAAGGACAATTTACCGCCACGGCATTTTACTCAGACAACACCACAGTAGATATCACCCAGAGTGCCAATTGGCAAGTTGATGATTACAGTATTATTACCGTTATTCCCAACGGGAATTCAGCGGGTTACGCTAAAGCCTTGGCTGAGGGTACAAGTCAATTATCGGTAAAGTTTTCAGGTCAAACCGTAAGCACCTTAGTATCTGTGACACCAGCGAAGTTAGACGCTATCTCCTTAACACCATCAGTGGCAGAAATACCTGCTGGCACTAACCAGCAATATCAGCTATTTGGTTTGTTTTCTGATGGTACTAATCACGATTTAACCTTATTTGCTCACTATCAGACCAGTGATAACACATTAGCCTCCATTGATAGCCAAGGTCTAGTCACTGCGCATCAATATAATGCCCAGCCTGTTACCGTGATGGCGAGCTATAACGGCTTACAGACAACCGCAAGCCTCAAGGTGACGGCCGGATTACTCGACCATATAGAAGTCACCCCTGCCACGCAAAGCATCGCAATTGGTCATAAAGGTGCACTTCAAGCTCGTGCTGTTTATTCTGATAAAACCAGTAGCGACATCACATCGTTAGCAACATGGAGCGTTGATGAGGGTGAGATAGCGTCGGTTGATAATACTCAAGCCGAAAGTGGAAGCGTTCTGGGAATTAATGAAGGCATAGTGACAGTAACTGCCAGTTTTGAAGGTAAAACTGCATCAAATATCACTACAGTCACTGCCGCAGCACTAGAGAGTGTAAATATTACCCCCATAAAACACACGATGGCGGCAGGTTTTACCCAACAATACGCATTAACCGCACAGTTCTCTGATAGAACCAGCTTAGATGTCACAAATCGAGGACACTGGTTATCAGATGACAATACGGTAGCTTCAATAGATAGAATTGGCAGAGCACGAGGCTACCAAGAGGGCGTTGTTAGCATCACTGGCGTGTATCAAGGTTTATCAGCAAGTGCAAACTTGACGATAACGGAGGCGGTATTAACCGAGCTAAAAATAACACCAGAACAACCAAGTGAACCTTTAGGTAGTAATGGTTATTTTACGGCAACGGCCTATTTCAGTGATGGCAGCAGTAGTGATGTAACTAGCAGAGCAACATGGAGTTCTTCTGATACTAACATTATTGCTATAATTGCAAGTGGCGATATGGCAGGTAAAGCCAGCGCTAATCAAGTTGGCACTTCTACTATTAGAGCCTCATATGGCTCAATAATCGATACTACGCTAGCAACAGTAACAGATGCAGAACTAGACAATATTGTTATTTCACCTGCTGTAGCAAATGCCTCTCAGGGAATGACGTATCAATTTGCTGCAACCGCGGTATATTCAGATGGTACTCACAAAAACATCACTAATTTAGTTCATTGGCAAACTAGTGATACTAACCTAGCAAGCATAACCAGGACAGGTCTAGCAAAAGGAGAGCAGCAAGGGTCTGTTATCGTATCAGCCGATTATCTTAGTAAAGAGGCTAAGGCAACCTTCAATATTTCAGCCCCTATTGTTGAAAGTTTGATCATTGTCCCAAGCTCTATAGAGTTACCTGTGGGATCAAGTATTCATTATCAAGCAATAGCTATTGATTCAACTGGAAAAGAATATTTGGTGAGCAATGATGTTGATTGGCGCATGATGGACCAGACAATCGCTCATGTAGACAATACTGCGTCTAATGGTGGTTTAGTGACCTCACTGTCAGTAGGAACAAGCCTCATTGAAATACATTTCTTAGGCCTTGCTCAGACCGCTACTGTTGTGGTTACTCCCGCAATACTCAGTTCATTAACCATTGCGCCAGCGAATGCCATAATTATTGATGGTAAAACGCAAGCTTATACTGCCACAGCTCATTTTACAGATGGTAGTAGCCTTGATGTTACCAAAGACAGTAGTTGGAAGAGTAGTGATGTTAATATCGCAACTATTACAACGAATGGCAGCGCACTAGCACTAGGTAAAGATCCAGGGGTAACTAATATTCAAGCCAATTACCTTGGGCTCACAGCGCAAACCAGTTTAACTGTACAGGAAAAAGAAATAGATAATATACAAGTCATCCCTCATGTTAATCACCTCGATATTGGTGAACAAGTGCAGCTAAGGTGTTCAATTATTTATGTTGATTTGAGCTTAGGGGATTGTACAGATGAAGCTTTATGGACAATTTCAGATACCAATATTGCCCACGTGGAGCCGTCAGGTGGTTTAGTTACTGGCTTAAACTACGGAACAACACGAGTATTTGCTTCTTATCATGGCGTGACAAGTAGGAATACTGATGGTCAAGTTACAGTAAGGAAACCAGTATTATAATCAACTATGGTCAATCCAAGCCAAAGAACTCTGGCTCGGATTGACCTCAAACTGACAAAAATACAGATTAAACTAACAATGCACTATCGCTGCACCCATGTATTGGTGAGATAAAGGCCAACGACTTGTTCGCCATGAATAACATTAAAGTTTTCACAGGCATGGTTTTCGCTATGGAGCCATATTTGTTAACAATAATTGAGACGCAGTGTTCTTTCTTTAATGTCACAAAAACAAGCTTGCTTACCTATAACAACCCCAAGCGGTTAATATAACTAAACAAAGTGTGTTTTTATCAACTTAATAGCAGAATAACAATTATTGACCGCTAATAGATTTCTAGCTCAAAAGAAAACTAGTCTAAATGAACATGAATTGACGCCGCTAAGAGGCCAAACATAAACATTCCAGCGGGATCAGTGAGTAACCACTATCATCAACGCAGGGATAGCAAAGAAAACAGTCCCGATATATGCCACCACAGCGAGTTTATTTTTCTGGGCTTGTTCCGCTAACCACTCTGCACAATTAATTGGCCAATCGCGACACCAAGGAATACCGTACAGCACGACAACACCCAGCACATTAAAACACAAATGAACTAAGGCTATTTGCAACCCCAGTATGGCATGATCACCAGACACCGCCATTGCTGCAAGCAATGCAGTAATACAAGTACCAATGTTTGCCCCAAGAGTAAATGGGTAAGCCTCTCTCAAGGTGATAATATTATTACCAATTAATGGCACAATGATACTTGTGGTGGTAGATGAAGATTGCACTAATACCGTGACCGTCGCCCCAGCAGCAATGCCATGGAACGGGCCGCGACCTAATGCGGTTTTCAGCATAATTTCTGCTCGGCCAACCATGAGTTTTTTCAGTTGTTGCCCCATAAAAAGGATGGCAAAAAACAGGATACAAATGCCCACAAGAATGACAATACCGCCATTTGCAACGGGGCTGGCAAAATGTAACTGGCCTGCGATTAATTCTGTAACCGGTTTGGTTATGGGTTTGATAAAGTCAAAACCGAAACTGCCTGAACCACCACTCATTGCAGCAAATGGCGCCACAATCCAGCCACTGAGTTTTTCTAAAAATCCGAACATTATTTCGAGTGGTAAAAAAACACAAACCGCTAACAGATTAAAAAAGTCATGCACAGTTGCTCCTGCAAACGCGCGGCGAAATTCATGCTGACATCGAAGATGTCCTAAACTGACTAACGTATTAGTTAAGGTTGTGCCAATATTAGCTCCCATGATCATGGGTATAGCGATAGGTAGAGGTAACCCCCCCCGCTACTAAGCCGACAATAATGCTTGTGGTAGTACTAGAAGATTGGATCAATGCGGTGGCGACTAACCCCACCATTAAGCCTGCTATAGGATGTGAAGCAAACTCAAATAACGCTTTGGCTTGTTCGCCACTCGCCAATTTAAAACCTGTACTGATCATTGCTACTGCAAGCAACAATAAATACAACGAAGCCACTAAACTTGACCAACGTAAGCCATTGCTTAGTGCTGAAGGAGAACCGTTCATACAACCACTCCAAAATGACACTTACTGTGACGCGCGGCATTCTAGCAGAAGCTATAAAAAAGTAATGACTTTGAAAGGGCTAAATGAAAATATAAATATCTGCAAAAGGACTTGTTTTTCTCATTAAAAACAGCATGAAAAACTGTTCAACAACACTGGTTCATCAGTTAAAAATACCATTATCAACGGCATCAATGAGTTGTAGCAGAATTGAGGCATCTTGGTGCATTATCATCCTGTAATACTCATTAAAGGTTCAGTGGGCGGTGAAATACCCAAACAAAGTGTAACTGATACTTTAATCAGCATACTTAACAGCACCCAGCCGCCACAAAACGCAAAACGAAATAACTTATTCTTTTTGGTTATATATATTTACACCTAATTGAGTGTGAATATAAATTCAATATAATCGAATTTTATGCAGGATTTAACGGTAGATTTTTTCAAAATTTTATTTTTGACACACCCAATCAAGATTGCAATAAGATAATTTTGCAAAATACTCAGCCTTAACATAATGACTCATCATGTGCACTTCTCACCTCTATTTCGCCACACACGTCTGTAATAAAACTGTAACCAAGTTATTGTTAAATTGAATGTTGATAGTTGTTAACTCATCACTAAAAACCAACTTTGACTCACTATTTTTGCGTCTTACTTTCTGCTTTTATGCTCGAAAGCCCATATCGGCATATTATTAACCTCTGTTTAAATACCACAGTTCCTCACGAGACTGAGCCATTAATTTGACTACTGAATGCACATTCACCTTCAAAAATCCTCTCTGCCTGTAAACCACTTTTGTGGTGATTTTTATACTTGATACTAAATATTGTATACATTATAAATTATACCAATCTTTAACAAAAGATTAACAACCCTAAGTATCACAATAGAATTCACGACGATAAAAACATAATAGTCTGAACATCACTTCCTTGAATTAGGTGATTTAACGACATTGTTGTAATTAACTGGAGTTTAAAATGCCAATAAAATCATCACCATTAATCGATGTCAGCCGAAAATTCACTGTTCATGCCGTAGCGCTTGCATGCTCAACCATTCTTTTCCCATTCCATGCACAAGCGACTAACGAGGCACCTCCAACTGTGAAAGAGTCTTCAAACATTGAGGAGTTCTCGACCACCAACAAACCTTCTACAATCAAAGAGACGTCAAAATTAGATCAAGTTAAGGCGACTACCAATCGCTTTGAGAAAGGCGCCAATATCCCTGGCCAACAAAAAAATACCAAAACAGATCCACTTCAGCCCCCTGCGGAGGGCAAGTCATTAAAAAAGATTGATGGGCCAATGGGCGCATTGGCGACTGCTGCAGAAGCAGCACCCAATGTATGTAGCAGTGAAATGGCTAATTTAACTGGCCAAGCATTATTTGATTTTGTCAAACAAGCAGAACTGTCGTGTATCTCAGAATTATATTCAAGAAATGATGCAGTCTCGGTAGCTGTATATCAAACTGCAAATGTAGTGTCGGTTGCGAATCAAGCGAAAAGTATCGCCGCGACCTACGATAGCCGTAATGGCGATGAAATGCGTAATCTTTTCTACTTCTTACGCGGCGCGTTTTATATTGAATTCTATAACGATAACTTAACTTACAGCGACACTCAGGCAGCAGATGCCGTTTATGCGGCATTACAGGAATACACTAAAAACCCGCATTTATTTGATTTAAGCCAAAGCTCAGGTGACACCTTAACTGAATTTTTTAGCTCATGGGCAAGTGCGGATCATATTCTTGAAAGTGTGCCAGTTATTACTGATTACTTACAAAGGTTTAATCCCGAATACCTTGCCAGTAATCGCCACCGTGCGGCACTGACTAGCGCATTAACCACACTTTATTACGGTACTTGGGAAGATGAATACAGCCAAAATGCCCTCGCCCATAGTGACTTAATTGATGCTTTACTGAAAATAGCGACCTCAGAGTATATTTATACTTCTGCCTATCAATATGAATCTACCGATGCATTCCACGAATTTGGACGATTTTATGGCTACCAAAAAACCTGGAACCTGCCTGCTAGCTTCAAAACGCGGTTAAACGATGGCGTACAACTTTACATGAGTAAATTTGAACGTATGTCATCTGAATGGGCTGATGGTGCTGGCTACCTTGATTATTACAACCCTGGAGAATGTGAAGCTTTCGGTATTTGCGGCTGGGAAGAAGAACTTGAACGTACTGCATTACCGATTAACTATACCTGTAGCGACACCATCTATATTCGCGCACAAGCACTAACAGATACGGAGTTACAAAGCTCATGTGATCTAATGGGCTTAGAAGAAACACTGTTTCACAATGTGCTGGCAACAGGATATCAGCCCGTAGCGGATGACTTAAATGAACGCCTGGAAGTGAATATTTTTGATAGTTACAATGACTATGTTCAGTATGCTGGGGTGATATTTGGTATAGGCACTAACAATGGTGGTATGTACCTAGAAGGAACACCGTCTCAAGAAGGCAACCAAGCAAGATTTATTGCCCATGAAGCCACATGGACAGAAGACATCCTTGTCTGGAACCTTGAGCATGAGTATGTGCACTACCTTGATGGCCGCTTTAACCTTTATGGCGCATTTAATTACTTCGACATTGATACCGGAAAATCAGTGTGGTGGGCAGAAGGTTTAGCGGAATACATCTCTAAACAAAACCGTAATGATGGTGCAATTAATGTTGGACGCTCACAAGCATTTAGCTTAAGTGAGATTTTATCGAACACCTATGACAGCGGCACAGAACGAGTTTACAGTTGGGGCTATCTCGCCGTACGTTTTATGTTTGAAAAACACAGATCAGATGTCGATGCACTGCTAGTACTTGCCCGCAGTGGTGACGCTGCAGGTTGGCTAACCTATATCAATGATACAATTGGCCAACAATACAACACTGAATGGAACACCTGGCTCGCCACAGTATCTAGCAACGATGACACCATCGACACCGGCGTTGTGGCGCCCATTGACTCTGATGGTGACGGCGTAAATGACAATCAGGATGCTTTCCCATTTGATCCGACAGAAACCCGAGATACTGATGGCGATGGCGTAGGTGATAACAGTGATATGTTCCCCGCCGATCCTACTGAAACAATCGACTCAGATGGTGATGGTTTTGGTGATAATGCCGATGTATTTCCAAACGATCCTAGTGAGTGGGCCGATTCTGATGGTGATGGAATAGGTGATAATGCAGATACTGATGGACCAATTGATCCTATTCAGCACTGCGGTAGCCCAACTATTACAGACGGTAATCTAACCAAAGAGCAAGCCGAGTGTGTGAGTGGTCAAAGCATTAACTATTTCTACACTTATGTAGAAGAAGATAATACGCCGCTTTATATATCAACCGCTGGCGGAAGCGGCAATGTCGATATTTACTTTAACCAAAATATTTGGGCAAAAACCTCAGCTTATGATGCAAAAGCAACCACGGCCAATAATGATGAATTACTCAGCGTGATCGCAAACAGAGGTTGGGTATATATCAGTTTAGTGGCAGAACAAGCTTACGAAGGTGTTAGCTTAAATGTCAGCCTAACCAACAATGATACAGGAACCCCGCCTTTAGCCATCGAAGATGCCTGTGCAACGCAAGCACCTTACAGCTATGGCGCGGTAACATTTGGACAAGCTATCTGTATTGCTGATGGTCACTCAAGTTACTACTTCTATGTGCCAGCAGCGACAGAAGAAGTGACAGTAATAAGTGGCAATGGCACCGGAAATGTTAATCTTTACGGTAATAAGCAAACCTGGGCTAATCCAAGTTCATATGATGTTAAATCAGAAAGTTCGACCAATGATGAACGCTTAACCATTACTGCACCAAGTGAAGGCTGGTATTACATCAGCGCCGATGGTGCTCCATCAAGTAACGGAGCAAGCTTAGTCGTTAACATGAAATAGCGATTAAGATGGCATAGTGGTTAAGATGAAATAACGTCTGCCCATTATCACTCGCCTTCATCGCCAACAAATAAAGCCGGCTGTTAACAGCCGGCTTTTACGTTAAAAACCAAATAAAGCATAAATAAATGCTACCACGTAATCACACAAACTGTTGTTTCACCATGACTTTGCAATATTATTTGCTTGATTGTTGAGACTGACACTCTAATAACAATTGCTTAAAGTGTCCGCCTAAATCTTGAGTCGCATATTGCTCACTGGCCAAAGCCATTTGTTGCATACTGGCTATCGCCCCAGTGACCCCAAGTTGCTCAATCAACGATTTGGCATAAGAGGCTGCATCAGCCCCCTGCTGAAGTAAACCTGCCACTTGCTCAAAGCTAATGTCTTGCTCAAGTAACTTTTGTATCGAGCCAATAAGCTCAGCAACCTGCGCAGACTCAGCTAAAGCCCCCTCGACACTGACAAGTTCGCCTAGCGGATCTTCACTCAACTTAGCTGCAACACACGCCGAAACACTGCCGGCCTCAGCGCCTTTAATGACCGCATCAATGCCCTGACTTCTAACGGCTTCAACTGCCAGTTTTAGTTGTTCGTCTTTAGCTAACCAAAGTGCTTCTGCTTGTTGTTTTTCATCTGAGCCTATAAAGCCACAACCTGACAATATAGCGCTAGCCACTAAGCAACTGCTTAATGTCATCGCACGTGTTTTTGATAAAAATATCAGTGACATTATTACTCCTGAAAATCAAACATGATTTATGACGGTCAATATCCTGCCATAATATGTCAATGACATTAACCCAGAATTAATTTCACAGGTGTTTCAACAAGTATCGCCCTCACCCATTCTGCAGTTAATTGCAGATTCAAAGATTGTATAATGTCGGTAAACTAATTAGGATCGGCGCATCTGATCGCTAACAAGAATTAACTTAATGACCACTGAGCTTTATTTTATCTATGACTCACATTGTCCTTGGAGCTACGCCACCACGCCTTTAGTGAATGCGTTGCAAGCAGCCTATCCGCAAATGACAGTGCACTTATTACACAGCGCACATTACATAGGTACAGACAGTGCCGGTGAAGCTCAAATGGCTGCAGCGGCAAAAATAAGTGGACTTAAATTTGGCCGTGATCATATCCGTTACGTCAATAGCCCTAAAAACTCCATTAAAACGGCAAATTTAATGGCATGGTTGCAGGCCAAACAGCCTGAAAAACAATTGGTAACTCTTAATGCGATTCAACGCGCTCACTTTATTGAAGGTAATCCACTCGATAATAAACATGACTTCAATGCCATAGTCGAAAACTGCAAGTTATCACCCTCAAATAAAATATTTAAAGATGAACTCAGTATGGAAGCTGAATATGTCCTTGAGAACATTATTGAAATACAACAGGTCATTGGCACAACAGGGTTCCCAGTGCTAGTAATGACAGTAGATGACAATGCCATTTTTATCGATCATTCTTTGTACCTAAACAATCCACAGGCTGTTGTTGCTGCTGTGGAAAAAGAGATCGCAGCAATAAAATAGTCATCAATGTATTAAGTGATAATTAGCAAACTTGGATTCGATTTTGATTAAGTAGCGTGGGAGTAATCATTTATCTCAAATAATTATCTATAACAGGCTCATGCTGACTTAAGCTATATGAAAACCAAAAATAAAGCGCTTCCCATGTTCATGGTAGCGCTTTATTTTTAGTCCTGAGTTCAATATGAACATCAGTATTTGGCACATAAGCGGGTTATGTCGATGCGTAAATCTTAACGATAAAACGCTTCAACTTTACCTTTCATCGTCATTGTCAGTGGTTGGCCACGGCGATCTAACGCTTTGCCAGCTGGGACTTTTACCCAACCTTCACTGATACAATATTCTTCTACATCAAAACGTTCTTTACCGTTTAAGGTAATACCAATTTCATGTTCAAAAATAGCAGCCACATGATGTGGGCTACGTGGATTAACACTTAAGCGATCGGGTAAAGCAGGTTGTGAAGTTGTGTCGTTCATAGTCGTTGTCTATTGTGAATAAAGCGTGCGTCATTGTAGGCAATACAGGTCGTCTGCTCAAGTATCGATGTCATAATAAATACTCACAAAGCGAATAAATACTTATAAAAACCCAAGTCACTTAGAAACTAACTCAAAGCATAAAATTAAGGTGGCTAAATCAAACGCGTCAATCAAGTGATGATAACCATCAAAAAGCCAAAGTTAGTTTAGCAGCTCGTGATCTTTAGGTAATTGTTTACTGATCCACAATATCAGTTTGTGCTTTCTATTGGGTCCGTCGTCTTTATCTTCAGCTAATGGTTGTATTAACTTATCTTGTACTAATAACCGATAAATACATTCAACTTTGTCTTTCGGCGAAATACCTTTACCAAAATCAGCAAAACCACGTTTGTGCGCGTAACCCATGCCAATGTCCATTGCGAGCTTCAGCAGTTTTGTATCGTGTTTACCTGCTTTCATATGACCACCTAGTCGTGCATTTCAATCATCCCTAAACTACGCGAATATCAGTAAATTACCACCATAAAAATGTAGAAGATGACGTAAAAAATAGCTCAGATAGAAGAGAAAGAGGATTTAACCTGCCTTTTTGCTTATGCCTGTTGCTAACAAAGGTTAATCTTAATTTTTCCTCCTAGGCTAAAAGACTATAGCTTGGTATTGTATTCGCGTTGTCACTTTGTTCCATCCAACAACGCAAAATTAACAACACAAGCACATATCGAACAAATACACCGAAAGGGCAAAGACCCAAGGATATTTCAATGCGTAAAACTCTTATCACTACAGCAATCAGTGCCGCACTGATGCTGAGTGCCTGTTCAGAACCATCAACAGACGCCACTATCAATAGCAAAGCAGCAGAGACACCAACAACAATGACTAAAGCACCTGCAAGCGTCGCAAACGTCCTACTGACACCAAGCCCATTGCAATATATGGCACCACAGTTCGACAAGTTGCAAGCCAGTGACTATTTGCCAGCATTTGAGCAAGGCATGTTAGAACATAAAGCTGAAATTGAGGCGATTACCAATAACAGTGAAGCTGCAACCTTTGAAAACACCATTGTGGCTTTAGAAAAAACAGGTGCAATTTTAGACCGCACTCAACGTATCTTCTTCAATCTTTCAGGATTAATTTCAGACGACAACTTCACCAGTGTTGAAGAGCAAATAGTCCCCAAGTTAACTGCACATCAGGACAACATGTATCTTGATGAAAAGCTGTTTGCCCGCATTCAGGCTATTTATAAAAACAAAGCGACATTGACTGGTGAAGATCTGCGTTTAGTTGAAGTGTATTACGATAGCTTTGTGCGTGCAGGTGCTGAGTTATCACCAGCTGATAAAACTAAAATGCGTGAACTCAATGGCCAGCTAGCTAAACTTGAAACCAGCTTTTCACAAAACTTATTAAAGTCATACAAAGATGATGTGATTGTGGTTGAAGATAAAGCGCAACTTGACGGTTTGTCTGATAGCGAAATTGCATCACTTGCCGCAGCGGCTAAAGATGCTGGTAAAACCGGTTACATGATCACCTTAGTCAACACTACAGCTCAACCCTTGTTATCTAGCCTTAAAAACCGAGACTTACGTAAAAAACTGTGGGAAACATCGGCCTATCGCGCAATGGAAACCAATGCACCGCTCAACATTAACATAGCCAAATTACGCGCCCAAAAAGCCAATCTATTAGGCTATCCAACATGGGCGGCTTATGCTCTTGGCGATCAAATGGCTAAAACCCCTGAAGCGGTTTATGGCATTCTTGACGATCTGGCCCCAAAAGCTCTGGTTAAAGCCAAAGTCGAAGCGGCCGATATTCAAGCTGAAATCGTTAAAGAGGGTCAAACATTTGAACTGGCACCTTGGGACTGGGCTTTCTATGCGGAAAAAGTCCGTAAAGCCAAATATGATCTAGACGACAGCCAAGTAAAACCTTATTTCGAAATGAACACAGTATTAAATGATGGTATGTTCTTCGCGATGAATAAACTGTACGGCATTAGCGTAAAACCACGCAATGACTTACCCGTTTGGCATAAAGATGTCAGCGCCTATGAGATTTTCAATCAAGATGGCAGCTCAATTGGTTTGTTCTACCTCGATCTATATGCCCGCCAGGGTAAACAAGGTGGCGCATGGATGGATGAACTTGTTAGCCAATCATTCTTAAAAAATACTCAGCCTGTTGTTTACAATGCGCTAAATATACCTAAGCCAGCTGAAGGCCAGCCAACCCTGATGACATTTGATGAGGTCAGCACCCTATTCCATGAGTTCGGCCACGCTATTCATGGCTTGTATTCACAGGTTAATTACCCAAGTCTAGCGGGTACGTTAACCGCGCGTGACTTTGTGGAGTTTCCATCACAGGCCAATGAAGATTGGAGCATCGACCCTCAGGTGCTCGCGAACTATGCTAAACACTATCAAACGGGTGAACCTATTCCTGCCGAGTTATTGGCTAAAGTATTAAAAGCCCATACCTTTAACCAAGGTTTTGGTACCGTTGAATATCTATCAGCGGCGTTACTCGACATGGAATGGCACTCAATTGCAGCCGACACCGAGATTACCGATGTGGCCGCCTTTGAAAAACAAGCCTTAGCAAAACATGGCTTAGATTACACGCCAGTTCCCCCTCGTTATAAAACCACTTACTTTAGCCACAGCTTTGGCGGCGGTTATTCTGCTGGTTACTACGCCTACTTGTGGACCGAAGTGTTTGCTGCTGACTCATTCTCTTACATGATGTCGCAGGGTGGATTAACCTTAGAAAACGGTCAAAAATACCGTGACACGGTTTTATCAAAAGGTAACAGCCAGGATTTGATGCAAAGCTATATCGACTTTGCCGGTAAAAAACCATCAACTGACGCGTTATTAAAGCGCCGCGGTTTAGTGCATTAATCGCTGTTAAGTTTTAGCTTTTATCTATTTATATAAAAATCAATAACCATCAAAAAGGGGACTATATGTCCTCTTTTTGATGATAACTCACCACATTTTTCCTCGTTAACTCATTCTGATGTTAATTCGCAATACCACTCAAAAATTAACTCATAAATAAAACCTATCTGTGTCACTGCGTTAAAACTCAAACAGTACAACAATGTTAATATAATGTTAGCAAGTAGGGTCGCGTAAAACACTATTATGTTCTATACAGGAAGTAACATAGGTAGAGAACATAACCACAAACCTGATACAGCAATCCAAGCTGGCCACCTAAGCGACTGTATACATTAACAAAATAAATTAACAAGCAAAAACAATAAATTAGCAACCATGTAAAAATTGCATTACATAACTCAAACCAAGTTTACGTTAATAAATTGTTAACAACGATACGTTGTGATACGTTTTACTGAGTTACACCTTAAGACCTTAATACGAAATGCTACCAAAACTTGCAAAGACAGGTGAATGTAGTCGGTGGTAAAACAATAACTAAAAAGAGAAAAGTCATGAAATTATCTTTACTTTCAAGTGCAATGCTAGCCCTAACTGTTGGTGTTAGCGCATCATCTCAAGCCGCTGACGATCGCTATGTCATTCAAGTTGACCAACAAAAGAAAGGCATAGTAAAAGCATTAGCTAAGCAATTAGGCGCTCAAATTCACGTTGATGGCGATGGCTTTATCGCGGCAACATTTAGCGGTAAAGACTTAGCACAAGTAAAAGGACTATTAAATAATCCTCACGTTAAGCTGGTTGAATTAGACCAACCACGTCATTTAATGTCTGTTTACGCTGACGACAGCGGCAACCCAATGACACAACAAGTCACGCCATATGCTGTGTACCAATCACAAGCCAACCAAGTTAGCTTTAATCCAAATGCGGGCATCAAAGTGTGTATTATTGATTCGGGTCTTGACCGCAGCAACACAGATTTTGACTGGAATAAGATCACTGGTAATAACGATTCAGGCACGGGCAACTGGGATGATCACGGTGGTCCACATGGTACTCACGTAGCGGGTACTATTGCCGCATCAGATAATGGGTTCGGTGTTGTAGGTATGGCACCTGATGTTGACTTACACATCATCAAAGTATTTAACGAAGCTGGCTGGGGTTATTCATCAGATCTAGCACATGCTGCAAACCTATGTAGTAATGCTGGTGCCAACATCATTAGCATGAGTCTAGGTGGCGGTGGTTCAAACTCAACTGAATCAAATGCGTTCCAAGCCTTTACTGATGCAGGTGGTTTAGTGGTGGCTGCTGCAGGTAACGATGGTAACAATGTCCGTTCTTACCCTGCTGGTTACCCATCAGTAATGATGATTGGTGCCAATGATGCTAACAATAACATTGCTGACTTTTCTCAATTTCCATCTTGTTCTTCTGGTAAAGGTCGTCGCGTAACGACAGATGAAACCATTTGTGTTGAAGTGACAGCGGGTGGTGTTGATACCTTATCAACTTATCCAGCAGATATGGCTACAGCATCTTCATTAACAGCAGATAACGCATTCATTGCTTCTTCTTCTATGGAGAATTCAGGTAATGCATCTGGTTCAACTTATTACATGGGCACTGCAGAAGCAGTAGACAGCGGCGCAAATGGTAATGTGTGTATCATTGATCGCGGCGTGATCTCTTTCTACGATAAAGTGGCAAACTGTGAAGCGTCTGGCGGTGTGGGTGCGGTTATCATTAATAATGAACCTGGTATGCTATACGGTACATTAGGTGATGCCAACGCAACGTCAATTCCAGCGGTAGGCGCGGCATTTGAAGACAGAGCAACATTAATTGCAGCATCAGCTGCAGCGATTAATATTGGTACCTCTGATTTTGGATTTATGAGCGGCACCTCAATGGCAACGCCTGCAGTTTCTGGTATTGCGGCGTTAGTATGGTCACAGCACAGCGAATGTACTGGTACTGAAATCCGTGATGCTCTTAAAGCAACGGCGCAAGATGCAGGTGCACCAGGTAAAGATGATTACTTTGGATATGGTATTGTTAAAGCTGCTGCAGCACATGCATATTTAACAACTAATGGCTGTAATGGCGGCGGGGTCACACCTCCACCCACAGGCGGCGATATCACTTTGAGCTTGAATGGCGTGAAAAGTAAAGGGTCTAAGATTATCAATTTAACCTTTGCTGGATTGTCAGGTAGCAATGTGGATGTTTATCGCAACGGCACTAAAGTCACTACCACCGCCAATGATGGTGCTTACGCAGACTCAATAAGCTCTAAATCTACCCTTAACTACACTTACAAAGTATGTGAAGCTGGTACTGCAACTTGTAGTGCTGACAAATCAATCACTTTCTAAGCATCATAATTAATGGCGTAAACGACATAAAGTAAACGCCATTTAACAGTTTAAAAAGCCAGGAAACTGGCTTTTTTTATGCCATAAATCTATCCATTGACTCAATAATTAACGCCCCCCTAAAATGGGCATATTTTTTGATGATTATGATTGCTATATTGGCCATTGTTTTTCATTATAACCATAGATCACCAAGGAGTTTCGCGAAGCAATATTTAGGTGATATCTACCATGAATGGGCCACAATGCGTCACCCAAAAATCGTCAAGCAGTGTTAATCATCCGCGGCTTAATTCCAAGGAAATGGAATGATAATCAGAAAACGTTCAGAAATATGGCAATGGTTTACTGAGGGTAAAATAGCCCCCAACAATCTTAACGCCGCCATGCTAGTCGCCTACCCTTATCCCAATGAGCACAATTGGCTGCAACTCATCTCTAATCTAGTGCTGTTTGTTGGCATTTTATTGCTTGGGGCAGGGGTGATATTTTTCATGGCATTCAATTGGGATGCATTAGCCAACCTGACTAAGTTTGCAATTATTGAAGGTTTGTTTATGGCCTTTATTGGCGGGTTTTATCTCGCTAATGGTGTAGCAAAGACCTCAAAACCACCTAAGTTTAGTGCGCTAAACGCAAGCTGGAACTTACCCAACGCCATGTTATTAGGTGCCAGTATCATGGTCGGCGCACTACTCGCATTAGTCGGGCAAACCTATCAAACAGGCGCCGATCCCTGGCAGTTGTTTGCCCTGTGGGCGCTTTTCATTTTACCTTTTGCTGTTATCGCAGGGTTTGATCTGTTGTGGCTGTTGGTTGCAGTGTTGTTGAACGTCAGCTTAGGCATTTACTTTGATTCATTCTCACATGTGTTTGGGCTATTACTGGAAGATATTCAAATCATTGCCATTTTTGGCTTAGTTAATTTATCTATTCATCTGCTTTTTAGCCTAGCGCGCAGGTTAACATGGGTGGGTCAATCACGTTTCCAAAGCCCCGTAGTAGAGGCCACCAGCTTATTAGCAAGTATTGTCAGCTTAACCTGGCTGATGATGTGGGTGGTGTTTGATTTTGATTCCACCGTGCACTTGGGTTACTACTGGTTACTGTATTTAACGGTAATGGCCACTATTTTTGCCTGGTATCGTTACCGATCGCCTGCGCTTTACCCACTCACCTTAGTATTAACCAGCCTCTGCGCGACCATTGTGTCGATATTATCAAGGGGCTTATTTGAAAGTCATAATCCCATCGGGATCTTCTTATTGATTGCCATGATCATTGTCGGTCTCACCAGCGGCAGCTTATATTGGCTAAAGCAAATACAAACAGAGTTCACCGCAAAAGCCCAACTGAGCCATGAGGATGCCAGCGATGAGTAAGCCAACAAATAGCCCTGCCCAAGGGTCGCAAGCACAATTATGGCAATCACTATTTAACCAGGGACTGGTTGGCAACGACATAGCACCTGACACTCCGTTATCAAGTCCCTGGTATATTATAGGTGCCCAAATTATTGGTGGTTGGATAGCAGCCTTGTTTATATTGGCATTTGTATTAGTGTGTATTGCCTCTGTCGACGACAAGGAACAGTCGATACTGGTGATGGGTATACTCATTACACTTGGCTGTTTAACCTATTATCGCATGGGTAAAAGTAATCAAGAGTTTGTACTGCAAATGGTATTCGCCTTCAGTATATCTGGCCAGTTGATGATGCTTTGGGGGATTCACGACACCCTAAAGCACATGGATGATGGCCTTATAGCCTTAATGTACGCTGTGCTTTTTGCTGTTCATTGGTGGCTTATTCCACACAAAGCCAATCAATTTATTGCCGCTATCGCTATGGTGCCTTGCTTGCTAGCCATATTGGTAATATACCAACTCAGCCAACTCATTCTGCCACTATTAATTGTCAGTTTAATGCTGGTATGGTCACAGCTTTATCAATGGCCACAGAGTTATCAGCGCCTACGGATGTTAGGGTACGCCATTAGCCTTAATTTACTGTGTGCTAACTTTGCCTTGTCAGATATGGGCCGCTGGATGGACCTTCCCCAAATACTGATGACATTTGACGCGCGCTTTAGTCATTACCTTGCTGTCGCTATGATACTGTTATCTGCACTGTGGTTAATCAACCAAGTATTTAATCAGTTAAGCACCCAGCCTATTGAGCTAACAAACACAGCACAGCTTAGCCGAGTTAAATTTATCGCCATATTAAGCGCAATATTAATCAGTTTATTATCGATTCCCATGGCGGGGATCAGCACCGCATTACTCATGTTGTTACTCGGCTACTTTTACAATGAATTCAAACTCGTTGCCCTTGCCATTGGTGCATTAGTTAGCTTTATCGGCCTATATTACTACTCGCTGCACATTAACTTATTCGACAAATCATTATGGTTAATGGCCAGTGGTGTGGTGTTATTGCTGATCCGCTTGACGATGGCTTTATCGATTGGCAAAACAATAGCAAACAAGGAGCAACGCCATGACGTTCAGTAAAAGCGCGATTGGGGTGACACTCAGTGCTTTAGCCATATTGGCACTGGTAAATCTCAACATTTATCAGCAAGAGCAACAACTGGCTAACGGCGACATTGTGGTATTTGAACTCGCACCTGTCGATCCTCGCTCGCTAATGCAAGGGGACTATATGGCACTAAACTACCAAATCAGCAGCAACATTAGCCAAGCAACAGACCAAGAAAATGATGATGGTTTATTTGTTGTTACCCTAGCACAACATCAACTTGCTCAATTTGATGCGCTTTATCAGGGGCAAGCGTTGCTGCCAAATCAACAGTTAATTCAATATCGAGTGCGAAGCGGCAGAGTGAAACTGGCCAGTAATGCCTTTTTCTTTGAAGAGGGCCGAGCTGATGCATTTGCTAAGGCTAAATATGGCGAGTTTAGAGTCAACCCAGCCGGAAAACTACTACTGAGCAACATGTTAGATAAAGATTTTAAACGGATTTAATTGCCGCTCATCTTAATCCAGTAAAGTAATACTCATTATCTGCTAGGATTAATACACTGAGCGAAAACGTTGAACGCGTTAGCCCCAAATGGACAAAGTATGGCAACCAAACAAGTCAGCACCAAAAATAATAATCACACAAACGCATTTAAGTTTTTATTGGCGGGTACGCCGGTTAATATTGATATATCCACCCCAACCGGTGAAATCGGACGCTTCAGAACCACCTTTATCGGCTATCTACCCCAACAATTTATTCTTATCCAATTTCCCGACTCAGCCAAGCTTGGCAAACACGAACAATACATCATTAAAAATGCCCCGATAACCGTCCGGGGATTAGTTGAAGGCCACGAAGCCTCGGTGATTGCTTTTCAAACCACCTTAAAGCAAACCTTAAGCACCCCGACCAAAATATTGGTATTACATTTCCCTGACACTATGGTAATCCATAATTTACGCTCCACTAAACGAGTGTTAACCGAACTTAATTGCACCATCAGCACCAATGGCAAAGAATATCAGGCCATAATGACAGATGTGTCGTTATCAGGTTGTCACATTAATCTTGCACAAGGAGGCGTAGATAGCATTATTGAAGACATGTTAGTCAGTGCTAAATTTTGTGAAAACGATCAAGAAGAAGCCACCCTCACCCTATCGTGCAAAGTGTGTAACCTTAAGCCATTTAAGCAGGGTGTTGAATTTGGGGTAGAGTTTGCAGCCGAGCAATCTTCCACTATCGAATCTATTATCCGTCTTGCACTCTTGTCGGAAAAGTAATCTTGTTGAAAAAAATACTCTTCAGCATCCATAACCTAAATCAGTGCTTACTGGTTACCTTTGCCTCAATGTGTTCAATATTTAGCTATGCCGAGGCTCCTGCTAATCACTTCACCTGGCCCAATGGCAGTAAGCTAGCGGTAAGCCTTTCCTATGATGATGCCTTGAATAGTCAGTTAGATAATGTCATTCCTGCATTGGATAAACGTAACCTTAAGGCTTCCTTTTATGTGGTCATTAATTCACCCGTGCTACTACAACGAAAAGCTGAATGGCAAGCCGCAGTTTTGAATGGTCATGAGCTTGGTAACCATAGTGTTAATCACCCTTGTAGCGCTTCATTACCTAACCGAGAGTGGGTGCAACAGGCACACAATCTTGACCGCTATACCGTCAAGCTGATGGTGATGGAGCTCGAACAGGCAAATGCTTTTTTAACCACCCTTGATGGCAAAACGGAACGGACTTATACCGTGCCCTGCGGTGATTTGCTAATTGAAGGCCAACCATACCTTGATAACGTCTGGCACCTTTTTGTTGCCATCAAAGGTCATGGCCTTGACCCTCGTTTTACGCCAATCCTATATCCCGCAGGTGAAACGGGTAAACAGCTTATCGAATATATTCAGCAGCAACCCAGTGACACTTTATTAGTGAATATTATTTTTCATGGTGTAGGCGGAGACTACTTATCGGTAACGGCTCAAGCTCATGAAGAGTTAGTGGATTTTTTAGCCTTGAATAGCCATATCTACTATGTCGACAACTATATTAATTTGATGAAGTATGCAGCTCAACATTAACGACCATTTTAGATAACACAATTAACCCCCTTCAATAGTGAACCATACGATGAATGAATTGATTTATCTGAGGTATAACGCTAGGGTCTGTTGATCTTTGCTGGTGGAATTTTGTTCGAGATAAAAACGAATTAAGCGCGGCGAGTGGAGTGAAGCCTAGCAATCTAAGCAAAGTTCACTCAACAAAGCGTAATTCGTTTTTAGCCGAATCCTTCGGACAGCGTTTGTTGGCCATTTTTACTTCGTTATCGGCTTATTATGTAGAATAACTACACAGCCAAGCCTCTGCCTTGTATAATTGGCCAACAATTCGCTGCAAAAACAACCTTGAAAGATCAACAGACCCTAGGTTACTGAACATACATTAATTTATCTATTGGGAAATCTCGATGCCTACTTGGTTAAAGTACATCAAAGTTGCGCTAATCAGCATTGTGATCGTTTTCGCCCTACTCATTGCATTTAATTGGCAGACCGTTAACCGTTTATACAGCGTCATCACCCTGTTTGATAAAGCATTAATCGTCAACAACTTTTCCCAGATGAAAACGGTATTTTTTAATAAAACAATTGAACAACAAGGCACGCCTTATGTGTTTAAAAGCAACTTGCATCCCTTACCTGCATCATTTATTTACAAAAACCAATCGACCAATACCCAAGCCTTTTTAACCCGCCGAGCCACCACTGCATTGTTAGTGTTAAAAGACGACCAAATTAGCTACGAACAATACTTTTTAGGCACCCATAGCGATGACAAACGCATCTCCTGGTCAATGGCAAAATCATTTGTATCGATATTATTTGGTATGCAGGTAGATGCGGGCAAAATTGATATCGAGCAACCTGTCGATTTTTACCTGCCAGAACTGGCTAATTCGGGTTATGCCAAGGTAAAAGTAAAACAGGTTTTGCAAATGTCCTCAGGCGTAAAGTGGAATGAAGATTACCAAGACTTTTATTCTGATATCAATAAAATGGGCCGCGTTTTAGCGATTGGCGGTTCGTTAGATCAGATGACCAGCGAGCTTGTTAATGAATCAACACCAGGCAAAACCTTCCACTATGTCAGTATGGACACCCATGTGATAGGCATGATAGTCAGGCGCGTATCAGGTCAGTCGCTAGTCGAATTGTTACAAAACACCCTGTGGAGCCAGCTTGGCATGGAAGACGATGCCTATTGGTTAACTGATTCTCAAGGCGTGGCTTTTGCTTTAGGTGGCTTGAATATGACCACCCGCGACTATGCCCGCTTTGGCCGTTTATTATTAAACAATGGCTTGTACAATGGACAACAAATTGTGTCTGCTGATTGGATAAAAGCCGCCACCACAGCCCAAGCCGACTACCTGCAACCGCAGGCTGATAAACTGGGTTATGGCTATCAAATATGGCTTCCCCCCGAAGCTGAAGCTGGAGAGTTTTTTTGTGTTGGGGTGTATGGGCAATATATTTACATCAATCAAAAACACAATATCGTGATAGTCAAAAATAGCGCTGATTTAGGCTTTCAAGACAGCTTAATCTCTAAACATGAAACGATTGAATTCTTTCGTGAAATTGTAGCGTTATTGAAATAACCTAATCGTTGAAACCTGGACGGTAAGCGTTAGTCACCATAATGGTGTAACGATTAAAGTGAATTGGCTAAGCCATAGTGTGAACATCAAATAATGACCCAGATTCAAGGTTGAACAATGAAGTCTAATGTTTATGTTTATTACTCGTTGTTCCAAATAACGCTATGATAAAAGAACATGATGTAAATTAATTTGATATGGAAGTGCTATGCATAGGATTGAGTTAGATAAAACCTACCGGCTTAGAAAGAAAGTGTTAATAGGCACCTGCTGTGTATTGAGTATTATTGGCTTATTTTTAGGTCTATTTAACTTATTTAGAGAAACCAGCAACCCAGTGTTAGCGACTTTTCAGCTAATGTACTCTTTGCTATCGCTTATCGTAATGCATCGTGCTTTAAACGAACTTCATCAACTTTGGCAAGTGCATCTATACGTTTATAGCCTTACAGCATTGATTATTTTTGCTGTTTATATCGCAGACTTAAACAGCTTTCGGTTTTGCTGGGTGCTGGTTATCCCTTTGCTGTATTTTCTTATACTGGGTAAAAAAACAGCCGCTATTCCTACCAGTATTTTGCTGGTGTTTTCAGTGTTCGATATCAGCGTAAAGTCAGAAGTGATGTTCCCATCTATGCTGATTAATTTTGTATGCAGTTATCTTATTGTGTGGATCGTATCTTATGTATATGAAACGAACAGAGAGAACTCAGAAAGAGAGTTACAAGAGTTAGCCTTGCTTGACCCTCTCACCCAAAGCTATAACCGTTTGGGTTTAACAAAACAGTTCCAAGAAATGTCGGAAAAACCTAATGTTTCGATGTATATATTGTTATTAGATCTTGATTACTTTAAAGAAATAAATGACAACTATGGCCATGAAGCTGGGGATATTATTCTTAAAGAATGCGCTTCCCAAATTCGCCTTATCGCTAATCACCACTCTACTTTCAGAATAGGTGGGGAAGAATTTTGTGTCATAGTTGAAGCCAAAGAATTAGCCGAAGCATTAGCGTTAGCGGAATCTATTCGAGTAAAAATCAGTCAACATAAATTCAAATTTGAAGATCAGATATTGTCCATAACTTTAAGTATAGGTATAGCCAAATTTGAAGCAGGAATGACACTATCTGATGCGTTATCACAAGCCGATACAAAACTTTATCAAGCCAAGCACTTAGGCAGAAATAGAGTGGCTTAGCGTAGTAAAATCGATAGTTTAAGATAATGGTAAATAACGATATTTATACTATGTCTACATCTGTACTATATTAATGAAATTTCAACTTGCTTGATCAAAGCGTTATCATGCACCCTGTTTGCTCTCGACTCTAGGAATCGAAAAAGATGACCAAGCTCGCCTTAGTTTTATTAGTATTTGTCTCAATGACTTCAGTTGCTGATGAGTTAATATTTGCTAACAAAATGAAAGCCTTAGATACAGCGGTATTTGAATCATTTAATCGTTGTCAAAGTCCGGATGAGCTGGAAAAACATGCTAGTTTTTTTGCATCTGATGTTGAGTTCTATCACGATAATGGCGGTGTCACCTGGAACCGTGACAGTATGATAGCCAACACCAAAAACAATGCATGTGGTCATTACAGCCGTAAACTGGTTGAGGGGACTTTCAACGTACATTCGATTAAGGACTTTGGCGCCATCACTGAAGGGGTGCATATTTTTTGTCAAAATAAGACGAGTGAATGTGAAGGTAAAGCTAAGTTTGTGATGGTTTGGCACAAGGTTAACGATAAGTGGCAAATTACTCGAGTATTAAGTTACGGCCACAGCGAGAATGACTAGCCTGAACTAGATTCGCCATAACAAAACGCGACATCTTATTATCGCGTTTTATTACTTCAATATTGACCTATCAAAAACCTAAAAGCCTATTTTACTGACTCTAGCCATTGGTTGAATGATGATGCTGGCATGGCACCTGATTGCTGTGCAATTATTTTGCCTTGCTTGAAGACCATTAAGGTTGGAATAGAGCGAATATTAAATTGAGCCGCTATTGCTTGTTGCTCTTCAGTATTGAGTTTACCGAAGCGAAATGTGGGTTCCCACTTTTGAGCAGCCTGAGAAAAGACTGGGGCAAAACTTTTACAAGGTCCACACCAACTCGCCCAAAAATCCACAATCAAAGGCAGTTCTGATTTATTGGCATGGTAGCTAAAATTAGCGGAGGTAAGATCAATTGGCTCGCCAATAAAAAGGCGCTGCTTACACTTACCACAAGTGGGTTGTTGCTCAAGGCGCTCTTGAGGCACGCGATTTAACGTATCGCAATGGGGGCAAGCTAATATCATTTTTACTCCATTTTACTTGTCATCATAAAGCTATTAAAACAAAAAACCGATGTTAACCCAATGTAATATTTGTTCATTGTCTGTTTGAATCGTATGTTTTTAGCATTTAACTCTGTACATCATCGGTTAAATAGTTAGAAAATTTGATGTTAATCAGCTGTTATAGTGTCTTTTATCTTTGAGGGATTGATAATCTTTTGCTAATCTCGTACGTAACTCAAGTAAGCATAAAACAATGAGATACAGCTTACAGACTCAAACTAAAAGGTTAAAACCCCCAATGAAAAAGACACTCATAGCCACCACACTTTCAGCACTTTTTATTGCGCCAACAGTATCGGCAATTGAAATTTACAAGGATGATAAAAACGCAGTAGAAATTGGCGGTTTTGTTGATGCCCGTATCATTAATACTCAGGGCGAAACTGAAGTTGTTAATGGTGCGTCACGTATTAACTTCGGTTTTAATCGTGAGCTTACTGATGGCTGGAAAGCGTTTACTAAATTAGAGTGGGGCGTTAACCCTGTTGGTAACAGCGATATTGTTTATAACAACCGCTTTGAATCAGTACAAGATGAGTTCTTTTATAACCGTTTAGGTTATGTTGGGCTTGAACATGACAGCTATGGCTCATTAACCATAGGTAAGCAATGGGGTGCTTGGTACGATGTGGTTTATAATACCAACTACGGCTTTGTGTGGGATGGTAATGCCGCCGGTGTATACACTTATAACAAAGATGATGGTGCAGTAAATGGTGTCGGTCGCGGCGACAAAACCGTTCAATACCGCAACAGCTTTGGCGACGTCAGCTTCGCTCTTCAAACTCAGCTTAAAAACAGCAGCTTCTATACTTGTGATACAACCGAAGAAATAAGCCAATCTGACTGTGAGCAAGAGTTCATTGGCGGTGCAAAAGAAGCGCAACAAGTTGAATTTAATTACACCTATGGCGGCTCAGTAACCTATAACGCCACAGACAAATTAACCTTTACCGCGGGTGTAAACCGAGGTGAGTTTGATGTGACCTTTGGTAATGGTGAGCAAACAACGGCTATCGACTTAATTTACGGTGCTGGTATTACCTGGGGCAACTGGGACAATAATGGCCTATATGCTGCCGCTAACGTCAATAAACAAGAAAACCATGACACAGATAACCTAGGCCGCTTAATCAAAGATGCCTATGGTGTTGAAACATTATTCTCGTACAAGTTTGACAACGGTTTACGTCCATTTGTGTCATACAACATTTTAGATGCGGGTGATGATTATGTTATTCAACCAAACTTTAATTCTGACCCTAACGACGTATTCAAGCGCCAGTTTGTGGTAGTTGGCTTACACTATGTATGGGATACCAACACAGTATTGTATGTAGAAGGCCGTAAAGACTTCAGCGACTTTACCAGTGCAGACAAAGCACAAGAAGCAAGAATGTCAATGTCAGAAGAAGACGGTATAGCAATTGGTGTTCGTTACACTTTGTAATCGATAAGCTAATAAAAATAAAAAGCCCGAAGTTTTTTACTTCGGGCTTTTTTGTGGACTCCTGATTTGCTAAAACATTATTTCTGATTAATAGAAAATGATGTTTAGCACAACGTAAAACACCCTATCTGTATCAGATCTGGTGACTAATGCGCTTAGCCCCTTTTTATACCCAACAAAAAAGCGACCCTATTAGTCGCTTAATCATGTATTCCATTAGTTTTCGCCACAGCATATTCGCTGCAGCGTTAAATCATTTGATTGTTATTTTTGCGTTAATAACAACCGCTGACACAACTTCACAAAATCTGATGAGGTCACAATGCCAAGCACTTTGTTTTGCGCATCAATCACAGGTAAACAACCTAGCTTGTTATCAATAAAATATTGCACCACCACAGTAAGCGGCTCATCTAGCGCTAGTTTTTGCGCTTGGGTTTCCATTACATCAGCAATTGGTGTGTAGCGTTCTTTACGGTCTAGCGCCCCTTGGCCATACTTATTCAGCATAGTTAGCACACTGGCGATCATCTTTTTGTGGGTCAGCATGCCAATAAATTCGCCGGTGTTTTCTGAAATCACCGGTAAATGACGCACATTGCGACTTTGCATCAATTGATGGGCATCTTTCAAGCTGGCCTCATCGCTAATACAGACAGGATTTGGGGTCATAATATCGCTGACTTTCATGGTATTACTCCTTATACCGGATGATGCTTAAAGATTAATCCAAGTCTGCATAAATAGCGAGGTCCCCTTACTGCATATCAACAATAACCGTAAAGAGACGTTCGCTGAAGGCCTCATCTTTAGAAGGTTTTAACAAAGCATAAGCCTTGAAATATACTAATCAGTGTTTGGTTGTGTTTAACCGATAGAGTCAATACAATTGCACCAATAAAGTGCACGTTAATGACGGGCCCCCAACTTAAGGTGCTATTTGCTAAGTGGTTGTAATCTAATCTTACTCAACGAGTTTGCTAGCATTTCAATATAGCGTACCCCTTAGAAGGATGACTATGGCAATCCCATCGCACAGCAGTAGAAATCACGTTAATAAGTTAGTCGAACTTCCACAAAGTGGCATGTTAAGGCTGGATAAACACTTTGCCATCAGCACCATTGATGCTGAACTTGAAACGTTAATTAAGTCGTTTTTACCCACATTATCCTCCCAGGAACACGACACTTATCTCAATGGTAAACAATGGCTTGATATCATCAACACCTTAGCCCCCGCAACACAAGACACCCCATGGTTACGCGCTAGCCAAACCCAAGCTGACCAAATGTCGCAGCTAACGCTAGCAAACCAGCAAATGAGTATCGACTTATCATTACGTTACTTCCCGGTGTTTGATCAGGATAACAACTTGCTTGAAATACTGATTGTTATCCTGGTATCTAAATCGAAACAACAGATTGAAAAAGATCTGCAAAATGAAAAAGCCTTCTACCGCGCCGTTGTTGAAGACATGCCCGCGCTAATATATCGCTACACTACAGAGGGCATAGTCACCCTAGCAAATGCGGCTGTATGTAATTATTTTGGTGCTAAAGCAGAAGACATCATAGGAATGAGTATTTATGATGTGATGGATGCTGAAAACATTGAAAGAGCCAAAATTCATCTTGCAGGTATTACCCCAGACAATCCTATTTCAACCCACGAACACAGTGGTACTGACAGTCTTGGCAACAGAAAATGGTTTCAATGGACAGACAGATTGATACTTTCCGATGACGGTCAACCCATAGGGTATCAAGGGATTGGGCTTGACATAAGTGAACGAAAACAACATGAAGAAGAACTAATAGCATTAGCAACCACTGATGTGCTGACAGGCTTATTGAATCGACGTCAGTGTCTTCTGCTGAGTAAAAAAGCCTTACTCAGCTGCCAACAACAAAATCAGCCCCTGTCATTACTCATCATAGACATAGATTTATTCAAAAACATCAATGACAGTTTAGGTCACCTAGCTGGAGACCATGTTTTACAAACCTTTGCCACCTTATGCCGCAACACATTTAAAGATGGGACTATCATTGGCCGTTTTGGTGGCGAAGAGTTTATCATCAGCTTACCGCACATCCCGCTAGAAGAGGCCCGCGTAATGGCAGACAATTTGCGTAAAAAAGCTGCCGCTATGACAATAGAATTTGAAAAAAGCCAATTCAACATCACCATTAGTATTGGCATAGCCGCAAGTTATAGCAGCGTGCCTTGCTCACACCTCGATTTACTTGCAAGGGCAGATAAAGTCCTCTACCAAGCTAAAGGAGCGGGTAGAAATCAAGTTATATGCTGGGAAAACAACGAATAGCCCCTACACCCACTCATGATTAATTGCCAAGTTGTGCGATTTTATTACTGAATAATCGAGTATAAAATTGCACCAACACCAAGCTCAACATGATGTAAATCAGCATGATTAAAGATGTTTCAATGTCAAACGTTGGGGTGCTATGTAAGGCGCCCATGGTCATCATCATCATTAAATTCCCCCCAATAAGTCGGTGGATAACAAACTGTGGTTTTGATGCCACCCGCCAAATAATGAAAGTGTTAATAAAGTAAAATAAGGCTAATTGCCAAACCTCCGTCATCAAAGGCATGATCAATACGTACTGGGCAATAAACAATATCCCAAAACCTAAATAACCCAACATCCAGTGTTTAAGGACGCGATCGGGCATAGTCGCTAACAACCCCGCATATATAGCGGCATTGAGTGGGAAAAGGTAACTGTCTGGAATGGGAAGATAAATCCACATAAATATCGCCGTCACAAAAATACTTAACGCCTTCAATGCTTTTAACGCATCAAGACGATAATTTCTGGGGCGCATAAACTCAGGTTTAGCGTCTGACGGCAAATTATCATAAGCCTGCAATATATATTCAGTGCTAATGGTGGCCGGTTGGGTATCGTTTTCTGCATCTTTTAAAAAATTCACGGCTTTATTTAACCGCCGTTGCTGGATCATCAACGGTGTTGAGCTGGAAATATTTTGCAGTATAAATGACAGATAGTATTGGGCAACAGACATGGCTTTAACACGTATTTTCCACTGCCTATGCTGGTTTTGTAATTGATAACTGCCCTTTAAAGGCACGTTAAGATACTCATTTAACTTCTTGATACTATTGCGATGGTCTGACTTTTTAATCGCCTTTTTAAGCAAGCCCTCATCTGGCTCAGTCGCTAAAAAATGCCCTAAGTCATCAAGGCTGGTAATTAACTTTTGTTGAGTTTGGCTAAACAGTAAGAAAAAAATCTCTTCGGTATCCCACGGCCATAACACACGAAAAACCAACGTGTAAGCCACCACCCCCAATAGGGTTTCTTGTAAACGCAACAATAAAGTATTAAAAGTGATTTGGCTATCAAACCCACCAATACTGGCAACCACAACGCAAGAGATAAAAACAGTCAGATAGATATCGCCGTATTCTTCATCGCTAGTCATAAACACACACACAACTAACACAGCACACAGCGAGGCCAAAAACAGAAAACGTTCTTGAGATAAAAAACTAATTAGCAGTAATCCAATAACAATGCCAACACTGGTACCAATAAGTCGATGCTGACCTTTTTTGATGGCATGCCCAAGTGACTCACTCATGGCGATAACAATCACCGCCATGCCAGACCAATAAGGCTTGTCCCATTGCAACCAAAGCGCACAACACACAGAAAGAGACACAGCAAGTGCCACCTTAACAGCTGATTTATTTGGCGTTAGATCCAATTAAACACCTCAAAGAAATAAGTAGGCTTACATTTCATCGGTTACAATACAAAGGCCTTTCACCGCGTCTTTACCATAAACCTGAACCGTTGCAGCCAGCTGATGGTCAGCCAATGGGTAATGTTCATAAGATAAATACGTTGGCGTATCACTAATATCGACGCCATCGACACCATCAATGCGATAGATATTGCTTAAAATTGGCGATTTATAACCACCATCAATTTTAACAATAGGTTGGTTAGTGCGTAGAATATCAATATTATTCATAACGATATCTTCACCACCTGCCACAGTACAGGTTAAATCGCTTGCATTCGCAGTACCCGTTAATGCTAGCAGGCTTAAAGATGTCGCAAGTAAGATTGTTTTTGCTTTGCTCATTGGGTATTACCTCAAAAAATGAAATCAGAGAGTGAACTCACACGCACGAACCTCGTAAATTCACAGATTAACAGTATAGTAACGCCACTTTAACCAAAGCCATTATCATCTTTGATGGATGAGCCCCTACGAATCGCATCCAAAGCAAGATGAATAACCACATTCGCTAGAATACGCGCCAGTAGCTGGGCTTATAGCAAGTCAATTCCACGCAGCTAGCATTAAAAATAGCCGCTAAAGATAAATTGATTAACCAAAGGGCAATTTACTTAGGCTAACGACAAATGACACGCGTTGATACAAGTCATTATTATGCAATGATATTTTGGCCTATTTGTCACAAAAAGGGTAAATAGAGATTGAATAAAACCGCTCACATCGGTTATTGTTTGCACACAGGGAATGCGGTCAAACGACACACGTGATCAAATCAAAATCAGGGATGAAACCATAGCCACCGCGCTATCGTTTACACAAAGCCACAGCTCACCGCTTAACGCCCTCCCCACTTTGATCTTTTTGATGCATTTCAGACTCAATAATTGGATCTGTGAGTTAATTTGTAAAAATTTTACTCTGACACACTTATTAAAAGGTTATCAATGGAACCGTTATACCAAAAACTCAAATCGGACTTGAACAACTTCTTTCAAGACCCTAATTACCTCGCCTTTTACCAGCGATTTAGATCTGTCACTTATCTGGATAGTTATGTCAGTTTTGATGAAAACCGTAAATCGGACATCTTACAATGGCTACTCTCCCCGCATGAGGGGCACCTACAGCAAGACTATTTTATCAAGGCATTACTCGCAGCTTATTATCAAAGTGCAACTGATGAACAACTAAAAGGATTACCACAAGTATATGAGTTATCGGTAAAAAGCTTTAACCAAGTTACCGTAATGCGCGAACTGGTGATCACCGACAACAAAAGAATTGATTTACTGCTCGCAGATGCTGCAACAAAAACCCTCATGCTGATTGAACGTAAAGACGGCAGCAAAGCCCATACAGGTCAGCTTTCCGCTTATTTTGATTGGGCTGAAACTCACTATCCGAATTGGCAGCGTTATTACATTTTATCTGACAGCCACAAACAAAATCACGGCGTACAAATGCATCATGCCTTTGTGCAGTTAGATGATGCATGGGTAGTCACCGCAATTAAAAGGCTACTAGAATTAGAAGCATTACCGGCTAGACAAGAAGGCATATTAAAAGACATTCAAGCCTATGTGTTTGGTGAGTGGGATGAGCATACTGAAAAATTAGATAAAGACCTCACTAAATATGCAAAATTATTGGCACACAACCATGCCTCATTGCTAGAAACATTAGCCAATGAATCAGTAACGGCAAACGGTAAGCAAATCAAATTAATCGATGTCTCTCCTGAAACTTATTTCAACACTATCGCTTTGGAACCGAAAGTTCACAATGATAGTGAGCACAATGAACTTTTACTCATCTTGCAAGCGTCACATCAGGTACTTAATAACATCCAAGACTACTCAGCATTCGAGCATATTGCCGATGAAATCAAGCGTATTTACCCTGAAATAACCATTGAAGTCAATTCAGAGAGTGTCTACTTCTTATTGAGCCGACATTACACAGGTAACAATGAAGTTGACTTCATGCCTTATTACTTCGATTTAGTAAAACACACCGACAAAGAAACTAATGCTGATTACTATACTATCAGCTGGGAAGCGCTAAGATATTGTAATGAAGCTGACGTAAAATATGCCGAGGCTTTTGTAGAAAAGGCGCAGATGAAAGTTAGATCAAATTGGCAAAATAAGACTATAGCGAGGATCACCAAAGAAGATGGCATTGATAAGTTAGACATCTCACCTAACTCCCGCATCCGCATAGAAATTGATAAATTCATAAAACTCGCCAGAAGCTTATAACCCTGCAGCAAAATAGGGCTGAGTACAATTCAGCCCTATTAATAATCACGGAGACCATATTAATTAGCCAATCAGCAAGCCAAACAAGTGTTTTACTAAAAATATCTCTTAGATACAAATTAATACAAGTCATTCTTATGCAATGATATTTTTGCACTTATTATCACATAAACAGTAAATATTGATTGATAGCAGTAAACAAAATCGGTTACTGTCTGAATACACAAGGAATGCAGGCTCTAATGCAGTAAAAGCGACAAAAGTGAAGCAATCAAAATCAGGGATGAAACCATAGCCACCGCGCTATTGTTTACACAAAGCCACAGCTCACCGCTTAACGCCCTTCCCCTTTGATCTTTGTTGCTGCATTTCAGGTTAACTTATTCGATTTATAAATATTCTGATCAATAAACTTTATTGACACTATATTTTCGATCACATTACGCTCAAGGATGAAAATGACAGGCTTCGCTTCCGGTATATTATCTGTAGGTATTTTGCTTTCGAGCATGTTTGTCACCTTAGGAGTTATGTATGTCTTACTCAAGCATCGTGATGCCACGGTAAAGCTGCCTGTTGATCGTGATCAACTGATCCGCATACCCGCATTTGGCTTACAGCAAGAGATACAAGATCTGCAAATTAATTTGATAGCCAGCATGTTAATGGGCGTATTGGTTGTATGCCTGCCGTTTGCTATTAACAGTATTCAAGCACATATTACCGTAGGTAAATTCCCCTGGCTGTTTGCCCTAACCTCAATTATCGGATTAACTTATTGCGGTTATAAAACATGGAAGAACTTCTCAAAACTCACCAAGCTACGTTTAGGCCATACCGCAGAAATCGCCACAGCTAATGAGTTAATTGGCTTACAAGCTTTGGGTTATCAAATATTTCACGACATACAAGCCGACGGCTTTAACATCGACCACTTAGCCATTGGAAAAAATGGTGTATTCGCCATCGAAACCAAAGGTCGCCACAAGCGCAAACGCGACAGTAAATCGACTAGCGCAACCCAAGTTAAAGACTACCAACTATTTTATAAAGATGGCCTCTTATGCTTCCCATCGTGGACTGAAACCAAGCCAATAGAACAAGCAACCCGACAAGCCACTTGGGTCAGCCAATGGCTCACTAAAGCCACTGGCCAGCAGGTGTTTTCCAGCCCAGTATTGGTATTTCCCGGCTGGTACGTCACTAGCCAAACTAGGCCACCGTTCCCCATCTTAAATCACAAACAGCTGGTCAAAACCATACCAGCCGTCCGAACCCAAGCACTCACACAACAACAAGTCGATGCGATTGTGTATCAAGTCGCGCAGAGATGTTTGAGTAAGAGTGAGGTGGGGAAATGATGAGAATTGAACGGTTTAGTTTGACTTCATTTATTCCTAATTCAACTATATGCTTTAAGGAAAAAAAAGATTGACACTAGTCACGTCTCAAATAGCTAACAGTAGTGCTATTCCGGCTTGGAGTGGATTTGTATATCAAGGGAAAGTTGCACTTTATCACGCAATACGTCTTCTTGTGCAAAAGGACAATGAAGCATTTTGTCTGAAAGTCGAAACTCTGGATGATTTTGTTATCCACAATAGTGTCGGCTCCGTTCTATCTATCCATCAAGTTAAGGCAATGAAAAGTGGCAATCGCTCTGCTTATGAACCAGCTTTAAAACAAGCTTCAAAAGTATCTAGTCAATGTAACTCAAAAACAATTAGATGGTTTCATGTTTCAACAGATCTCGATGATTTTACTGATAGAGCAGCTAATGTTGTGAATGGCGAATTTCTAGTCCAATTTTATGTATATCATGATGAACGTTACTTTGTTGAAACTGGGTTTATCGATACTGCACTCAATCAAATTGTTACGCAGTACCTTGCCGATAATCGTTTATTAACTACAGAACAACTTGTCGAACATAAACTGGCAAAGTTGCAAATGCTTTTAGCTAGTCGCGTGAATCTAGCACATCATCGTAATCAGAATGAATCTATAAATAAATTCGAAGCCGCAGACTCTATTCCGATCAATTTTACTGAAATTGTGGATTGTCTCCACTCTGTAGCAATACATGACAGTGATTACGATGCAGTATTATTCAGGTTTAGAACCAAGCTCCTAGAAAGAACCGATAAATTATTAGAGTCTCATCAAGACAACCAAAGTATTGACTTGAACGACTTGTTCGCTTGCAGACACTTTATAGCTAGTATGAATACAGATAGATTAACTAGGCTATATTACTCAAAAGTACCCAATCAAAATAATATTTCTTTGGAAGGTTTTAGTGTGAATTCTGTAGAAATGTATCTTGATATTATTGCGGAAATTAAAGGTATTAGAATCACACAGGACTTACCGCATTACTTCAAAAGTGATCTGGGTGCTTTTCTACCGACTTCTATGCAATTTCGACGCACCAATCAGAAAATTAATATTGATGAAATTCAAGATAATGTAACAGGTATGCGGCGTAATCCAATCGTGCAGGATGTACTTTATGATTATGAAAACTTGATTGTCGACATGCCAAGTCCTCCATTTAGATTATGTGAGCAATCCAATAATGCAAGCAAATTCACTGACATCAGTGAAACGGATAAAAATAGATTTACCAAAATTAACAACGTGAGGTTTGTGTCTGTACGTGACGCAAGTGGTGAAATAAATGATCAGTAAAATAATAACAGCACTCTCCAATCAATCTCCATGTCAGTTTGAGTTAGTTAAGCAAGAGGATGAGCGGTTTTCTTTTTATAGAGCAACGTCGAAAGAATACCAAAGATTTTTGGCTGTAGTTAAGGTCACAAAACTTATGACACCAAGCAAGCTTAATCAGTGGGTACTTATCAACACACCCGATGCGTTAAAAGAACAGCCTGCTTTTGCTAAGAATACGGATGTTTTGGTTTTGCTCGAGATAGATCGCTTAGCAAATATAGTTGATTATGAAAGTGACATTTTTGCCCTCGAAGAGGATGGATATAGCTTTAAAAAGCATGTTTTATATTACTCAAAAGCTGAAATGGACCTTCTAAACAACATGGATATAAACGCTATTGCTACTTTGATCAAAGATCAGAGTAAATTTCGCTTATATAAAAAATCACCCTTAGTGGAATCTGAGTATGGCATTGCTAGCCGTATCTTCATTAAGCTACCTTTTCTATCCGTTCCTGTCGATGAATCTGAATTAGACGATCCTTGCAAACTTGCGGATAACTACTTAGAAGATGCAAATGTTTTAGAGTTGAGTAACGAGTTTGAACGGCTTTTTGTGAGCAGTGACAACAATTACCAAGCAATAGTTAAGGAGCATATTCGTGGAAAGATGGCGAATTCACAAACTGAAGATTAATGGTTTCAAAGTATTCACTGAGTTTGAGGAAAGTTACGCATCTGATTTAGTCATTTACGATGGACCGAATGGTTTCGGAAAAACTTCCTTGTTTGATGCGAAACAACTTCTCTTTTGCAACAAGCTTCCAAGGGTGGTAGCTAGGCATGATGTTCTTAAAATCGCTGCAGGCAAGAATTTTGAGAAAAGCTTATATCAAAACCATTATAGCCAACAAGATATCTCGATAGTAGCGGAGCTTAAAAAGGGTGATGAGTCCCTCTATGTCATGAGATTGGCAAAGAAAGAGGATTTAAATGCGAGTAAAAACAAACCTAATAGCTTTTATGACTTTAAGCTATATGAATTAACGAGCTTGCATGCTGATGCTGAATCTAGGTTGGTTAGCGATGAGGAAAAGTTTTGGTCAGAAAGACTAGGTGATAAATTTCTGAATAACTTTTCAGTGCTCAATTACCTTCAACAAGATAGCAAATCAATTGTTATTCCGGACGCGTGCGACGATAGAAAAAGAACAGACCAAATAAGTCATCTTCTTAATCTTGACGGACTAGAAGCTCGCATTGATAAAATAAGTAAACTAAAAAAAGAGACCAAAGTACAATTAAAAGAAGCAGATGATGAAAGTAGAACCCAAATAGCGTTACTAAATGAGCTTCAACAAACATTAACTGTAAATGACTCTAAACAGATTATCTATACAAAGTTAACAGACTTAAACATCACTCCTCAATGGGATCTGGAACTGCCTTTCACAGTAGATAACTACAAGAATATAGGTGACCTTTTAGAGCAAATGAATCTGCTAAAACGTACTTATGTTGGCCGAGGGGAAATAGCGAAAAGAATCCGAAATAAACAAAAAGTAGATTTCACGAAACGTGACGAATTTGGTTTAGCTGTCAGGCTGTATCATCATTTTATAAGGTTACCGGACTTAAATAAAAACAAAGCACTACTGGATCAGCTAGAAAAAGTATGCATCACATTAAGTGTAGAGGTACCAAAGCTATCTTCATCTCACAACACTATTATTTCATCGTACCTTAGCGCTCAATATGCTGATGAGTTAACAAAGCTCTTACAAGTTAAAGACAAACTGCAACTTGAACATGGAGGCGTTAGTAAAAAACAGGCCGAAGTGATGCAACTACGGGGAAAATTACTTCAAGTTTGTAGCAGCGACGAACATGATTGCCCACTTTGTGGTTTTGATTATAAAGAAAGCACACTATTAATTGCGTCGATTGAAGCAAAAACACGACAGCTCAAGCAGCAATTAGATGGAATTGGCCAACAAATCAATCAGTGTTATCAAAATATTGAAGCCATTATAAGTCCTTTAAAAGTCAAGTATATCCCTGTACTCGAAAAGGCTAGGAATGAATATGAAGGGCAATTGCACGCTGAATTAATGATGCATGTGCATCAAGAAAAGAGATTAAGTACTATTGGACAGCGACTGGTTTCATTGGATATAGAACTACCAAAACACTATGAACATAGAGAAGAAGTTCAAGAGGAACAGGTATCGAATGTAAAAAAATCAGTTTTGCAATCTCTTGAGCAAGAAGATGAGATCATTTCAGATCAAGAGATAAACTTTTTCGTTAGCCAATTTACTGAACTCAGCGAACTAGAGAAACTGTCAGAAGAGTTGATCGAGCAAAAACAAAATTATATTCAACAACAGCACAATTTTGCGATAAACGATTCGATCATAAAGAGAAAAAAGGAGGTTGATTTTTGTGCACGAAAGGTAGTTCTCTTAAATAACCTGAACAAGCAACTAGAAAAAGTAGTTACTCAGTTAAAACATGCACAAACTGACTATATGAATAGAACAATTGGTCAAATGGAGTCACTTTTTCATATATATAGTGGTCGTTTACTTCAAAATTATCAAAGTGGATTAGGTGTGTTTATTGATACACCAGACGCAAAGAGAAAAACCTCTGCGATGAACTTTACTACCGCGCGTGATTCTCAACATGATGCAATTCTGTCGATGAGCAGCGGGCAAATCAGTGCATTGTCACTATCGTTGTTTCTCGCGTTGAATAAAAAGTATGCAAAGACTGCATTTGTGTTCATTGATGATCCTACCCAATGCATGGATGAAATTAATATTGCCTCGTTTAGTGATTTACTTCGGGTGGAACTTAGAGATAGGCAAGTGATAATTTCAACCCATGAACAAGATATCTCGGACTATTTATGCTATCGCTACGGTAAAGCAGGCCTATCTAGAAAGCAGGTAAACTTGTTAGAAAAAACTAAACGGGTATTAGTAAGCAGTGATAATATTTAGACATTTAATGTATCCCGTATGAAAATGCTAACATTAGTGTAATTTTAAATTTTATTCCCCAAACAAAAAAGCGACCTTCCGGTCGCTTTTAAATTCTAAAACTTCAAATGAAGCCTACTACCACGATAATGGCGTTACTGCCGATGAGAAGACAAGGAAGCCGATGCTTTTCTCCTCGGAGTTGACTGGTGTCAAACTCCTTATTTCGAGCCATGCGAAAAGTGTCGGCTGACGCAGTATTATCGAGGCCAAGTAGTCATTATCATTGAATAAATGGGGTCAGATAAATGGGTCAGAGTCTGACGAATCCCCACAAAAGAATGAATAAAAATAATGAGATAAATTAAAAACTGAGGAACATTCATGGCATTTGGTGATCAAATTTATCGCCAAACAAATATTACCACGAGTAAATGCCATGAATGCGAAACACGTTTTATCAAAATGCCTATCGTTTGTCACCCCCCGTTAACGCAAAAAGCGCACAAAACACTCCGCTTGAGTTTGTTTGCTGCCATTGAAAGCTCAATGAACGGTGGCTCGCTTTCTATCACAGGACTTGGCCGATGCAGACCACAAACGACGTTAGTGGCCGCAGGTCGTAAATAAGTACACAGCAAAAAGAAAACACCTGGATTCCGGCTCAAAAGCATTACCGGAATGACGGAAACAAAAAGCGAACCAACCTGTTCGCTTTTTTAATGCTTTAGATATTATATCTGCAGGCTCCATTTTACTTGAGGACGTTGAAGAAAATAGCGTGAGCCTGACAGGACGTCAAGCTAGCTTTCGGATCCCTCAGGGTCAGAATAAACTTAAAATGGTCAGCTATACTCTTTAACTCAAGTCACTTTGCAAATATGGTTAATGACCCTGCCGAATATATATGGTCGAGCTATCAAATCAACGCCCTAGGTGAAACCTCCGAGCTTTGTACTCCACATCAAATTTTCCTGTCAAAAAGCCAAAACCCTCAAGCAAGGCAAGCATCTTATCGAGCCTTATTTCAACATCAATTAGATGCAAAAATGATTAGCGATATTCGTCAAGCAACCAATAAAGGCATGGTGATCGGTAGCGACACATTCCAAGATCAAATAGAAAAACTAACGGGAAAAGTATCCATCCAAAGAAAATGGGACGCCCTTTTGAGGTAATAGAATAAAGTTTACTCTGACCCTGACGGATCCCCACGAATTTAATAGCATGCTTGTGGCTCCCGAACTAAGCCTTGTAGTGTTTTGATTGCTACCTGC